>JBBPZW010000159.1:0-12682 GCA_038198475.1 Chthoniobacterales bacterium | reverse complement strand
TACTTTAGTGACTTCATTGCCCGCACCACTGAGCAATTGACCGAGCGCCTCCTGGTCGCACTCAAAGCCTTCATCGACGACCCGCTCACCGTCGCCTCTCAGTGCGCTACCCGGAAATAATTTACGGCATTCGCTCTAGCTGCAGCGGCGGGCGTGTCGCCCGCCAAACCGCTGGAGGCGGATCACACGCCGAAATGGAGCACCGCGTTCTGCGGCCGACACAACCCGACGAACAAAAACTGACGTCACGCGAGCCGGCAAAACAAAAGAACCATTCAGCCAAAGCTGAATGGTTCTTTCCCTGCCGACCAAAAAAGTCCGCAGCGATCCGGGAGCCGGTTAGGACGGCTCCCGGATGAGTTTCACGTTTCTGTTAATCGCACGTCTTGGTTGTCTTATCGGACGCCGGGAACTTTGACCGTCACCTCGTTCGAGCAGGTGCCGTCGTCCTCGCAGACTTGATAAACGTGGCGTTCCCTTGGGCCGCTCCCAAGGTGGTCCTGAGCGCTGCCGTCGTCCGTTACCGTCCGGATTACCACACCGTCACGCAGGATGTTTATGGTGTCGCCATCCGCCGGGGTCCAGCTAAGGGCCACGAGACGGTTGTTATGTTTGTGACGGATCGACGCGGTGAGCGTAATATCACCGCCGCCGCCGCCGCCGCTGACTACGCCGTTCACACCCATGGAGAAGTCGTGGAATTGTCCACCGAAGTCAGCCACCGGCTCGAAGTTCGCGCCGAAGAGCGTGCTATCGAGGAAGGCGTTGTCGTTATTGCCGCACGGTGTGCCGATGCAGTTCGCGCCACTGGTCGTGGAATCGAAGGAGCGTCCGCCATCAAGGCTGCCGATTGGCGTCACGTTGAGGTGATAAGTGCCCGTATTGAGGTGCACACTGAGCCCGGTGACTTCGACCATGAACTCAGTGAACCCGAAGCCGCTACGTCCGGTCGGAGTCACAACCGGGGTCATGGTCGTGCCGCTGGCGATGAGCGTGCCGCCATTGCCCGAGGTGATTCCCTGCCGGATTTCCCAAGTCGCCCCAGTGACGGTGGTGCTGATGAGGTCATTTGAGAAGACCGAATCCACATCCCATCCCGCAGAATCCGGAACGTTGAAGTCGTCATAGACGTGCGAGTATCCGGTCGCGAAGGTGTCCTGTTCGTTGGTCAAGCCGTCCACGCCGTCAAAGTCGCCATTGTACCAAAGGGCGCCTTGTGGTGGCGTAGCCGTCGGCGTGGGACTCGGCGTTGGCGTTGGCGTTCCATTTCCGCTGTCGGCCCGGATGAGCCAATTACCCGGCAGGCCCTGGCTATCAATCGTGAAGATGAAGTCGTTGTTTCCGAGGTTGTTGAGATCAACGGCAGAGCCGCTGCTCATCGCCACCGCCCAGGATTTGTTTGGCGCGGGATCCTCCGTGTCTTGCCCTTGCCAGAACTGCTGCGGTCCGTTGTTCATCGGAGTCATATCACCCACGAAGAAGCTGGTGGCGCCTGTAGGGAGGTTCACCGCCGACGAGAAGGTGTAAGTCACAAAGGTATCGGTGTCGGAGTTCTGAACGGTACCGGCAACTGAACCGAGCAACACCCCATCATTCGGATTACCGTCACCATTTGGGTCGCTCCACACGCCGATGGTTACCGGTGTGCCGTTCGGAGCGAACCCAGGGAAAAGCGGGCTCCCCCAGACGACATCGACTGATGTGATTGAAGTTTGGCCGGGAATGACGGCGAACTGGTTCAGCCAGATCGCCTCGAAGTTTTGCGCTCCGTTCCCAAACCCGACGCCCTGTTCGGACGTCCCGTCGTCATACTGGTAAGTTGACGCCGGCGTATTGGGCGATTGTCTCGCTGACATCGGGACGATGCGTTTAACAGGCGTTCCGTGCGTTGCCGACAGTCCTGGCTGACCTGCTTGCGCACTGAGCGCGAGCGAGGCAGCCAAAGCGATCGTCGTGAGACCGACTTTGTGCAGGGTTGTATATTTCATAGGGGTTTAGTAGGCGGAGTTTTTCGGCAGAGGTCAAGCTTTTTTTGCGTAACCGATTGACTGATTTCACCGAGTAGAATCGGATGAAGAGGCCTCCGCGAAAATTTTGTGTCTCCTGCGCGGCCGTCCTTCCAGCCGGTCATTTTTTTTGAGTGCGCCATCAGGGCAATCAAGCTAGAACAAGCGCATGGCCCGCAAAAAAACTTCGTCCGTCGCAGTTGCCGTGCGTGAGGCAAAACCGCTCGCGGCGAACGGCGGCGCGCTCGTGCCCGAAGACCGTCGCCTCAATTTCGGCGAGCGCTGGGCCTACGCACCCGCCCCTGAACAGAGCGACTACATCAAGATCAAGCCGCGCTATTCCCTCTTCATCGACGGGAAATTCCGCGCCCCGCATTCCGGGAAGTATTTCGATTCGATAAACCCCGCCACCGAAGGCAAGCTGGCCGAGATCGCCGAAGCCGATGCGCACGACGTCGATCTCGCCGTCAAGGCCGCGCGCCGCGCGCACAGCAAAGTCTGGAGCAAAATGCCCGGCCGCGAGCGGGGCAAATACCTCTATCGCATCGCTCGCCTCATCCAGGAAAAGGCGAGACAACTGGCCGTCCTCGAGACGATGGATGGCGGCAAGACGATCAAGGAAAGCCGCGACATCGACCTGCCGCTGGTCGCCGCGCATTTCTTTTACTACGCCGGCTGGGCCGATAAACTCCGATACGCTTTCCCTGGCCGCACGCCCCGGTCGTTAGGTGTGGCCGGCCAGATCATCCCCTGGAATTTCCCGCTCCTCATGGCCGCCTGGAAACTCGCCCCCGCCCTGGCCGCCGGAAACACCTGCGTCCTCAAGCCCGCCGAAACCACCAGCATCACCGCCATGCACCTGGCGGAAATCTTCGCCGAAGCCGGGCTGCCCGATGGCGTGGTCAACATCGTCACCGGCGCGGGCCCGACCGGCAAAGCCCTCGTCGATCACGACGATTTGAACAAGATCGCCTTCACCGGCTCCACCGCCGTCGGCAAGATGCTCACCCGCGCCGTCGCCGGGACGAAAAGAGACTCACCCTCGAGCTCGGCGGCAAGGCCGCCAACATCATCTTCGAAGACGCCGCCATCGACCAGGCCGTCGAGGGCATCATCTCCGGCATCTTCTTTAACCAGGGTCACGTCTGCTGCGCCGGCTCGCGTTTGCTCGTGCAGGAAGGCGTCTTTCCCGCGGTCATCCGCAAACTGAAAGACCGCATCTCCACGCTCCGGGTCGGCAATCCGCTCGATAAGAACACCGACATCGGCGCGATCAATTCCCGGATGCAGCTCGACAAGATTTGCGAACTGGTCGACAGCGGCCTGCAACAGGGCGCCGAGCTGGTCCAGCCGCGGCTGCGTTTGCCGGAAAAGGGTTATTGGTATCCGCCGAGTTTCTTCACCGGTGTGACGGCCTCGCATCGCATCGCGCAGGAAGAAATTTTCGGTCCGGTCTTGAGCGTCATGACTTTCCGGACACCCGAGGAAGCCATCGAGCGGGCCAACAACACTCCTTACGGCCTGAGCGCCGGCGTCTGGACTGACAAAGGAAGCAAGATCTTCAAGATCGTGAGCAAGCTGCGGGCGGGCGTCGTCTGGGCGAACACCTACAACAAATTCGATCCCACCAGTCCGTTCGGCGGCTATCGCGAAAGCGGCTTCGGCCGCGAAGGCGGCCTGCACGGCCTCGCGCCTTACCTGAGCCTTTCCTAGCTCGTTAGGCTAACGGGGTCGGGGCGGTTGTCCGGCCTTGGTATCAAGATAGAGGACGAGAAAGACAGCCGCCAGCCAGGGACCGAGGAGGGCGTGGATGAGGGAACTCAGGAGTGTCGTTAGGCTGGAGAGGAGGTCGAACGAATTCGTTGTCGCCATCGCCTGCATCATGGCGGCGGCCTGTTCGATGCTCGTTACGCCGCGCATCTTGAAGAGCACCGCGGGCAGCTCGATCGCGACGTTCAGGACGATGATCACCAGCAGCCAGATCGAGGCAATCATCGCCCCGCGGTAGAGAGGTCGTTGGGTGCGGGGACGTTCCGCTCCGCTGCGAGCCAGGTCCTTGCTTTCCTGTAAGGCCTCGATCGCCGTCGGACGGTCGCCGAGCGCGCCGGCCTGTTGCCAGAAGAGGAAGTTAATGAAAAGGCGCGCCACCATGTAGGCGGTGAAAATGAGCAGGGCCAGGGTGAGCAGCAGCGGGCCGGCCGTGGTGCTGCCCGCCACGAGCGAGAACGCGACGACGAGCGGGAGCGCCGTCCAGATGATGTAGCTGGCGTAAACGATCAGCCCGAGGGTAAACATCCGTGTCCAAAGCGGTTTCGCCCGGCTGAGCAGATCACCCAGCGGGGGGTTGCGCCCGGCGTGTACGTCCGCCGCCAGCAGTTGGGTGGCGCCGAGCGAGAACGGCCAGGCAATCACGAGCGAGACCAGCATGAGAAACGCTATTACCGCGGCCGTGATCACCGGTACGAGCGAGCCCTCTTTCGGCATTTCGAGGAATGGTGCGACGAGCTGCAGAACAAGTATGGGAACCGACACCAGAAGCGCGAGGATGAAGAAGCGGCCGAAACCGGCCCGGTAAATCCGCCAGCCGCGCGCGAAGATTTCACCGAAGCTTAACCGCTGCACAGGCAGCGGCGGGGGCGTCAGGTCGGAGGCATCTTCCTCCGGCTCATCCGAGAAAATTTCCGGCAGCTCGCCGGCCAGGATCCAGCGCTCACCGTCCGGCTCGCGGACTTCGTTTTCCCGGATCAGGCGGCCTTCGCGCTTCCAGTCGCGTAATTCATCGAGGTCGACCGGGCCATATTCTTTGCCTTCCACGCGCACGATCCATTGCTCCGACATGCGGCTCACTTAACTGCGATTCGCGACAAACACTAGCCCACAGGTCGCATAGATCCCATATCTCCCATGAGGCTAATGGGAGGAATGGGAGCAATGAGACCCGAGTAGGATTTGCACGCTCGGGTCTTGTCGTAAAGTAGCGCGTGAAGCTCCTGCTGATCGACGGCCACTATTACGTTTACCGCTCTTATTTCGCGATCCTCCATCTTTCGAATTCCCGCGGCGAACCGACCAACGCGATTTTCGGGTTCACGAAATCGCTCCGGCTCATGCTGAAACATCTCCAGCCCGACCTTGCCGCGGTCGTGTGGGACATGGGCCTGCCGCAACGCCGCACCGAGCTGCAGCCGGAATACAAGGTTACGCGCAAGGAGATGCCGCCGCCGATGGTGCCACAGATTGATTACATCCAGAAACTGATGCCGGCGCTCGGGTTCAAGAATCTCTCCCTTCCCGACACGGAAGCGGACGATTTGATGGGCTGTTACGCCGTGAAAGCGGCCGAGCGGGGAATCGAATCGATCCTCGCGACGAACGACAAGGATCTCTTTCAACTGGTGAATTCGAAGGTGAAAATTTACAGCACGGCGAAGGCCGACCTGGCCTCGCCGAAGGATGCCTTTGCCCTGCTCGGGGCGGAAGAGGTGACCGCGAAATGGGATGTGCCGCCTCCCATGATCGGCGACGTGCTCGCGATCTCGGGCGATGCGGTCGATAACATCCGCGGAATAGGGATTGGGCGAAAACCGGCCGCGAAGCTGCTGCGAGAATTTGGCAGCCTCGATGCGCTCCTCGCCGGGCTCGACCAGGTGAAACTGCCCAAGACGCGCGACAAGATCGAAACAGCGCGGGAGCAGATCCTGCAGAACCGGAAGATGGTCGAGCTCGATTGTCACCTGCCGTTGCCCATGCCCATCGACGAGCTGCGAATCACTCCCGATTACCCCCGCCTCATCCAGGCGCTGGAAGAATGTGAATTCAAATCACTCCTCCAGGACGTGCGCGATGAAGCCGCCCGCGCCGGGACCCAGACTCAGGGCGAGCTGATGTTGTAACCGGTGGTCGCTGACCCCGGCCGCCCTGAAGTGTCGCCATGCCTAACGCGGCCGGGGACAGCGTCCCCGGCTACAAAAAATCTTTTGAACGGTGCCTAACCACCGCTGTCTATCTTCACTGGTTAAGGCGATTCGGGCGGTGGCACGCTCTCGCATTTGAAGGGTTTCTCCTCGCGTGCCCTGCCCGGATCTTTTTTGTACCGGGGGGGCTTGTTGACCGGGATTCTTCCCGCATTATTGGAGAATGCCGTTGACCGCCGAAGATCTCCAATTGGTTGATCTCGCCCTGCGTGAAGATGTCGGGAGCGGCGACGTCACGAGCCAGTATTTTGTGGGCGAAAACGAGATGGCTTCCGCCCGCGCCATCGCCAAGGAGCGGGCCATCGTCGCCGGCACGGAGGTCGCCGCCGAGATCTTTCGCCGGGTCGATCCCGAGGTGCGGGTCGAGATTGTGCAGAAAGACGGCGCAACGGTGGCCGGCGGGATGGCCGTCCTTGAAATACGCGGCCGGGCTCGGTCCATCCTCACCGCCGAACGGGTCGCGCTCAATTTCCTCCAGCACCTGAGCGGGATCGCGACGCTGACCCGCCAATTCGTCGAGGCAGCCGGGGCCAACGGCGCGAAGATTCTCGATACGCGCAAAACCACTCCCGGTTTGCGGAAGTTTGAGAAGGCGGCGGTCGCGGCGGGCGGCGGAACGAACCACCGCTTTGGGCTCTTCGACATGGTCCTGGTGAAGGACAACCACCTCCTCGCGCGCGACGGGCTCGCCCGTTTGAGCAGCGCGATCGAGCGCGTTCGCAAGGAACATCCCGGCCTTCGGATCGAAGTGGAAGCCGATAACCTCGACCAAGTCCGCGCCCTCCTCGAGGTCCCGGGTATCGAAGTCATCCTCCTCGACAACATGCACGGCACCCAGATGCGCGAGGCGGTCGCGATCGGGAAGGGGAAAGTGAAATTTGAAGCGAGCGGCGGGATCAACCTGCGCAACGTGCGGCAGGTCGCTGCCACGGGCGTGGATTATGTCTCGATCGGGGCGCTCACCCACTCCGCGCCGGCGATCGATTTCTCACTCGAGCTGACCCATGTCGCAGTCTAACGACAAATCCTAATCCTGCTCTTGCTCCTGCTCCCAATCTTCGCTTCGCCATTCCCGGAGGGATTAGGAGCAGGAGCATGAGCAGGAAGAAGGAGGAATCGGGGAAGTCGCAGTCTGACCGGCTGATCGCGGCCGAACTCAGCGCCTCGCTAGGCGAAAGTGTTATCGGACGGCGCATCATTGTCTTGGAGTCGACCCGTTCGACAAATGATTTCCTCTTGCAAATGCTCACGCCCGAACTGCCGGAAGGCTTCGTCGTCTTTGCCGAACACCAAACCGCCGGGCGGGGCCAGCGGGGGCATCGCTGGGAGTCGGCAGCACACCGCGGGCTCTGGTTTTCGATTCTCCTGCGGCCGCAAATCCCGATCGTGGAGTCGGTTCGCCTAACGAACTGGGCGGCCGGGGCGGTGGCGGCCGCGATTCGGAACGAGACTGGGCTCGATCCGGCGATCAAGTTGCCTAACGACGTTTATTTGAATGGGAAAAAAGTGGCCGGCGTGCTGGTCGAGACGAGAGCCGGCCACGGTTCCGAGTGGACGGCGGTCGCCGGGATCGGAGTGAACGTGAACCAGGCGCCGGAAGAATTTCCCGAGGAGCTGCGCGATCGGGCCGCCTCGCTCGCCATGATGCTCGGTCGTCCGATCAACCGCCTGGCGTTTGCGGTCGCTCTGCTCGGCGAGTTGGGCCGAACGCGCGCTCAGGCTTTCGCGCCGACGTCCGCCAGCCACTTGCGATAGATCTGTGGCGAAATCTCTGACGGTTTGATCTCGCTCCGCCCGCCCCAGAAAACATTCGTATAGGAAACCGGGATTCCGCATTCCACGAGATGCCGATCGATCGCTGCCTTGTGCGCGAGCAAACGTGACTTGTCCGTTCCGTGCGCGACAGCCATGATGTTGACGTTTCGGAATTCCGGTCCGGCTTCGCGCCAGTAGCAATGGGTCAGAATTTCGTGCCGGCCCACTTCGCCGCCGGCTTCCACTTCGCGGCCCGTCGGCGCCGCCCAGTGAAACAAGGCATTGAAACGTGTTACGCGAACGCCACTGGCCGATGGTTTGACGTGCTCGAGGAAGGTTGAGAAACGTCCGATAATCTTTCGTTTCGTCAGATCCTCTGCTATGGCGAAAAATTCCCCTAACGAAACGCCAGCCTCTTCCGCCCGCGCGATCCACGGTGACTCATGAATTTCGTCCCGCGTAAATTCGCGTTTCAACGCGGTCAGGATCGTCCATTCCTTTTCCGTCAGGGTGGCCGGTTGCACCACGATCATCGTCGCCGGCTCCTCCGCTTTCGTGCCGGGCTCGACATTTTTCCGGCGCACATGGCCGACACCGAGGGTGAAAATTCCTTTCGCCGGCATGAGCCGGAAATGATCCGCGCCGACCAGGCGGGTCAGAATCTCGCCATGGCGCTGGAGCGAAAAACCGTGCGGCACTTTCAGCGTCGTCCAGAGTTTGTACTCCGAACCGGGTGTGACCGCGTCGGTTGAACGGAGGACAACGTGTCCTGAAAAGGGATCCTGTTGCGACATGTAATCGAAGGCGGCGTCGATTTTTTCCGGCGGCACTTTCCAGGCCACGAGCGCGCCATCGGCCAGGTTGGTCGCGAGCAGCGTCTGGCGCACCCGCCGGACGGTTCCGGCGCGGAGCATGGCGATAATGCGCTCGAGCACGGTCTCGACCGGCAACCCGGCCCGGTTGGCGATTTCGGCAAACGGCTCCCGCACAAAGCCGGCGATCTTATCCTCCGAAATGGCGAGGATGCGGGCGTTGACCGGATCGTTATGCTCGACCGGCAGGGTGTCGTTAGGCGAAGTGATCATGCGGAAGCACAGGAGAAGACGGCGAGAAAGTGGCACCCGGTGCCGAGGAGAACAAACAAGTGCCAGATAAAATGAGTGTAGCGGATGCGCTTGCTGACAAAGAAGTAAATCCCGCCTGTGTAAGCCAGACCGCCCGCCACCAGCCACCCCAGGCTCGCTAGCGGCACATTTTGCAGGAGCGGCCGGAAGGCGAGCACAATCAACCAGCCCATCCCGAGGTAAAGAGCCATGGAGAGTTTTTTTCGTTCCTCGGTGCCGTGGACGCTTTTCAAAATCACCCCGAAGATCGCCAGTGCCCAGACGAGCGCGAGAATCGTCCAGCCCCAGGCGCCCCGCAGCGGACCGAGCGTGAATGGGGTGTAAGTGCCCGCGATCAGGAGAAAGATGGCCGAGTGATCGATCACCTGGAAAACCGACTTGATCGTGCCGCGCGGCCAGGCGTGATAGAGCGTCGAACCGAGATAGACGAGCAGCATCGCCGCGGCGAAAACGGCCGTGCCGGCAAAAAAGAAGCGGTCACCGTTGCGCCAGGCAGCCAGCATGAGAACAGGCGCGCCGATCAAGCCCGCCACCAGCCCGAGCCCGTGGCTGATGCTGTTGGCCAGTTCTTCACCGGGAGATTGGTCCCATTTGGGATCGAGACACGGATCAGTCACACTCATGGGTCGGGCGTGTTGCAGGCGGAGATTAACTGATACGCCCGCCTGGCGATCTCGAAAGCGAAAAGAGTAGCGGAGCGCGGGCCGGCCTTGTGCGAAAGGAAAGAACGCATGATCAAAGCGATCTCTTTTGACGCCGGCAATACTTTGATTCGCCTAACGAAAAGTGTGGGCCAGCACTACGCCTCGATCGGGCAGCGGCAAGGGCTCGAACTCGACCCTGACGCGGTCGATCGGGTTTTTGGGCGGCTCTGGAAAGAGGCGCCGGTTCGGCCGTCAACGGAAGGAGAGCCGCGCCCGGATGACGACAAGAATTGGTGGCGGGAACTGGTCGATCGCCTTCTCGACCAGGTCTCGTTGGGGATCGATTCGTCCGGCCGCGACAGATTTTTCGAGGCGGCCTACCGCCTCTTTGCCGAACCGGGCGTCTGGGCGCTTTATCCCGAGGTTCGCGAAGTCCTCGAGGCGCTGGCTCCGCGTTACCAGCTGATCGTAATTTCAAATTTTGATGGCCGTCTCCGTGACATTTTTGGCCACCTCTCGATCTCGCAATATTTCCGGCACATCTTCCTTTCGAGCGAGCTGGGTGCGGACAAGCCCGACCCCTTGATTTTTCGCCGCGCGCTCGAGTCGAGCGGCTTTTTGCCTAACGAGGTGCTGCATGTGGGAGACGACCCGGTACGGGATGCGGCCGGCGCGACCAAGGCTGGGCTGGCCGTCTTTCAACTCGATCGACCGCATAATTCGCTGCGCGATCTTTTGCGGTTGTAGGGCGGGCGCTTCGCAATTTGGGGCTCGTTCTTGCGCCGGCTGACGATTCATCGTAAGACCTGAAGCTCGCGCCGGGTTGGTAGCTCAATGGTAGAGCAGCGCCCTTTTAAGGCGTTGGTTGTGGGTTCGAGTCCCACCCAACCCAAATTTCTTTTCCCTCTGAAGAGCAATTTTCATAGTAGGAAATGCTCTTCGACCGTCGTGTTGCTGAAACGCAAGGAGACGTAGTGATGTGCACGAATGCGCAACTTATTGGTCAACAAGTGTCTACGCGGACGGGTCGCGGCTTGCGATATTTCAACGAGTGTCGGTGAATGCGCCTCAATCCAATTCACGATTGAAAGCGATTAATCCGTGTTTCGGACGACGTTCCTCCAGGACGGCATTGTCCTTGTTGCAGGGGGACGTAACTCAAACGGCGACGCTCTGGCGAGTGCGGAAGTGGGACGACATCACGTGCCCCCACCGAGCCGGCCGCTCGTCTGGTTGACTAACCAGTAAGGGCTTTTCCAGATCAATGCTTTGCCTGGAAAAGGCGGGCATTCTTCCAACCCTACCTCCTTGGCGCGACGCTCGCGCGTAATTTGGTGCTTTGCTCGACCGGGAAATCGACCCACCGCGCCCGGAGCGTCGTTCCCGCACGATGGCGAGGATCTTTGAAAACGATTTACTTATTGGCAACAATGGGCGCGAAGCCGTCAAATGCGCGCAAACGGATTCGAATCAGGCGGAGGACGTTTGCGCGCTAGGTTCTTCGCCCCTTCCGGACCCGCGAATCACAGAATCCACCTAGCGCGGAAAAAGAAAGAACCATGAATTCGCTGACTCAATCTAAAAACACAACAATTCTGCCAGTTCTCATCGCACTAACGCTCGGCTGCTTTGGGGTTTCGCCGACAGCGCGCGCCGTTGTTCCGCCCCCGGATGGCGGCTATCTCAACTTCAACACCGCTGAGGGGGAGGACGCGCTGTTTAGCCTCACGACCGGTGCCACCAACACAGCCGTGGGCTTTCATGCGCTCTTCAGCAATCTCAAAGGTGACAACAATACCGCCGTCGGCTCGGCTGCACTGCAGAACAATACCAAGGGTCTCGCAAACACAGCAGCTGGTGCGCTTGCACTGCAAAATAATACAACCGGGGAGGCCAACGCCGCATTCGGTATGTATACGCTTTTTATTAACTCCACAGGTCTCAGGAATACCGCAATTGGTGTCGAGTCACTCAAAAGAGTGAACGGAAGCGATAACACCGGGCTGGGCTATGAAGCCGGAATGAATATTAGCACTGGAAGTTTCACCATTTGTATTGGCAGCCCGGGTGTCAGTAACGACACCAACACGATTCGGATCGGCACGACTGGAGTTCAGACAGCGACGTTTATCGCCGGGATCAGTGGCGTGACTGTTCCCAACGGGGTAGGAGTAGTCGTTGATAATAACGGTAAGCTCGGCACCATCGTTTCCTCGGCCCGATACAAGGAAGGGATCAAACCAATGGACAAGGCGAGTGAAGCCATCCTTTCATTGCAGCCAGTGACTTTTCGCTACAAGCAGCAGCTTGACCCCGATGGCATCCCACAGTTTGGCCTCGTAGCCGAGCAAGTGGAAAAGGTCGATCCCGATTTGGTCGCACGCGACGACCAAGGCAAGCCCTACACAGTGCGTTACGAAGCGGTGAACGCGATGTTGCTCAACGAGTTTCTCAAGGAGCATCGGAAGGTCGAAAGTTTGGAAACCACTGTCGCGCAGCAAAGAGATGATTTCCGATCGGCACTCGCGCAGCAAAAGGACTTGCGGTCAACGGTCGCGCAGCAGCAGAAACAGATCGACGCTCTAACATCGCAAATGCGAAAGGTGAGCGATCATGTCGCGGCGAGCCAGGCTGCACTCCCAATGCTCGTCGAGAATCGGTAGTTCCGGGCGACCTCATCCGAGCGAAGGCGCATTTGGAGCGGGCCACTCGAATCGACCCAAATTCCGACTGATGGCGCTGGAGGATGCGGATTTGGAGCCGATTTGGGCTTTGCTCGCGGCGGATTAAAATCCTCCAGTGCCCGGATCAGCGATCAAGGAATAAGAAAAATCTTCCCCGTGTATCGACGATCACCACGCGGAAGCACCGGATCACAACGCCCCAGTCGGAGTCTTACCACGCCACAAGCCAGCGTAAGTATTAGCATGGGTCTTGCCCAGATTAGAGGTTGCTATGTCGTGTATAATGTTGGGCGGCAATGGGAAACAGATATATTTTTGATGCAAGGATTTCGGAGCGAAAATTTAAGAAATTGATAAAGATGTTTTGCACGGATGTTTCGGCTCTGAGCGCGAGTAAGCTGGCGGTGGTCAATCGCAAGACCAGCCAGCGGATCTACGAGTTGTTGAGGAGGAGAGTGATGGAGCTGGCTCTGGAAGAAGCCAGGCCCTTTACCG
>JBBPZW010000158.1:0-13177 GCA_038198475.1 Chthoniobacterales bacterium | reverse complement strand
TTAGCTTCGTCAACGCGTATCTGGTTGGCCATCCGGGCGAGCCGTGGGCCTTGGTCGACTCCGGCTTACCGGGACGCGCCGAACAGATTTTCGCCGCGGCCGAGGCGCGTTTTGGCGCGGGCTCGCGACCGGCGGCGATTTTCCTGACGCACGGGCATTTCGATCACGCAGGGTCGGCGCAGCAATTGGCCGAGCGCTGGGAGGTGCCAATTTTCGCACACCGGATGGAACTCCCCTATCTCACTGGCGGCTCGGATTATCCGCCGCCTGATCCGACGATCGGAGGGGCGATAGCCTTCCTCTCCCGTTTCATGCCGCACCGAACCCGCGACGTCGGCGAGAAGGTGCGGGAATTGCCTAACGACAACCTGCCGGGACTGGCCGGTTGGCGGTGGATCGCGACGCCGGGCCATTCTCCCGGGCATGTTTCTTTTTTCCGCGAATCCGACCGCGTCCTACTGGTGGGCGATGCATTTGCGACTATGAACATGGACTCCTGGATCGGGCTGGCGAGCGGAAAAAAGGAACTGGCTCGAGCGGGCGCGCCCTTCAACATGAATTGGGATGCGACCCGCGAGTCGGTTCAAAAACTGGCGGACCTTCGGCCTAACGTTGTCGGATGCGGTCACGGAATTCCGATGGGCAACGCAACTTTGCCCGATCGGTTGCAGCGCTTTGCGGAACGCTTCAAGCGGCCGCGCCACGGGCGCTATGCCGGCGCGCCGGCCGTGGTGAGCGAATCGGGTGTGGAGTCACTTCCCCCGGCGCCATTCGATCCGGTACCGCTCGCCACCGCCGGAGCGTTACTCATCGCGGGGATCGCGCTCGGTTCCGGTTACATGGAAGACCGGTTGGGCGATTAACTGGGCGAGACTGCTCGTTAGGGCAACGGAACCCGCAATCTCTCTGTCCCTGATCGCCGCCGTGATCGCGGCGGTATTGATTTGCGCGCCGGCCGGCGTCTTTGGGAACACGTAAGAGCATGGCGCCGCCGCCGAGCTCGAGATTGCGCGTGCCCTGGTCAAAATTGAAGACCGTGTTCGAGCCAAGCCGCGCCAGGGTTTCGTCGGTAAACATAGTTCGGCGCGTGATTCCACTCCGGTCCGAACGGCCCTGCCGTCTCACACCTTGCTCACCGTAGCAGGCCGCGGCGCAGCGGTTTTGGGAAGAAGCCTAACGTCTTTGATCACCTGCGTGACGCGCGCTTCCTTCAACTTGGCCGCAGTCGCCGGCCCTAACGAAAAACAGGCCAGCGGCAGGATGAGACAGAGAACCTTGAGTGAGTTCGAAATTTTGACTGGGAATTCGCGCGGCTGGAGGGTCATCTTCATGTCGCGATTAAGCAGGAGCCGCGCGACAGGGGTCAAGAATGCGCCGGCCGCCACCGGGCATCCGATCAAACGTCGAACTTCGTAGCATCACCGTATGTTTCCTTTAACCACCAAGACCTTTCCGGCGGATGCCGAGGCATTGCGCGCCGCCCTCGAAGAAAGCATCCTCCGCGTCGTTAGGCCAACCGGTCCCATCGTAACGGTAGAAGATGCCGGTTATCCGAAACTGGCGGCGATCCGCCTTTCGCTCGATGGCGCGAGTGCGGGAGAACGGCCGCCGCCGCGACCGCTCCCGCCGGTGGGCCCGGTCGAGCCCGGATTGCGGGTTGAAGATTTCCAGGTCAGCGGGCGACCGATCATCGTGCAGCGGGCAAACGTAGAACTCACCTGTTCCGCGCGCGACGTTCAACTCAACCAGGGGCGAGACCGGGATGGAAACGTGCTCCTGCTTCTCCAGGAGGCCACGAACGGCCAGGTGGAAGTCGCAATCGCGTTGAGTGATCTCGAAGACCTCGTGCTCGCAGGCGCGCAAACGGAAGCGTTGAAGCAGGGCGTGAAAGTGGAAAGCGTCCGGATCGAGCTCCAGGCCAGTTCCGAGCGCGCGCTCAAGGTGATCGTATACGTGAGCGCGAAGAAGCTCTTTCTCAACGCCGCGCTCCGGATCAGCGGCAACGTAGCGATCAATGAAGAATTGAACGCGCGCCTCTCCGGACTCGGGTGCGATGGCGAAGGAACGCTCGGGACGCTGGCCTGCGGATTTATTGCGCCCCACTTGCAGCGCTTTGATGGGCGCGAATTCTCGCTCATGGCCTTGCCGTTCGGCGAAGTGAAATTGCGCGACGTCAAAATCGCCGCGGGAGGCGAACTGCGGGTAACGGCGCAATTCGGGCACGCAGCCTAACGAATCGAAAACTTACCGCTGGAGCGAAGAGAAGAGGTGGCTTCTTTACGTTCAAAAAACTCTGCGTCCTCCGCGTTCTCAGCGGTCAATTTCTGCTAATCTGATCGTCCTATGGAAACGAGCAGACATCCAACCTCCCCGTCCCCTCAAGCGTTCCCCCTTCTGATCACCCTGGCGGCCGCGCGACTCGCTCTGCATTGCGCGACCAATTGGCATTACGGATTTCATCGCGACGAGCTCGGACTGCTCGACGACGCGCGGTTCCTCGACTGGGCTATGTTTCGTATCCGCCGTTCACTTCGTTCCTCGCACGGATCGCGCTGACCCTTTTTGGACCTTCGCCCGTTGGGGTGCGCTTCTTTGCGGCCCTCGCGCAAAGTATTGCGATGGTCGTGACCGGTATGATGGCGCGCGAACTGGGCGCCCGACGCTGGGCACAAGTGATCGCCGCCCTCGCCGCGGCGGTGGCGCCGATGTCCATCTGCATGGGAACGATGCTGCAATACCTCTCGCCGGATTATCTCTGGTGTGTGCTGGCTGCCTATTTCGTTATCCGTTTGCTGCGCTCGGAGAATCCGCGCTGGTGGCTCGCGATCGGCGCGGCGCTGGGTCTGGGGATGATGACGAAATACACGATGATATTTTTCATCGCGGGCATCGTCGCCGGCGTCCTGCTCACATCGCTCCGGCGTAATCTGAAAAGCCCGTGGCTCTGGGCGGGCGCGGCGCTCTCGATCGTGATCTTTCTGCCGAATCTCATCTGGCAGATGCAGCACGATTTCATCTCGCTCGCCTTCCTCAATCACATCCACGCCCGTGACGTCAAAATGGGGCGGACGGACGGCTATTTCGTGCAGCAGCTTTTCGTGAACGCCAACCTGTTCACCCTGCCGCTCTGGCTGGCCGGGCTTTACTTTTATTTTGTCGCGCCGGCGGGACGTCGTTTTCGCGCGCTCGGCTGGATGTTCCTCGTGCCGCTCATTTTGTTTTTCGTCGCCCAAGGTCGCTTCTACTATATGGCGCCGGCGTTTCCGATGCTCTTCGCCGCGGGCGCGGTGCTCTGGGACGAATGGCTCTCGCGCCGCAGTCCGACCGCCGCGCGCATTGGCCGCGGCGGCACCTGGGCGGCACTGGGCGCCGGCGCCATTTTCAGCGCAGTCACGATGCTGCCGATCGCGCCGATTAATTCCGCGGGCTGGCGCCTAACGAGCAAGATCCACGACAACTTCACCGAGCAAATCGGCTGGCCCGAACTGGCTGCGACCGTCGCCGGAATCTACCAGAGCCTTCCCGAAACGGAGCGAGCGCACACTGCCATTCTGGCCGGCAATTACGGCGAAGCCGGCGCCATCAACCTTTACGGCCACCCGCGTGGATTGCCGGAGGTGATCTGCGGGACCAACACCTATTGGTGGCGCGGTTACGGCGCAGAGCCGCCCGAGGTCGTGATCCTGGTTGGCTTCTCGCGCGACGACGCCGAGTGGCTGGCAAATCGCGTCGAACTGGCCGGCCACGTCACAAATCCTTACGGCGTGCGCAACGAAGAGACGAAAGATCATCCCGACATCTTCGTCTGCCGTGGCTTCAAGAAATCGTGGCCGGAATTTTGGAAGACTTTCCAGCATTTCGGCTGATAAAAAACATGCACCAGCCCGCCCCGCAGATGAGAATAATAGCGCCTATCGACTGCCTTCAGGAACACTTTGCCTAACGAATATGCTGATTAAGATTGGATTCGATATCGAGTTTGAGCTGCGCGGACCGACCCCGATGGTCCTGATGCTCTTCGTGCATCCCTCGCGCGTGCCAGATTTGCGCGAACCCGAGGAATTGCAGGTCGAGCCGCAGGTCGACGTTTCCTATTACACCGACCTCTTCGGCAACCGTTGCGCCCGCCTCCTCGCGCCCGCCGGCAATCTCCGTCTCTCCCTTGAAACCCTGATTGAGGACAGCGGCGAGCCCGACCGGCAATCGCCGGAAGCCATCCAGCACAACATTGAGAACCTGCCCGACGAGACGCTCGTGTTTCTGATGCCGAGCCGTTACTGCGAAGTGGATAAGCTGAGCGACATCGCCTGGCAGCTTTTTGGCCAGACGCCTCCGGGCTGGCCGCGGGTGCAGGCCATCAGCACCTGGGTGCACAATCACATCGCCTTCGATTACCAGAAGGCGCATCCCTCGAAATCAGCCTTCGATGTCTACAACGAAAAGCAGGGTGTCTGCCGCGACTTCAGTCATCTCGCGCTCACTTTTTGCCGCTGCATGAATGTCCCGGCGCGGTATGTCACCGGCTACATGGGAGACATTGGCGTGCCGGTCGTCCTACCGATGGATTTCAGCGGCTGGTTCGAGGTTTACCTGGGCGATCGCTGGCACACCTTCGACGCCCGCCATAACGTTCCGCGCATCGGGCGCATCGTGATGGCGGCCGGGCGCGACGCGGCCGACGTCGCCCTAACGACAAATTTCGGCAGCGCGAACCTAAAGGAGTTTCACATCATCAGCGATCTCGTCTCGGAATAGGTAGAGGCTCAATTTCGCCACAACTTCGTTCACCCGTAGGGAGGAGCCCCGCTCAATGGCGCCTCGTGGCGAGTTGAAAACTTGCCCACAAACTGCTTTCACGAACCGATTTTTCCTAGATTGGAGATCAAGCTCTCGTTATCTGGTTGTTTTAAGAGGTCTACCCATAACCCACTGCCGCCGTGTGAGTATTCTTCGAGTCCAAGACAGATTCGCAATTTCGATGCCACTCTCAATTTCCTTGCGAAACTGTTCGTATTCCTCTGCTGAACGCCATGGAAGACGGAATCCATAGTCTCGCCGGATGCGCTCCCAGATCTCGCGGTTGGTCCGCACAGAAGTTTCGCTTCGGTAGCTAATTGTGGGGGCCATTGTGAGGTTCGCTGCTAAAAGGTAAAAGAGTAACTCGGATTTGCCATTTGTTCTCCGCCTAATCTCGCCACCGAATCCGGCTCGTACGAGCCGTGTAGAGTGTTCGAGGTGCTCATAGCCATATGTCTTAAATCTAGAATCGAAAAAGCCGACGGCGCTAAGAGCGCGACGAGAAAAGGCGGCGCACTGTGCCGAGATCGATTTTGATATGAACGGCTCGGTTACGCTGCCGGCTCCTCCTAGGAAGCGCTCACGGAACCACAGCCCGGCAAGGTTAATATGTCCCCACATCTCGGCTGCCCTGATCCATGGGTCGTGCCAACCAGAATCTTTTGGGTAGCAATCGTCCTCAAGCAGGATAAGTATGTCGCAATCGAGAACTCGATGAAGGAAAAAGAGCGCTCGATTTTTGTTCCATGCGACCCCCCTGTTTCGGCCGCGAATGCAAACGACGTTTTCACGCGCGCACATTTCTGCCGTGCCATCCGTAGATCCGTCATCCGCGATTACCAATTCAAACGGCTGAGGCGTCAATCGTCGAACGGCCGAAATACATTTTTCAAGGCTACTAGCACGATTATAGCTGGGGATGCCTATTCCAACTTTGGTTCGCATAATTGGGCTGGGCTCGACAGTAGGATCGGGACTCGGGTTTCAAACCGCGACGTCGGCAGCACCGAAGTAGGGCAGGTCCACACGTAAATCTCCCTTAAGCCGCGCCCGCTTTTCCCACTCGCTGCGGCGCCAATCCGCAAAAGGCGCAAGGGCGCTCGTGATCTCGTCACAATTTGTTACGATGGACCGTTTCGCCGCAGTATTCGGCTGCACCGGCATCAGGTTTCGTTTCGGCAAATCGATATCGACCACCTCCGCGAACCGTTGCCGAAAGGTGCCCGATAAGTCGTTAGCCGTAAACAGGTCCTCATAGCGCATGACAATGCTTCGCGAGTAACCCCGCAGGTAATCGAGTAATGCGACCTCGGCGCGTGTGACCCAGCCAGCAAGCTCCTTGAGTTGCCCGAGCGGTGCCTTGAGTGTGCGACCCGCAACTTTCTCCACCGTCAGATTATGCCAGATGCCGAACTCGCTGGCGATAAATCCACTTAGGAGTTGATCGGCCAAGTTCTCGCGCCAAATAAAGATCAATACGGCCTTTCTTCGCTTGAGATGAGCCAGGAAAAAAGGTTCTTAATGAGGATAACGCCACCAGGATGAAAGGACCGACCAGGAGTTCAGCTTCACGTCGATCACAACATGGCGCGGTGCAGTAAGTTCCCGTATCCAATCCAGATAAGAGTCTGCGATTTTCACCACCTCTGCGCGGGTGGTTGTATCGCACAGGCGAAGGTTGCGCTCGCGCGCAAAGCGCACAAAGCTTCCCGCGCCATCGTTCAGAGGCGAGGGGTGAAAAACTTCGCTAAAGTTCTTTAACCCTGCCGCCTCAAGCGCGAATTGCAAAGCGGTCGTACCCGCGCGCTGCGCGGCCCTAATGCAAATGAGACGATGTGCATCACGACCGTTAGCGGCCGGAGCGCGCGTTTCCTTTCTCTCAATAACTTTCACTGTAGACGTTCCACCGTCTCACTGCGGCTTTTCCGCCGCAAATCGTCATTTATCAGGCCAAGCCACAACGATTGCGGAATCGACCGCGCGTCCAAGTTTCCGCAAGCAAGGAAGCTCCCGGGCAAATTTAACGGCTATCTAGGCGATATCGGCGGGCCGTCCGCGCCCTATCCGATGGATTTCAGCGTCTGGTTCGAGGCCTATCTGGGCGATAGCAGGCACACCTTCGACGCCTGCCACAACGTCCCGCGCGTCGGGCGGGTTGTGAATGGCGGCCGAGCGCGACGCGGCGGATGTCGCCCCCTCACGACCAACTTTGGCAGCGCGACCTTGAAGAAGTTTTTCGTCATCAGCGACGAAGTGCCGGAGGAAAAAGCCGCCCCGGCGTAGTAGCCGATGTTGGAGGGACGGGCGCCGCCCGTCCGTTTGGCCCGCCAGATTTGCAACCTGTGACGCCACGGCGGGCGTCTCTCCACGAAACCAGCGCTACTGCTTGCTCAGCCGTCGAAAGAGCCAGGCGCCGATGAAAATGAAAAGCACGTTCGGAAACCAAACGAGCAGCTCAGGATGAATCTTCGCGTTGGCCCGCATCGTGTCGGCGATGATGATGAAGAGAAAATAAAAGATCGCCACGATCAGCCCAGTGGCGAAACCGACCGACGTCTCGCGCCGATGTGTGGTGATGCCCAGTGGCACACCAATGAGTGCAAAGGCGATGCAGGAAAAGGGGAACGAAAACCGCTTGTTGATCTCCGTTTTTGTCGCGCTCCGGTCGCGGCGTTCGCCCGACTTCAGTTGCTCCATCAATTGCGACAGCGAGAGCGCCGACCGCGTCGGCCGCTTCTTTTCCTTCTCGTAAAGTTCCTCCAGGCTGATCGGCAGCGTGCCCTCGGCCAGGCTGATGCCGTCCTTGATCTTGCGCAGATCGTAGGGATCCTTCGCGTCCCGTTCCTGATAACGCGCGTCGTAGAGATGGAGCAGCAGCCGCTTGTTAGGCAAATCCGTCTCCAGCAGGCCAGTTCGCGCATGCGTCACCCGGATAGGCAGGTCATGCTCACCCATTTGGAAAACGAGAATGTTCTCCAGCTTGTTGCCCTCTTTTTTCCCGACGTAAATCTTCCGGCCCGGGAATTGATCGATCACCTGGTCACCGCCAAAGAGCGCGATCGGGTTCTGCGTCGCAAGATCGAAGATGCTGCTCCGCAATTTCTCCTGCGCGGCCGGCGCCACCGATACATTCAGCCAGAGACAGATCGCCGTGCTCACCACCGCCAGCAAAGCCAGCGGCACGCAGACCCGCGTCACACTCACGCCGTTGGCGCGGAGCGCGATCAATTCGTTATCCGCCGAGAGCCGGCCGAAGACCAGCAGGATGGCCGTCAAAAGGCCCCACGGGATCGTGAAGATGAGCGAGAACGGCAGGACGTAGGCGATAAACGTGATGAGAAACTCCAGCGGCACATCGTGATTCACGAGCAGCGGGAGGAGCTTGCGAAAGATATTCCCCACCACCAGCACGAGGCTCAGGACCACGATCGCGAACAGCACGTTCACGAGCAGCTCACGGCCGACGAAGCGATCGATCAATTTCATATTGGCAGCCAGGCTTTCATTGCTTCGACTCCGACGGCTTGTCCAGTCCCAGCCGAGACATCCCGCCTCGAAAAGCTGATTGCAGCTGCGGGAATAGATACCTTTCGCGACAACCGCGCCTACCGAGACGCTTGCTTTTCCGTTCGGGCCGGATATCGGGAGAACATCATGAAATCAATTCTCACCGTTATGCTCTGCACAGCCTGCCTGCTCATTGCCGTCGTCGGCTGCACGACCACCGTCAGCGAACCGACACCGAGCACGAGCACCACCACCCACTCGACCACCGTCCACAGTTCCGGCGCGACCGGTTACTAAGGCACCTGTGAGACCGGCTCTCCGCCCTGCCCTGCGTGCGTAGACGGAGGCCGGCTTACCACTACCAATAAAAAGAGAAACCCACGCCACCTTCGGCGACGTGGGCGTTCCCCCAGAACAATCTTTGACCGGGCTAACTCACCCGCGCGGAACGGCGACTGCCATTCCCGTTAGGCGTTATCGCTGCCAGCGGAGCCAGCTCCGGCGCTGAAGAGGCCGATGCCTCCGGTTTGCTTTCAGTTAGTGGCATGGTCACCAGGATCGGATTGCAGGCCACACCCTGCGAATTGCCATCCACTGCCTGCGCGATGATCTCGAGCGTGAGGCCCGCCGCCAGACCTTCGAGTTTCACCATCGGTGTTACCGAGCTGGCCATTGGCTTATACTTGTCTTTACCGGTCTACCTGCCTTCCCGACCGTCGGGACGACGGCTTTACCGGTTTACACACCTTCCCGACCGTCGGGAGAGACCGTTGGATCCCCAACCAGTCTTCAGAATCGCAGCCGTTTCTCCGATGGCAGTAATTGTCGGGAAATTGTCATTCGGACAATCGGCCGTGGGCCATTAGTCTAATACCGTGAAACCGCTTCGTATCGGGATTGTGGGATTCGATCAGGTGGACGCTCTCGATACGGTGGGGCCGGCGGAAGCTTTTGCCAGCGCTCTCATGCAGGATGCGGAGGGCAACTCGGGCGCCGCCTACGAGGTCGTGATCCTCGGGTTAACGAACGCGCGGTTCGTCGCGGAGTCGGGGATTGTGTTTCAGCCGCAGTCGACGCTGCGCGCTGCGCCCAGTCTCGACACGATCATCATTCCCGGAGGCGCGGGCCTGCGGCGCGCGGAGACGAATCGCGCCGTGGCGCGCTGGATCGAGGAGCGCGCGGGCAAAACGCGCCGCGTGGTCTCGATCTGCACCGGGATCTATGCCCTGGCGGCGACCGGTTTGCTCGATGGCCGCCGGGTGACGACGCATTGGCGCTTCGCAGCGGATGTGGCTCGGCGTTTTCCCGAGGTGCGCGTCCTGCCTAACGCGCTCTTCATTCGAGACGGCCAGTTCTATACGTCGGCGGGAGTGACTGCGGGGATCGATCTGACGCTGGCTCTGATCGAGGAAGACCTGGGGCGCCAGGCGGCGCTGCGGGTGGCGCGCGATCTGGTGGTCTATAGGAAGCGGCCGGGCGGCCAGGATCAATACTCGGAGCCGTTGCGCTTCCAGACGATGGCGACCGATCGCCTGGCGGAGCTGGCCAGCTGGATCGCCACGAACCCACAGCGCGATCTCTCGATCCCGGTGCTGGCGAAGCGGGCCTGTCTTTCTCCTCGGCATTTCGTGCGGCGTTTCAAGGCGGTCTTCAAGCAAACGCCGGGGCGTTCGTGCAGGACCGCCGGCTGGATGAAGCGCGGCGGCGTTTGACGGCGGAGCACTTGTCGATCGATGCCATCGCGGCCTCGGTTGGTTTCCAGAGCACGGATGCTTTTTGCCGCGCTTTTCGCCATCGCTTTCGCATCACACCCACGGGGTATCGGCGGAACTTTGGGTTTGATGACAAGCGGGCGGCGTAACAGCAATTCTTCCGCTTAGGCTGACCGGATTCACGCTGGTCAGGCTGGATCGGTCACTTTCGCTTTCACTGCGCCGGCTACGATCAGGCGTCTGGACGGCAATAAGACTAATGGCAAGCAGCACTGGATGATCATAGATCTCGCCGAGCGCCGAATCCGGCGCCCGGCGTTACCTGAGCTATCACCCGGACTTACAACATCGCGGGCGCCCCGGTGCCTAAGCCTCGAGGAGAGGACAGGAGAGGCTTTATCACCGTCGCTGGCAGATTGTTGGTCTTGTTAGGTGCACTCGTGCCATCGAGGTGGACCTTGGCGAGGATGCCATGTTCGACTCCGGAGTCATCGACGTAGCGGCCGCAGATGAACCCCTGCTGATTGATCCCGTTGAGCGAGGTAAAGGCCGAGCCGGGGAAATCGAAGCTGACATACTCACCCGGCGTCGTGAAGAAGAGGCCATGAGTGATTCCGTCGGCGCCGGTATACCGTCCCACCACCCAGTTGGAATCGTTATTTCCAAACAGGACCGTTCCCGTCGACCCATCAGGGTCGATCGGGAATGTGAGCGTGCCATCGCTGTCGCGGAGATAGCCATGGGGCGTGACTCCGTCGGCATCCACGTAGTAGCCCGCGCTCTGGTTTGAAGCATTTATTTGATAAGCCAGCGTCGCGGTAGAACCGGGGACGGCAAAGGTGGTAATCGTCCCATCCACGCTGACCATTCCGTTCTGCGTCACGCCGTCACTATCAATCTCACTACCGGCAAAATCGCCGACATTGTTGACGCCCAGGAGCAAAGTGCTCGAAGTGTCCGGCACATCGAACTCGGTGAAGGCGTGACGTGCCAGGAAGAAGCCGTGAATGGTGCTATCGGTTCCGTTCGTGTAGTTGCCGCAGATCTCGCGGGCGTCATTGATTCCCCGGCCCTGAGTCGAGCCAGCGGTGTCGTTAGGCTCGGCGAATGAAGGGCTGAACTCGCCGTCGCGCCCGCGGTAGAAACCCCGGGTAACGCCGGTCGCCGGATCAATCACCGCGCCGACGATGTCGCCCCGGTTATTGATCTTCTGTGGCTCGGTCAATTTTCCCGCGCCGGGAAAATCGAACGTCTCAATCACTTCAATTGTTGCCGCTGAGGCAATGTTTCCGACCAGCGGCAGGGCCGCCAGGGCCACCGCGCCATACAGATGTCTTACTTTCATAATACTGATTTCCTTTCGCATTGGTTGTTTCGTTTCTAACTCTCGATCGCGAAGGTGAAGCGGCATGACTCCCGGCAAAATGACGAATGACCGACAATAAATGCCATCCCGCCAGCACTACTGCGCGGGGGTAACTCCTGAGTGTCACCGCAGAAGCCAGATCGACTGGTTTGCGGCACCACGTGGTACTGGCGACGGCACACGAAAAAGTCGGGCCGGTGACGAGGTGCGGGCTCAGCGAGCATTGTGCCCTGGACGCTCCAGCGACCAGGCAATGGGCCGAAAAATCGCACAGGGCGCTTAAGGGCGGGTTCGAGGCGCTGAAAAGGGCGCTTAGAGACGCGAATCGGAGCGTTATTCCCGAACGTCTCGCGAAAAGAATTGCTTTTTCCTTGCGGCCGCCTAAACCAGCGAAAACCATCGCCTATTCATCGGCATCAACTAGAGCAACATGAAAAACAATAAAAATGAGATTGCGTCTGCTACCCCTGGTTCGCCCCATCTCTCTGGCAATAATGGGACCAGCCGTCGGAAATTCCTTGGCCAGGTCAGCGCGGCGCTTGCCGGAAGCGTAGTCCTGGCAAAAGCAGCCTCGGCCTCGGGTCAAACCGCTCGCGGTCTTCTCGGGGATGGCGTGGCGCAGTCGACCGCGCTCGATCCGCGGGTGAAGCAGTCTTACCAAATCCGCAAGGCAGCGGCGGTGGCGGAGGGCCACATTTCCGTCCCGCCGCACACGACGAACGGCGACGAGCAGCTGTATCCCGACAAGTCGGGCACTTACTCGAAGGGGATTCTACAAGACGGGATCTGCCTGGTGAACCCAGACGCTTTCCGGAGTTTCCGGGCCGCGATTAATACCGGGACTTTTGAGGCTTTCGAGAATGTGATCACGGGCGGGACTCGCACGCTCAACGGACCGCTCGGCGGGCGCGCCTTCGCCTTGGAAGGAAGCGACGATGTGCAGTTTGGGAACGCTTCGTCGCCGGCTAACCAGGTCAATCAGATAGTAGTCCCGCCCGCGCCTGCGCTCGCCAGCGCCACCTACGGAACGGAATTGGTCGAACTCTACTGGGCTTCACTGCTGCGCGATGTCGCCTTTAGCGATTACTCCACTAACTCGACAGCCATCCAGGCGGCCGCCGAGCTCAACTCCATGCCGGAATATCTCGGACCCCGCGATGGGACCGGAACGGTCACACCGGACCTACTCTTCCGCGGCACTTATCCCGGCGACGCGGTTGGGCCCTACGGTTCGCAATTCCAGCTCTTGCCGACCTTCCTCGGGGCACAGGCGCTTAGCCAACAGCTAGATTCCTACCTCGCCGGGCAGGATTTTATGACCAACCCCACCGCTTTCGAGGCCGTGCAGAACGGCATCGACAGCGGTGAAGTCGTGGTGACGGATACGGTCGCGCGTTATATCACCTCGGGCCGCGATCTTGCCACCTTCACCCGACAGGATGTGCTCTTTCAGGCATATTTCGTCGCTTCGCTCGTTCTTAGCACCCTTAAAGCGCCGCCCAACCCGGGCAGTCCCTACATCGGCTCCACCAAGCAAAACGGCTTCGGCACCTTCGGCGGTCCCGATATGGCCGCCACTCTCTGCGCCGCCGCCCGCCTCGCTCTGAACAGCGTCTGGTACCAGAAATGGTGGATCCACCTTCGCCATCGTCCCGAGTCCGGCGGCGGTATCGTTAGGCAGATTCTGCAGGGCTTTGGCAACACCCTCGACGGTCACGTGAATGACAACGTCCTCAATTCACAGGCCGTCGCTGCCAGCTTTAGCAAATACGGCGACTACTTCCTCTCGCAGACC
>JBBPZW010000157.1:0-6331 GCA_038198475.1 Chthoniobacterales bacterium | reverse complement strand
GGAAACATCGACCTGATGGGCCTGATCGATTTCGAGGAAGTGCGTCCCGATTGCACCGAGGTCACCTTCGCGGTGCATTACGAGATCAAAAACAAGCTCTACGCCTGGCTTGACCGGCGCTTCGGATTTGTCGACGCGATCCTGACGGGCGAACTGCGCAGCCTGCGTTCGCATTTCGAAGGAATTGCCGCGCCGGTTTTGGAACGCGCGCCAGTCTTTGGGATGCTGGAGCCACTCTCGGCCTAAGGAAAAAGAAGTTTCTCCATTGGAAGGAGCGCGACCGGGCAACTGGTCGCGCTCTTTATTTTATCCGGACGGCGCGCGTCTTATCGAGACGCAGGATGTCGCCCGTCTGAAGCGTTGTTTCTGCCTGCGGGTCCTTAAGTTTCTCGCCCTGCAACTGCACGCTGCCCTGCTCGATGAGGCGGCGCACTTCGCCGCGCGACTTCGTTAGGCCAAAGGACGTGTTGTAGGCGGCAGCTACCAGCGAGATCAGGTTGCGCTCGCTCGGCGGCGGAGAAAATTCTGGCAGTTCCGTCTGATCCAGGCGTTTTTCGCTGAAGCGCCGCTCCCATTCCTCCAGCGCTTTTTGCCCGAAGTCGGCGCCGTGGTAGGTATCGACGATTTCACGGGCGAGAGCTTTTTTGGCCGCCATCGGGTGCATTTCGGCAGGCAGGGAACGCGCCAGGAGCGGAGGATAGTAGCGTGCCATCAACTCGTCGGAAATGCTCATCAGCTTGCCAAACATCTCGCTAGGCGCATCGGCTACTCCCACATAATTCCCGAGGCTTTTGCTCATCTTTTGCACGCCATCGAGGCCTTCGAGGATCGGCATGAGAAGGACGACCTGCTGCGGCTGGCCTTCTTCTTTTTGCAGATCACGCCCGACCAGGATGTTGAATAACTGGTCGGTGCCACCGAGTTCCACGTCGGCCTGGACCTCAACCGAGTCCCAGCCCTGCATAATCGGATATTGAATTTCATGCGCACGAATCGGCTGCTGCTGTTCGATCCGTTCCTTGAAATCCTCCCTCTGCAGCATCTGCTGGAGCGTGACGCGGCTGTTGAGACGGATCACTTCCGCAAACGACATTTTCTTGAACCAGTCGCCGTTGAAGACAATCCGGGTGCGCTTCTCATTGAGCACCTTGAAGGCCTGGGAGCGATAGTTTTCAGCATTGGCGAGGACTTGTTCGTGGGTGAGTTGCGGGCGGGTGAGGGAGCGTCCACTCGGGTCTCCGATCATGGCGGTGAAATCGCCGATGATAAGAACGGCCTCGTGTCCGAGGTCCTGGAATTGACGCAACTTTCGCAGCACAAGCGTGTGGCCGAGATGGAGGTCTGCGCTTGTCGGATCGACTCCCAGCTTGACCCGAAGCGGCCTGCCTAACGAAAGCTTCTGGCGCAGCTCTCCTTCGCTGATGATTTGCGCCGCGCCTAGGCTGAGGCGGTCGAACGAGTCGGCAGGATCCATCCGGCAAGGTGCGTCAGCTTCGCGCGGCTTCAACCCGCGAGGGAAGCTACTTGCTCTTGTTCAAGAGCTCGCGAACTTCGTCGATCGTGAGCGGCTTGTCTTGCTGGCTGAGAATTTTCTGCCGTGTTCCTTTCCCAAGAAAGGGGCGGCTCTCCGAGTACTCGTGCGTCTGCGCGACTTTGCCTTCGTCGGCTGCGGTCCGGGGGAGCGCGCTCGTCTGGGTCGCAAACTTGATCTTGGCATAACCAAGCTCACCGGCAGTGTTTGCCCCCTTCTCGACCCTGCTCGATTTTCCGGTCTCGTAACCTTTTGCAGAAAAACTCTTCCCACCGGTGAAGCTCTTCGTCGTCCGCTCATCGCCGGAGGAAAAAGATTTCGCCTCGAACTTCTTGTCCACCGGGGTCGTCCCGGTACCAGTGAATTGCTTGTTCTGCGCCGAATTAGCGAGCGTCATATCGGGCTTGAGGAGCCGATCGACCAGCTTGTTTTCCTGCTCCTGGGCGCGTGCGACGCCGGAGCAAATCGTTAGGCAAAGAAGACAGACGAAAACCCGCACGAGGCGACCGTGCCGCAATCCTTTCCAGCCTGTAAAGGAAAAAACCGTCCGCCGCCTAATAGCGGCTGAGGGTGTCGAGCAATCGTTGTGCGCCGAAGGTCGGCGCGACGCGGCCGCTCAGGACCGAGCGCGCGCTCACGACCCGGCCGTAGTAGCGGACGTTGGCCGTTTTCTGGGTGCCGATGATTGCGCCCTCCAGCGAAATGCCGGCGAAGAGGCCTTTGCTGCGACTATAAGTGTAAACCGCCGCCGTCGGCGTCACTGCGCCCTGCAAGTCGCGTCCGACCGGTCCGGCCGCGGCGCTCACGTCCGCCCCGATTTTCACATTGCCGTCGCGCGAGAAGGCGCGAACCGCGGCGTCGTTGTTGAGTATGAAGATAAAATCGGAAACCTGCGCGCCGATTTGCAGACCCCAGCCGGCGCCGCCCGGGCCGATGAAAGAGGGGCCCGACCAACCGTGCGGTGTCCGGGCCACGACGACGCCTTCACCGCTTTTGCCGCTGACGCCGAAGCCGATTTTCAAGACGCGGATGATGGCAAGGCCGCGCGCATCACTCAGGACGCGCGGCGGAATCTCGCTTTCGGGAATCTGCCGGAAGTCGCGCAGGATCTCGACCGATTGATCGACGATTTCCTGTTCGGTGCCTGCGCCCACGTTGACCAAGGCAAAGCAGGAGGCGACGAGGGCGAGAGCGAGAGGCTTCATATCTTGATATTTCGTCCTAGCGCGATACCCGGCCGGATGCAAGCCCAGCGGACGCGAGATTAATCGTTAGGTAGAGGCGTCGGCCGACTTATTCTCGTCCGTGACGAGGCCCTGATCCGCACGGGTTGCCTGGCTTACGAAACAGGCGTTAGGGGCCGGATTAATTCCCGAGCCGTAGCGGCTGGCGTAGACTTTGGTGAACTCCGCGCCTAGCAAGAAGATCGTCGTGGAATAGTAGATCCAGACCAGGATCAGAATCAGAGCGCCTGCCGCGCCGAAACTGGAAGCGACGCTGCTTGTCCCCAGGTAGAGGCTGATCAGATATTTCCCGGCCGTGAAAAGAATCGACGTCACGCTGGCGCCGATCCAGACGTCCTTCCAATGGATCACGACATCGGGCAAGACCTTGAAGATGAGCGCAAAGAGCAGCACGAGAACGCAGAAACTGACTACCGCGGTCAGCGGTGCGACGAAACTTGGGATCGGAAGATAGCCGGTCAGGACGTTATTGACCGCCTGCAACACAGCACTGAGGAGCAAGGAAATAATGAGGAGGAAGCCAACCCCCAGGACCATCGAGAAATTAAGGAGGTAGGCCTTCAGCGACGCCATGAAACCGCCGGGCTTGAGCATGACTCCCCAAATCGAATTGAGCGCGTCCTTTAACTGGCCGAAAACTCCTGAGGCCCCGATGAGAAGCGTGATCACGCCGATGATGGTGGCGAGCAAACTTTTTTGCGGATCGCTCGAAGCCTGAATCAGGGTCTGGATTTCCGATGCGCCCTTGGGCCCGAGGAGCCATTCGATCTGCTGGTAGATCTGGCCGCGGGCCGCTTCCTCGCCAAAAGCCAGTCCGGCCACGGCGATCGCAATGATGATCAACGGCGCCATCGCAAAAATCGAATAGTAAGCGAGCGCCGCACTAAAACGGAGCGCGCGATCCGCCATCGAGTCTTTGAAACTTTGCACGAAAAGCGGCCCCCAGGAACGAATTGGATGAAACTTTTCTTTGTGAGATGTCATCTCCGGGTTCTTTAGCGGAAGCGAGAGACTATTTCAAAAAAACGCGGCAAAATGGAATCGATCATCGATCTGCAAAGCGACGCCTATTTCATGAGCGAGGCGTTGCGCTTGGCGGTGCGAGCCTACGAGGCTGAGGAAGTGCCGATCGGCGCCGTCATCGTGCGCGAGGGGCGAATCATCGCCCGGGCCTTCAATCAGGTCGAGCTGTTGAAGGATGCGACCGCGCATGCCGAAATGCTCGCGCTCACGCAGGCCGAGGCTGCGGTGGGCGATTGGCGGCTGACGGATTGCGATCTCTTTGTCACGAAAGAGCCCTGCCCGATGTGTGCCGGCGCGCTCGTCCACGTTCGGATCCGGCGGGTCATTTTCGGTTGCGCCGATCCTCGCGGTGGCGCGGCGGGCGGGCTTCTGAATCTTTTGCAAAATCCGTCACTGAATCACCAGTGCGACGTTGTCCCTGGCGTTCTGGCCGACGATTGTGCCGCGCTTTTGCAAAGCTTCTTCCGGGCGCGTCGGGATCGCGCTGAGGACCCGCCCGCGACCTGAAAGTGAGCCCTTCTCCAAGGTTAAAGGGGAGAGAAAACTTGCAAATTACCGCAAAAGGGCTTCTTTGCACATCCCCCGAGGTCCGGCTGGACCGGCTGATGGGAGGCGGAACGAAGGAGTCACCGCCCGTCCACGAGGCCGAGAATGGTTGCGAATTCGGCGAAGGTTTCAGCGCGCTTAACCGAATGTTACTTTCTCCGGCGGCCGTTGAAAAAGGGCCTCCAAAATGCTCTCTTCTCCTGCTTCACACCTTGAAAATGAACAAACTTCTTCAACTTCTCCTGATCGTCTTGGTCAGTCTTGCTCTCGGGCGGTCGGTTCAGGCGGTCGTTCCGACAACCGAGATTTTTGGAAATGCGTCCGATGGAACCGTTCTGCATTGGATGGCTTATACCCCGACCACGCCCGGTCCGTGGCCGGTGGTGCTGATCATTCACGGGGGCGGATTCGATTCCAACACGCCGGACAGTTCCCCCGAATCGGTGAATTGCGCCCAGGACATGGCGGCAGCCGGCTACATTGCTTTTTCGATTGAATATCGGCTCGCTCCCCCGGGTGCGCTGCCGGGGCAGGTCTCCGATGGGCGGTTCCCGATCAATCGGACGACGCGCAGGTGGCGATCCGTGCCGCCCGGGCCGATCAGCGTGGCAACGGCCAGGTCGCCGCGGTCGGTGGTTCCGGAGGTGGATATCTGACCGCTTTTTGGGCCGGCAGTGGCACGCCCGGCGATGACCGGATTGATGTCGGAGTGAGCCTCTCGGGGGTCTATGACCTCTCGGATTTCAGCCCGAATCCGACTCTCAATTATTTCACCAACACCGTGACCAACTATGTCGGCGTGGACTCAACCGATACAGAGGCGCTGCGAGCGGCTTCTCCGGCCTGGCTGGTCGATTCCGCGATCGCGCCTCTATTGATGGTAAACTCGATCTCGGATCCCATGCCTTATTCGCAAATGGGAGATATGATCGAGCACCTCGACGCTCTCGGCGTCACAAACTACCAGGCGATCAGCTTCCCTGGGGGAACACACGCCTTTGCCAACTGGCCATCGGTCAAAGAGCAGGCGATGGCGTTTATCGCCGACGGCTTCGCGGGCGTTGCGCCGCCGCCGCCGGTCCCGGTCCCGCCCCCTGGATCGATCACGAAACAGCTCCTGAACGTTTCCACCCGAGCCACTGCCGGGGCGGGGAATGACGTCATGATTGGCGGATTCATCGTCAGCGGGACGACGAACAAACGAGTCGTCCTGCGCGCTCTCGGGCTCTCGCTCGCCCAGTCCGGGGTGAACGGCACTCTGGCCGACCCGGTGCTTACGCTCTACAACGCGAATGGCGTCTTGATGGAATCGAATGACAACCGTCTCCAGCTCGACGGGGTGGTAAATCCGCTCCTGCCCTCGAATCCTGCCGAATCCTACATCACTGCCATCCTTCCGCCGGGGAGCTACACCACCGTGCTGGAGGGCGTGAATGGGTCGTCCGGGGCCGCACTGGTCGAAGCCTACGACCTGACGCCGGGCAATTCTCGCATCGGAAACATTTCCACCCGCGCCGACATCTCGACTCCGCAGGACGTCATGGTCGGTGGATTCATCATCGGTGGGAACGATACGACGAACGTAATCGTTCGCGCGCTGGGCCCATCACTTGGTCCCTTTGGCGTGGCAAACTACCTGCCCAATCCCGCCCTCGAAATCTACGACTCGAACGGCGTCCAGGTCGCCGCGAATGACGATTGGCGTTCGAGCCAAGGCAGGGAAATCCAGGACACTAATCTGGCGCCGACGAACGATCTGGAGGCAGCTGTTGTGGCCGCGCTCGCGCCCGGCAGCTACACGGCAGCGGTGCATGATGCCGGCCAGGGGACCGGGGTGGGCTTGGTCGAAGTCTACAATCTCGACCTTTAGCGGCGACGCTGCCTCGCAAGGACTCGAACCTTGACAAAGAGATCCAGAATCTCTCGTGCTACCATTACACCACGAGGCACGATCGCGGGACGAGACCTAAGCCTCGCTCGCCCTCTC
>JBBPZW010000156.1:0-13971 GCA_038198475.1 Chthoniobacterales bacterium | reverse complement strand
TCAACGGCGTCAAAGTCCACTTCGATCTTCACCTCACAGAGTGTGAATGGCGCTACAACAAATCTCCTTCCATTCTCTTCCAAAACCTCTTAACCCTTATCAAAAATCCCGCCGATCTTCTGGTCTAGAGCCGTAGATATTCATCGTGTGCCTCCTCCCGGTTTCCGCGGCGGCGCGCTGGAAGATGCCATGCGGAATTTTGTCAAAGTGAGCAAATGGGTATCAACGATTACGGGGCGGCAGTTTGTAAAGTCATGGCTTCTGCGCAGCGATGGCGCGGAGGTGATCCAGAATGTCTCGGTTATTGCTGGTCAGGTCGACGAGCCGGGTCTCGATGTCGGTGATACGCAGGCGCAGCAGAGGCAGAAGATCCTGTGTGGACCTAAGCGCTTTCGCGGCTTCGCCGATGGCCTGATCGGAGAGTCCGGTGGTACAGGGATAGTCGAGCATACCGGTAATGGCGGAGTAATCTCCGGTTTCGACATATCGGTCGCCGCAATTCTTGGCCAGAGCCCGTTGCACGTCGTTCGGCAAATTCATGCGGAAGGCCTCACGGTATCGTGACTGCATACCTTCCCGAGCCATATTATCGAGAGTGGGAGTGTTATATAGCCGCATGGCTGTGTCGCGTAACGTCCGGTCTCGGATCAGGCCAATGGTGCCGGTGGAAATCAACTCATCGTAGGTGGAACGACGGCGTGGCCGCTGCTTATACTGAGTGGCGCGGTAAGCATTGATCAGCAAGGCCTCGTCCGACATCGTCGCCTTGCCCTCGAGCGCGCTTGCGCCCCGATTCGCGTTCGCCAAGACTTGGCGATTGTAGACGATCTGAAGCTGGTAGTACCAATCTTCGTCGCGCAGGTCGGCCTTGAGGCGCTCAGCGAAGTTTGCGGCCTGTCCCTTACTGATGCGTTCCTGGTTCCAGTTTGACGCCTGTAGACCAATAAAGACTCCGAGCACGACGATAACCAACTCAAGGATGACGGCAGTCCATTGCTGGTTCTTGAGGTTCTCGATAACGCGCCGGCGGATCACAGTTCAGGATGCCACGTTGAAACCCTTGGTGGTCTTTCAGACTTCGAAATCCATCGGTCGGGCCTAACAGAGATTACACAAAAGAGAGTCTTACCATTTCGGTAGTTTGCGAGGGAAGCGCTGCCGCAAAGCGAATGCATGCGACGGAGTGTGACGATGACGTATAACCCAGCCAAGCCTGAATTTCATCTACCCGAACTAGACGGTTTGTCTAGAACACGCGCTTCCCTCCAGGGTCGGGAACGCCGTCTATCCTCAGCCCATCCCTTTTTCGTAGCGGCGTATGAGCTGGAAGAACCGAAGCGTGTCGCGTACGGGATGAATGCTGCTCACTTCGTCGGAGTAGACGGTGCTGATGGGCACAGAGGCGATGCGGAAACCGGCCCGGCTGGCGATGATGAGCATCTCGGTTTCATAATCGAACCGGCTGGTGCCATCGAGCAGGTGCGGGACGAGGGTGCGCTGGACCATCCGATAACCGCATTGGGTATCGGGCACGTCCTGTCCGCATAGGCGGCTGATCCGGCGGCTCATGTAACGATTCACGTTGCGGCGGACGAATGGCATTTCGCGCACATTGTCCATCCGCGTGCCGACGAAGAGGCCGGCCTCGCTCGCGTTGGCGGCGGCGAGGAAACGGCCAATCTCATCGGGCAAATGCTGGCCATCGGCATCGAGCAGGAGGATGAACTCGATCTCTTCCCGGGCCAGCCAGTGGCGCAGGCCGGTTTTGATCGACTCGCCTTTCCCAAGATTGACCGGATGGGTAATGACTTCCGCCCCGCCCTCGCGGGCGCGGGTGGAGGTGGCATCGGTCGAGCCGTCATCGACGACCAGGACGTGATCGAGCTGGGCGCGGGTGCGCTCGGCGACCCCGCGGACGTGGACTTCCTCGAGGTAAGCGGGAATGACCGCGGCGACGTTGCGGCGATCGAGCGGCCGGCCTGGTTGCGGGGCCGCGCTCTCCATCGTTAGCGGATGACCTCGGAACCGGGGTCAGCGACCCCGGCTACAACGGCTGGGGCGCCAACGCGACCGGGGACAGCGTCCCCGGCTACAGCGGACTCGCGGACGACCGGGTGGAAGTCGGCCGCGTGGTAGGAGCTGCGGACGAGCGGACCGGAGGCGACATGGGCGAAGCCTTTGCGCCGCGCGATGTCGCCGTAGAGATCGAATTGCTCGGGGGTGACGTAGCTCACGACCGGAAGATGTTTGGGCGTCGGGCGGAGGTATTGGCCCAGCGTGAGCACCTGGCAGTCGACTTCGCGCAGGTCGTCCATCGTTTGAAACAACTCCGGCTCGGTTTCACCGAGACCGAGCATGACGCCGCTCTTGGTCACGACGTTAGGCGAAAGCTCCTTCGCGCGCTGCAGGACTTGAAGCGAGGTGCGATACTTCGCGCGCGATCGCACGCTCGGGGTGAGGCGTTCGACGGTCTCCATGTTGTGATTGAAAATTTCCGGCGCGGCGTCGAGCACGAGCTGGATGCACCAATCCTGCGCGTGAAAATCTGGCACGAGCACTTCGATGATAATCGTCGGATCCATCTCGCGAACGGCGCGGATGGTACGCGCAAAATGTTCCGCCCCGCCATCCTTCAGGTCATCGCGCGCCACGGCGGTGATGACGACGTGCTTGAGCTTCAGCCGCCTAACGGCTTCGGCGACGCGCTGCGGTTCGTCTTCCTCGAGCGCGAAAGGTTTCGCCGTGCTCACGGCGCAGAATCCACAGGCGCGCGTGCAGCGTTCGCCCGCGATCATCATCGTCGCCGTGCCCTGGCTCCAGCATTCCCAACGATTTGGGCATTGCGCGCTCTCGCAAACGGTGTGCAGGCGCAGATCGGAAATCAGCGCCTTGGTCGAAAAGAAAACGGGATTCGAGGGCAGGCGGACTTTGATCCAAGGCGGCTTCTGCGCCTGGTGCAACGCGGGATCGATTTTGGCGCAGGACATTTTTTTGGAAGGGCTGAGCTAGATTTAAGTTTGGAAGGATCCCTTGGCAACTGGACTCTGCGCCACTGGCCGCGCGCTCAAGCCGCTGCGTTGACTTTGCCCCGGCGCCAAGGGATAAACCTCCCGCAGCAACCGGAGCCCCGCGAGTAACCATAAGGTGTCAGCCGACCCAATCCGCCGCGAAATTCGCCCAGCCGCAATGTCGGAGAGCCTCTTCCACTCGCTTCTCGCGGTCGCGTTCGCGCTCGCGACGGTGGTCTTTGCGGTGTACGCGCTCGGGCTTCCCTACGACGGACGCTACTCGGTCACGCGGCAGATCTACGCGCTCGATTTCAAGTTCCCCTTCCCGCTCAACGCGCTTTAAAGGCATAACGATCACCCGACGTTCTTCCCTTGCTCTCCGGCTGCCGATTCTTTATTACTTCAGAATAACCAGACGCTCCTCTTCTGGGTCGGCCAGGCGGTGACATTGTCGACGGTCGCGCTGTTCCTCGCGACGCTCTGGCGTTCGCCCGGGCTCGGGCTGTTGCCGCGGCTTGCGCTCCCCTCATTTGCACCGTCACCACTCTTTGGCTGGGCAAGATCAACGTCACGCCTTCGGGCGGGTTCAGCTGCATGACGTCGCTTCTCACGCGGTGCTCCTGGCCTGCTCGCGCTCTGGCGAATGCGAACCGGAGGGTTGGAGGCGGCGCGGCGCTGGATTCTGGCCGGGGCGATCGCGGCTGGGGGTCGTCGCCACCTTCAGCTTCCGGCATGGCGGCCAGGTCGACCTTTCTTTGCTGGCGCTGTAGTATCGCCTTGGCTGGAAAACGGCCGTTGCCCTTGCGATTGCCGGCCTGGTCAACTTCATCGTCTTTCTCCTTTTGCCTACCAATGGCGAATCGGCCGCGGGCGACAGACTTTCTCACCTCCTGCCGGACCTGCCGCAAATCACTGGCCGCTACTTCCAAGTCCTGGGCGCGCCTTGGATCGATTACGGATTTGGCTGGCTCTTCCGGGTCCAGACGCACATTTATCTCGTGGCCGGAATCATCGGCGCGGTCGGGGCGGGGCTGGCGGTTTATTCTTTGATCACCTCTTATTTTTCCTCGCGCACGAAGGAACCGGCGGAGACAGTCGTGCTTAGCCTAACGATCTCTATTCTTGGCTCGATGTGCTGATCGTGATCGGCCGTTCCGGGCTGATGGCGATCAATCTGCGCACCGTGCTGGCGACGCGCTACAGCTTGTGGAGCCCGTTTCTTTGGGCGGCGCTGCCGGCGCTGGCGCTATACTGCTGGCCGCGGCTGCGCGCGCATGGGACGACGCTTGGTCTTATTGCACTCGCCCTGGCCGCGGGCACGATCCCGTCGCAACTGCACGCAGGCGCGGACTACGCAGCCTGGCGCAAGGCAACGGAAGATGCGGCGCTGCGGCTGGTCTGCGGGGTGAAGGATGAGCCCAGCTTGCAACAACTCTTCCGCACGCCGGAATCGGCCGCAGCCCAGGTGCTGCCGCTGGCCGAAATCTTCCGCCAGCGCGGGATCGACATGTTCGCGTGGCCCGGGGCGGATTTGGTTGGGCGGCCCTTGCCGTCGTTGGAAGAAACCGGCGCCGCGTTGCAAGGTCAATGGCGAGTGGAAAAAGTCTTCCCGACGCTGGAAAAAGATCAACCAGCGGCGCGCTTTCCCGCGCGCATTATCACGCGTGAGGGAACGCTCGCTCCGGACTACGTCGTCGTTAGTCAACCGGATGGAACGGTTATCCGACTGGGCCGACGGACCGAGGCGGGGGCGAAAAAAGGGACCGTCTGCGTCGGCTACATCCCGAACTATTCCCCGCGGCTCGCCTACCAATGCCACGCCGCGATCGGCGGCCGGATCAAGCGCGAACCTTTGCCCCGCAACCCGGTCGGGCCGGGCAAAGCGCAGTGAAGCGTCCGTGCGCCGGCTGCTTCAAGCTAACACCTGCGCTCGCGCCGTCAGAAGGCTTGACACCGGCTCCGCCACCGCTTAGCCTCGGCCCGTGAAAACCAATTATCATCGCAGACTATTGGCGAGCGTCACAGTCGCAGTTGCGCGATCACCGCGCCTCATCGCGTTAGTAGTGGCGGCGGTCGTCGTTTGCCTCACTGCCCCCCTGGCGCGAGCCGATCTGATTTTCGCCGATAGCTTCGCCTATCCCAAAGATTACCTGGAAGGAGATGGGCCGCCGCCCGGCAGCCCGCCCGGACAAGGCGGCTGGGCGATTTTCAACGGCAGCCCAAAGGTTGTTTCGCCAGGCCTGGAGCATGACGGGATATTCTGGGCCGGCCGGAGTGCCAGCCTCCTCGGGCTTGATTCCACCAATGGAGACAAAGCGGTTGCGGCGCTCGGGCCAGTCACGGCGGAAGATGGGGTGGTTTGGGTCGCGTTTCTCATCCGTAAGGCGAACAACCCGCAGGCGCGAGGCGGCTATGCTGTGGTCACCCTCGGGAACGATTTCAGCGCTCCCAGCGTCGGGATTGGCATGTTGTTTTTTAAGGATTCCTACGGCCTCGATAACAACACGGGCGAGAGAGGGGCACGTGCGCGCACTGGGGTTCGTCCGACCCATGAGACCGACTGGCTGGTGACAAAGTTGGATTTCGTCAATGCCGTGGAATACCTCTGGATCAATCCTCCGCCCGGGATAGAGCCAGACGTTACAGATGCCGATGCCCGTTTGCCGATGACGGCGGAATTTTTGGCCTCGGGCTTTTCCGAAATCGTCCTCAAGATCGGATACACGCCGGCGACTTTTCAGTTCGACGAACTGCGCGTCGGCACGACGTTCGCCGACGTCGTCAATGGGTCGGGTCTATAACCTGGTCCGGCCGGACAAGGCGCGGTAGAGCGTCAATTCGTCGGCCGACTCGAGACCGCCTCCGGCGGGCAACCCGTGTGCGATACGGGTCAGATTGACGGGATATTTTTTCAGGAGCTCGACCAGATAATTGGTCGTTGCCTCCCCCTCCACGTCCGCCGCGAGGGCGAAGATAATCTCGTTAGGCGCTTCCTTTTCCACCCGCTCGAGAAGGGCGGCGATCCGCAAATCTTCCGGCGCCACCCGATCAAGCGGCGAGATGCGGCCGCCTAACGAGTGATAGCGGCCGCGGAAAGCACTCGTCTTTTCGAGAGGAAGAATATCGGTCGGCTGCTCCACGACGCAGAGGAGTTCGCGGGCGCGCGATTCGTCGGCGCAGATTTCACAAAGCTCGGCGGTCGCGAAAAACCCGCATTGCACGCAGGGATGGACCGCGTCCCGCGTCGCGCTGATGGCGCGGACGATTCCTTCCGGTTGCTGGTCGCCCGCCTGCACCATCCAGAGCGCGATGCGCTCGGCGGAGCGGGGCCCGATCCCCGGCATCTGGCGCAATTCCATGATCAGCTCGCGCAATGCGGCCGGGTATTCGGTCCGTTTCAAAGCGGGATGAGGTTTTCGGAAACCGGCGCGGGCTCGGTCGCCATTTTCCGGCAGACCGGCTCGAGGCGCCGCAAATACCATTGCAGCGGACGATCGGGCTCGCCGTTCTCGGCGCGGGCCCGGTTGAATTCCGCCCAGGCCTCATTCCAGCGCCGCTCGCGAAAATAAACGATCGCCGTCCAGAAACGATCGCGCCGGGCGATTTCTTCCGGGGTCGCTTTCTCCGCGAGGGAAAGGAGCTCATAAATCTCGAGCCGATCGTGCGCTTTGGCGCTGCGCAGGAAATCGATCGGCCGGGCCACGATTTCCTTCCCGGCGGCGCTGTAGGTGCGCGGGCCGAGGAGGATTTCCGAGCCGTAGATTTGATTGGCCCGGGCGAGGCGTCGAGCCACTTCGAACGGTTCGCCCGCCACGATGAAATGTCCGTGCGCCGCATCCTGCGGGAGCGAGGCGACCACCATCCCGGTGCCGATTCCAATCCGAAGATCGACTTTGCCTAACGACTCCGGCTTCGTCGTCGCCGCGCGATGAAATTCATCCCGGAAAGCGAGCGCGGCACGGGCCGCCTCGGCGGCGTGGTTGGGCGTCTGGTTTGGGAAACCGAAAAGGACGCGGATTCCCTCGCCATCCGCTGCCTGCAGGTAACCGCCCTCGCGCAGAAAACATCGGCGCGCGCAGTCGATGAACTCTGCGGTCAACTGCGCGCAGGTGGACGCGGGGAGGTCATCGATCAGTTGGGCTTCATTCGCGATCTCGCAAAAAACGGAGCTCGCTTCGCGCGCGTTTGGCTCGGCCAAAGCGAGCGGATCGCTTTCCGTTAGGCGAGCAACGCCCTGCTGGCCGAGCCGACCGGTGAAAGCACGCACGGTGGAACGGCGTCGACGGCCTGTTTCAGTCGCGTTTAGGGCGAGACCGAGAAGCGTCGAGACGATCGTAACGCAAAGCACCGGCAAAAGCGGAAAGGAGACTTGCACAGCATGCAGCACCCAGGCCGCCGCGACTACTTCCGCGATGAGAATAACGAAAAGGCCGGCCTGTCGTACAGCGCCCATCACCTGCGTCATCGTCCAGGCGACCGAAAACCCGAGAAGGTAGAGAACGAGAAAATACCCGAAGCCGGCCGGTTCGTTAGGCGGAAGGAGATGCGCCCCGGCCAAGACGGCGGCGGGGCGGGCCAGTAGCCCGCTTATTTGCAGGCCAATGCCAAGTCCGGCCGCGACCGCACCGATCCAAAAGGTCCCGAGGAGCGCGCGCTTCATTCCGCCGGACGATCGCCGCCCGGGCCGTAGGATTGGAGGACCAGTTCGCTCAGGAATTTATCGGGCGCGTCGATCGCGACCTGATTGAGGACAAACTTTTTCTTGCCGGTGTTCTTCTTGATCAGGCTGAGCCCGAATTGAAAATCCTTGAAGAGATGCGCGCAAAGATCGCTCATCTTCATCCGCTCAGCGGTCGCGCGCTCAACCAGACGATTGAGCGCGGAGTCGTCAAACTCGAACTCGACTCCATGCTCGCGGGAGAATTGGTCTGCGAACATGACCGCCTCCTGCCGGAACGTTTCCTTTTCATGCTGCTGACCTTCCGCCATCAAACGCTCGAGGACGCGGCGCGGTTCGCGGACGAGTTCTTCGGTGACGCGCAATTGGGTGAGGCCAGAACCGGCGAGGTAATATTTGTAATCGCGAAACAATTTCTCCCAGACAGTGAGGAGTCCGCGGGCGCCGGTTTTTTCGAGAGCTGCCGCGCTCGCCATTAAGAATAACGCTTCATCTTCGAAGCTGACTTCGATTCCGTAAGCGCGGAAGGCCCGCTCGTATTGCCGGAGGATGCTGCCCTCGGAAAACTTCATGATCTTGAAGAGATCGTCCGCGGTCAGTTCCTCACACACCACACGGACCGGGAGCCGGCCGATGAATTCCGGCTCAAACCCGTACTCGACGAAATCCTGCGTCCCGACGTGTTGAAAAATTTCGTTGTCGAGCACTTTGACCGGCTCGGCCTTGAACCCAATCTGGCCCTGGGCGAGCCGCTTCGAGACTTGCGTCTTCAGTCGCTCGAACGCGCCGCTCACGACAAACAGGATGTGACGCGTGCTGATCGTTTCGCGTTTGGCCTTGCCCCGCTTCTGGAATTCGAAGGCGGCCTGCAGCTGTCCCTGAAGATCGTTCGCGCTACGCAGCGGAACCTCAGTCTCTTCCATCAACTTGAGGAGCGTTGTCTGGACGCCGCGCCCGCTCACGTCGCGACCGTGCATGTTGGAAACCGCGGCCAGCTTGTCGACTTCGTCGATGTAGATGATGCCAAACTGCGCAAGGCCGACATCGCCGTCCGCCTTCTGGACGAGTTCCCTAACGAGATCCTCGACATCCCCTCCGACGTAGCCGGTCTCGCTGAACTTGGTCGCGTCGGCTTTGACGAAGGGCACTTTGATCAGATCGGCAATGTGCTTGATGAGGTAGGTTTTTCCGACTCCGGTCGGGCCGACGAGGATGACGTTTTGTTTTGCGTACTCGGTCTCCTCAGCGCGGAGAGCATCTTCGCTTTCGAGCTGGCGGATGTAATTAACGTGGTTGTAATGATCGCAAACTGCGATCGCGAGGACCTTTTTCGCTTCATCCTGCTTGATGACAAAACGATCGAGGCGCGCCTTGATGTCGCGCGGCAAAAAATCGAAAACGAAATGGTCGCCGCTCTGCTGGATCGGCTTTTCGTCCTCGCCTTCTTCGGCGCGCTCAGACTGGGCAAAGCTCGCGAAAGAGACTTTGTCTCCGAAGTTCGATTTCATGAATTCAGAGAGCTTGCTCTGCAGTTCTTCAGGCGTTGGGAATGGCGGGTTTTGATTCAATGGACGAAAACCTAACATCCCAGTCCGGCATGTAAAATTACCGGCTGACGGCGGCCGTCGCGCGCCTCGCGCTGCATCGATCGATGCGTGCTCAACCTTGCATTTGGGCCGCAACTGTGCTCAGTGGAATGCCGCTTTGGCAGGTCGGTTGCGCGTGATGCGCTCCGCTGCCACGCACATCACTATTCCACCATGCTTTTGATTTTTCTCGCTCAGGCCCAGCCGACCGCTCCCGCCGGCGCCGGCCCGAATCCGCTCGCCTCTTTCATCCCCATCATTCTGATTTTTATCATTATGTATTTTGTTCTCTTCCGGCCCCAGATGCGGCGGGCGAAGGAACAAAAAGCACTCGTTTCCGCCCTCAAGACTGGCGACCGGGTGGTGACCGCTTCTGGCATTCACGGCATGATTACCAACGTCAAGGACACCACCGTGACGGTGAAAGTGGCGGACAACGTCAAAATTGAAATGGAGAAAGCGGCCGTCACAAATGTGGTGAAGGCTGACGTTGCCAGGAACTAACTCGATGCAAAACGCCGACCAACGCGCCCTGGGCAATTTCCGACTCCACACCGACCAATGAATTCCGTCGTCGAATTTTTTATGGGCCTCGGCCTGCTCGTTCTTTTTGGATGGTATTTCGCGACCGACCTCGGCCTGCGGAAACACCTGCTGGCGGCGGCGCTGGTCATCCTTCTGGTAGTTTTCAGCATCTGGAGCATTTTCCCGCTGAAAGAAAAGGTGCGGCTAGGTCTCGACATTAAAGGCGGGACCTCCTTTCTCATCCGCCTAAAGAGCGAGGACAAGACGCTGAGCAAAGGGATGCTCGACCAGGCGGTCGAAGTGATCCGCAAACGCGTGGATTATTTCGGCAGCGGTGAGCCGGTCATCAGTCCGGTCGGCACGGACCGCATCCTGGTGCAGATTCCCGGTCTTGATGCGGCGAAGATTCAGGAAGCGCGCGACCAGCTCTCGCGGGTCGCGAAGCTCGAGTTCCGACTCGTTTATCCGGACGATGGCGCACGACTGCGTGCGATCGATGCAGGAACGGAAGTGATTCCGCCCGAATACCGCATCGAGACCTACAAAATGCAGCCGCGGAACACGGGCGATAAACCGGTCACAGAACGTCTGCTGGTGAAGAAAAAGGCAGATCTCGGCGGCGACCGGGTGACAGAATCCAACGCCTACTACGGAAACGATGGCTGGACGGTCCAACTCAAGTTTGACAGCGAAGGGGCCAAGAAATTCGGCCAGATCACCGAGGCGAACGTTGGCCATCGATTCGCCATCGTCCTCGACGCAGTGATTCTATCGGCGCCCAGCATCCGGACAGCCATCTACGGCGGCGACGCCATCATCACCGGGAGCTTCCAGGAACAGGAAGCCCGTGGCTTGGCCAGTGCGCTGGAGAACCCGTTGCAAGTGCCGGTCAGTATCGAAGAAGAACGTAGCGTCTCGCCGACCCTGGGCTTGGATTCAATCCGGGCAAGTATTCGCGCGGGTTTGATCGGCCTTGCGGTGACCCTGCTTTGCGTCGCGATTTACTACAAATTCGCGGGTCTGGTGGTGAATCTTGCCCTGATTGTAAACCTCATTCTCCTGCTGGGTGAGTTTCAATTGATTCCCGGCGGAGTCGTTCTAACGCTGCCTGGTATTGCCGGTATCATCCTCACCATCGGCATGGCGGTGGACGCGAGCGTTCTGATTTACGAGCGATTGCGGGAGGAACTGGCGAGCGGGAAATCTCTCCGGGTCGCCCTCCCTGCGGCCTACGACAAGGCGTTCAGCTCCATTTTCGACGCCAACGTGACCACCCTGATCACGGCGACGATTCTGTTTTTCTACGCCAGCGGGCCGGTCAAAGGCTTTGCCATCGTGCTCATGCTCGGAATTCTGGCTTCGCTCTTTACCGCCCTCATCGTCGGGCGCAATGCCTTGAGCTGGCTGGTAGAAACGGGACGGCTCACCAAGATCTCGATGCTGCATTTGATCTCGACCAAGAACTGGAACTTTCTTGGCAAAGGCTTCATCGCCAGTATGTGCTCGCTCGCCCTTATCCTTGGGGGCGCGGCCGCCTTCTACAAACGCGGCGAGAAAAACTTTGGCGTGGATTTTCGCGGTGGCGATCTCGCCACCTTGAGCGCGCCTCACAGGGTGGACGTCGCGCAGATACGCGAAGCGCTGAAGCAAATCGGCTTGGCGGACGCCGCCATCCAGCAATCGCAACAAGGCGATCGCAGCTACGTCACGATCCGAAGCCCGTTGAACACCAGCGACAAGATCGAGCACCAGATTATACAGACCTTCCCGAATGAAGGTTACAAGATCGAGGGATCGGAGCGCGTCGGCGCCCTGGTCGGCGGTGAATTGGCCCGAAGTTCGCTCATCGCGCTCGGGCTCGGAATCCTGGGAATCTTAGTCTACGTCACTTTCCGCTTTGAATTTTCCTTTGCGGTGGGCGCAATCGTTGCGCTCTTGCACGACGTGCTTATTACCGTCGGCATGTTTGCGCTGCTCGGTCGCGAGTTGACGCTGACGATGGTCGGAGCTGTGCTGACCATCGCCGGTTACTCGATCAACGACACAATCGTGGTTTACGATCGAATCCGGGAGGGCCTGGCCAGCAGTCGGAAAGGGTCGATCGAGCAGATCATGAACGAGAGCGTCAATCAGACGCTGAGCCGCACGATCTTAACGAGCACGACAACGCTTATCCCGATCTTGTGCCTCTACTTTTTCGGCGGTGCCGTGCTGCAGGATTTTGCCCTGGCCATCATTATCGGTGTGGTCGTCGGCACCTATTCGTCGGTCTTCATCGCGTCGCCGATCGTGCTCTGGTGGACCCGTGCGCGTGGCGGAAGCGCGAGCAGTTTGCGCCGTGAGGTGATCCAAAAGACATCCGTCACCAGACCGACGCCGACGCCGTAGAAGAAGGCACAATCTTACCCGTTTTGGGCTCGACCCTGTTCGTTGGATTCGCCCGAAGCGACGTCATGAAAAAGATTTCCACGCGGTTTGCGTTCCCTCGCAGGAGCTGTCGAGGCGGCGGGCCTAATGCCTAACAAAAGCCATAGTTGACGCTCGCTAAAGCGAGCCTTAGGATCGCTGGCCCCGATTCGGGACAAGCCTTTTAAATTTCAACAGGATTCAGGAGAAAAACGCAATGCCAGAAGTGATCGTTCGTAAAGGTGAGCCGGTGGACCGGGCCCTGAAACGGCTTAAGAACAAGCTGGACGCCGAAGGGATTTTAGAAGAGGTGCGCCGTTTGCGTGCCTTCGAAACGCCTTCGCAAAAAACCCGACGCAAGGCAAAAGCCAACGCCAAACGGGGTCGCGCCAAGTTTCGTTTTAACCCGTCGTAAGAGCCAGGACCAGACCGCTTTAACCGCAGAGGACGCCGAGAATTACCGAGGACTGAAAACTCGGATCTTCTCGGCGTCCTCTGCGTTTTTTTGTGAGTCGCGATTGCCTATTCGCGCCGTCATGGTGGAGGGTTCAGGCTCTTCCCGGCGAGATGGAGGCGTGACCCGCTTCCGCACTCAGTTCGTGCATCGCGGTTCCAAAATCTGCATCGACCTCGATCGCCTCGCTCATTCCATCAATGCCTGCCGTAATGGCGGCGAATCGCCTCCACCAGTCCGGGAATATCGTGCCGTGTCGCCTCCACCGCGATAGTTAGGCCACGATCGCGGGCGGTCTTCGAGGTAATTGGGCCGATGCTCGCCACTTTCATCCCGGCCGGCCAGGGCAGGCCCAGGGCGAGGAAGTTTTCGACCGTTGATGAACTGGTAAATGTGATCATATCCGCACCCTCGGCCACCAGCCGTGATCTTGCTTCCGTTCGATCGCTTGTCTCCGCCACCGTTCGGTAGGCAACAGCAACATCCACAATGGCTCCCAGGGCTCCGAGCTCCCTTGGTAGCAGGTCGCGCGCCTCTTCCGCCCGCGCGATGAGAATTCGCAGATTTTCGATGTCTCCTCCCTTCCTGAATTCGCGCACCACTGCCTCGGCCACGAACTCATCTGGCTGCAGGTCGACCTTGAGATGAAACTCGCGCACTCGTTGCGCCGTGGCCGGCCCAATGGCCGCGATTCGCGCACCGCCGATGTCGCGGGCGTCGTCGTAAAGTTTGTAAAACATCTCAAAAAACGCCGTCACCCCATTTGGGCTCGTGAAGACGATCCAATCGTAGCCGTGCGCATCCTGTACCAGCTCGGCGAAAGCGCGCAGATCGGACGGCGGTTCGATCCGGATGGTGGGCAACTCGATCACCTCCGCGCCGAGATCGCGCAGTTGTTCGCTTAGGACGCCGGCCTGTTTGCGGGTGCGCGTGACGACGATTCGTTTTCCGGCCAGCGGCCGCGCCTTGCGCCAGTCCAGTTCCTTGCCTAACGACACCACTTCGCCAAAGACCGCCACCGCAGGCGGAGCGAAATTCTGTTCCGCCACCCGCTGCGCGATGTCCTGCAGCGTCCCGCGGATCACTTCCTGTCGCCCGGTTGTCCCCCAGCGAATCAAGGCCACCGGCAGGTCCGCGCGGACGCCGTGCTCTCGCATTTGCTGCGCGATCGCGTCGATCCGCTCGACGCCCATCAGCATCACCTGGGTTCCGCCCAATTTTGCGAGCGCTTCGAAATCGAGCGAGCTCTCCGTTTTCTCGGGATCCTCGTGCCCGGTGAAAAAAGTGACGTGCGAGGTCATTCCACGATGCGTG
>JBBPZW010000155.1:0-11338 GCA_038198475.1 Chthoniobacterales bacterium | reverse complement strand
CGAGATACCAAAGCCCGCGCGGATGCCCGAGAAAATCAGGAACGTGATCTTCCACGCCGAGCGGCGCGGCGTCTTCGGGCTCAGCAACGGCGGTCATGCCGGCGACACTAACGAGAAACGGCGCGCCGTGTAAATGGCGCAGAAAACGAGAAGACCGTCAGTCCATCGCACCCGCCATCACGTCCGTCGACTTGAGTGGAAGCGCGAAAGGCTCGAGCCGCATCGGGTCGTCGTGATCGAGGAACTCGCGGCAGTGCGCGAAGAGGTCGGCGCGGGTGGTGGTGCGGCGGATGCGGTGCAGGAAGTCGCCCGTCGGTTCGACGCCGAGGCCGATGAAGTTGAGGAGTTTCTTCATGTGGTTGACCTGCGATGACTCGTGGATCAGAGCGCGTAGGGGACGCGAATACCGGGATGATCGCGGGGAAAATGTTTCGTATTCCGGGTGATCAGAAGGGCGCGATGGACGAGCGCCGAAGCCCAGACAATCGCGTCAGGTAACCGGAGCCGATGTTCCTGACGCAGCGTGATCGCGCGCCGCGCGACGGTGGCGTCCAGCTCGATGAGTTTGAAGTGACGCAGAAAGTCTTCGCGCACTTGGCGCAGCTCGGGAGTGCGCGCTCCGACCAGGACTTCCATCCAGCTAATGCGACTCACGAGAAGTTTGTCGTGGCGAGCCAGCTCCTCGGCCGAAGCGGGGATGCCGTCGAAGTAATCGATCAAGACGTCGGAGTCGATGCAGGCGATCATCGCCATTCTTCGCGCAGGCGGCGCACAGTCTTCACGCTATCCTCTTTACGGTAGCGCTTGCTGCTGCCAAAGGCGGGATGAGCCGCGAAATCGGTGCCGCCTTTGCCGTGAGTGGGAACAAAAGCCTCGACCGCGCGCCGGACAGCTTCCGCTCGCGAGATGCCTTCGCGCTTCCGATAAGAATCGAGCGCCCTAATTTGCGTTTCGGGCAGATCGACGATGGTTCGCATTCCGTCATCATGCAATGATGACACCGCCGAGTCAATCACCGCGTCGCCCCGGCCATCACGTCCGTGGATTTTAACGGAACCGCGAAGGGCTCGAGCGGCATCAGGTCGTCGTGGTCGAGGAACTCGCGGCAGTGGGCGAAGAGGTCGGCGCGGGTAGTGGTGCGGCGGATGCGGTGCAGGAAGTCGCCGGTCGGCTCGACGCCGAGGCCGATGAAGTTCAGATACTTTTTCATGTGGTTGACCTGCGATGACTCGCGGATCTCCGGGGTGCTGACCGCTTCGTAGAGGGCGTGGATGTAGGCGAGGACGTCGCGGCCGGTCGGGCGAAAGATCGGGGCGCCGCGGCGCTGCTCTCGGATCTGGCGGAAGAGCCAGGGATTGCGGATGACGCCGCGGCCGATCATGAGCCCGCGTGCGTTCGTTAGGGCGAGGACTTCGGCGGCTTTAGCGGCGGAATAGATGTTGCCGTTCGCGAGCACGGGACACGAGAGGGCGGCGACGGCGCGCGCGATGAAGTCGTAACGCGGCGCGCTCCGATACATTTCCTTCACGGTGCGGGCGTGGATGGTGAGGAGGTCGAGCGAGTGGCGGGCGAAAATGGGGAGCAGCTCTTGGTCGAAGCTTTCGGCATCTTCGAAGCCGATCCGGGTCTTGACGGTGAACGGGATGTCGATCGCGGCGCGGAGGGCGCTGAGGATGTCATCGATACGCTCGGGGTCGCGGAGGAGTCCGCCGCCGGCGCATTTGCGATACACGACGGGGACGGGGCAGCCGAGATTGAGATCGATTGCGGCGACAGGGTGCTGTTGCAACTCGCGCGCGGTCCGGACGAGCGCGGGAATGTCGTTCCCGATCATCTGCGCGATGACGGGGCGGCCGGTCGGGTTTTGGATAATGGACGAGAAGATCTCGCGATCGAGCCGGGAGTCGGGCAGGACGCGGAAGTATTCGGTGAAATAGACGTCGGCGTTCCCGTAGCCGCTGATCAGGCGCATGAAGCGCAGGTCGGTGACGTCCTGCATCGGCGCGAGCGCGACGATCGGCTCGGCATTGCGCAGCAATTCCTGGAATTGAGCTCGGGCGCCGAGACGCGCCTCGCCGGAGTTTGTCACCACGGGATGACTTTGCGGTCGCGGAAGAATTTCCCGGTCAAATCCTGCGGCGCTCCGACGGCGAGCCAAACGATGCCGGACGCGCCTTCGGCAATCGAGAGTTGCGCGTTCTCGCCGCCCATTTCGGTCCGAACCCATCCGGGGCAAACGCTGTTGACCGCAAACTTCGGCAAGGCCGCCGCGAGCTGCACGGTAACGCCATTCAAGGCGGTCTTCGAGACGCAACAGCAGGGTGCCCAACCGTCGGCTCCGTCCCCCAGTTGTCCGCCGCCGCTCGAGACATTGACGATGCGCGGGGCGGCGCTTTTCTCGAGCAAGGGGGCGAAGGCCTGGGCGAGGAGCCACGGGCCGAGGACGTTGGTGCGCAGGGTGCGCTCGAAAATGCCGGCCGTGATGGTGAGCGCAGATTCGTCCTCATCGAGCAGGATGTCGGCATTGTTCACGAGCACATCGAGTCGGTCGGCGTGACGCGAGAATTCTCTGGCCGCGACCCCGGTGCTCTCGGCCTTGGAAACATCGAGCCCGAGAAATGCGATCTCGCCCCCGCCAAGTCCGGATTAAGTGCGCGGAGATTGGTCGGGAAGCTCTCGGCCTGATAGATCGTCCCGTCGGCGCCCAGGTTCGGCGCGCTCAAGGCCCCGGTGAAAAAGGTGGAACGCAGGAGATTGCCATTGACATCAAAAACACCGATCTGAGTGCTGTCAATGTTCGAATAGATGTTACCGGCTGCATCGACGTCCGGTTGCTCGTCCGAGCCACCGGCGGAGCGAACGAAAAGGAAGCTGCCGCCGAGCTGGAAGAATTGCAGCCCGCTGTTGTTATCGATGTTGTTCAGGACAAAGTAAAAGCGGTTAGGCGCTCCGAAAACGATTTCGCGGGTGAGAAAGTCGCGACCCCGCCCCGCGAGATAACCCGCGCGATTGCTCAGGATCTGACCCGCCGGCGAGATGGTTATTGCGCCCAGGCCGTTCGCGATTCCGCTATCCTCGGTCGCAGCGTAGATGTTGCCATCGGAGCCGACGTTGGGACCGGCTTCGACCGCTTCGCCGGAGGGGTCGCTCACCTGCCACTTTAATGTCCCGTCGGGGTTAACGGCATAGATGGTGTTTCCGGCGGAAGCGATATAGACCGTGCCATCAGCCCCCACGTCCACCGATTGCACCGCGGTGGCAGCAGTGTTGAAAATCCACTTCAACCCGCCCGCCGAGGTGAGAGCGTAGAGATGACCGTCCACGTCGAGTGCATAAACAGTCCCATCAGGGCCGACTCCCGGGCGACCCTGAATGTAAAGGCCTGCTGTCTGGAAACGCCAGCGGATGCGATCCGTCGTGGCGGGGCGCGCCGTCACATTCAGGGTAAGAGCATCGCTCGCCCGGCCGGAAGTGACTTTCCCCAGGTCTGCGCTGAGGGGCGAAGCATCCGGCACATAGAGGGTGATGGCATTATCGGTCCAGCTACTGATAGGCGACGATGCGCCACCGATAGTTACTTTGCCGTTACCCAGTCGCGCGCCCAAGTTGCTGCCCTGGATGACGAGGCGACCGGCCTGCGCCAGAGTCGTGGCGGACAATGAGTTAATTACGGTCGTTTGCGCTCGAGCGTCGCGGGGAAAAAGCAATCCGGGAAGCGCCAGAGCGATGGCGGCAAGCCAGGAACGGTTTTTCATATGACTGCGATTCTGCAACACTCCAGCTGGAGAGTCAAAAGAGAAAAGATAACGCGGTTGCTACTTTTGCCCGATTGTTAGGACTCGGGAAAAGTGAAAAGCGCGTGAATACCCAAGGAGCGGCGGTTAGGAACGCCGAGGGCGCTTACAAAGCGCCTATCCTTGGAGTGCCGAGCCCGCGTTAGTCTCAGGGCCATCCGAAGCTGATCCTGATACCGGGACCCGAAAGTCTCCTGGCTCCTACTGCTAGTTTTCGCACTGGGTCGTGACAACGTTCGCGCTGGGATCGTAGGTATAGCCGCTCTTGGTCAGGTTTGTGACCGTGAAGCACCAGGTTCCCACTGGATTGCGCGCCGCACGCGTCTTCAATTTCACGAGGCCACTGGTATCGGTGATGCCTGAGATGCTCCCCGCACTGGGGCCAGAGTAAGTCGCCGAGACGGTGACTCCAGAAACTAGCTGTCCATTTTGGTCCTTGACAACAACCGTGTCGGTGGCCGTCGTCCGCGTGCCTCTTACCGAGCGAGTCACGCTCTGAGATAGGACGCTGAGGGTGTTGCCCACCGTCACCTGCAATGGCGCTGTCCAGATGGATTGGGTTTCCGTTCCGGCAAAAATGGTGCTGCCGCTGATCGCGAGTGCGCGGACGGCGTTGAAGCCGATGCCTCCGGAAAACGCCGACCAGCTCACTCCGCTGTTGGTGGTAATGAAAAGGCCTTGGGAACCGCCGTTAGTGATGTCGTAAATCGCCGTCACCCACGTGTCGCCCAGGGCCGCGACCGTCCGGGCCTGTCCTGCGGCCAGGCCACTGCTGCGCGACGACCAGTTCGCGCCATTGTCGGAGCTGAGATAGACTCCGCTCCCGGTCCCCGCAATGAGGTCAGTTCCGCGCACCACCAGGGAAAGAATCGGCGCCGCGCCGGGTATTCCCTTGCTCGAGAAGGTCCAGGTCGCTCCGTTATCCGAGGACTTAAAGATGCCGTTGACGGAGGTCCCGGCATAAACGCTTCCGCTCAAAACGGCGATCGAATCCACCTGCGGACGGCTGTTGTTGACCACAGGGCTGGCGATGGTCCAGTTACCGCCGCTGTTAGTCGTGCGGAAAACTCCATCTTCCGTTGCGAGATAAACATCCGTCCCATTGGTCGCGAAGCCGTGCCCGTAGACGCCGAAAGTAGTGAGGCCGTTGCTCACCAGTTGCCAGTTGGCGCCATTGTCACTGCTGCGATAAGGGCCCTTCCCATCGACCGAGGCGAAGAGGTAGCTGGTATTTTGCGCGAAGGCCGTGACACTCTTGACGGTACTACTGTCCAACCCCTGGCCGAAAGGCAGCCAGGTATTGCCCCCATCGGCGGAACGGTGGATGCCGGGAACGCTGAGGCTGCCGGAAAAGAGGTAGCTCCCGGAAGGAAAGATCGCGTTCACATCCACTTCGGGCAACCCGATATTGCTCGACTGCCAGCTCGCGCCGGCATCGAGGGTCTTATAAACGCTTCCGTAATTAGCCAACCCGGTGTAAACCTCGCCGCCAATCGACGCAAAGGCGACGGTCGCCTCGGTCGAGGGGATGCCGGGGCCGGTCAGGGTCCAGGAAGCGCCGTCGTTGGTGCTGCGGTAGATCGAGCTGGTCCCAAACCCGTTAAACGCGCTCAAATACAGGGAGCCATCCCCGGCGGCGTGAAGCACCCGCGGTTGGTCTGGGTTACCATTGTTGGAGATCGTCCAGGTCGCTCCCAAATCGGTGGACTTGTAAATCGCGCCGTCGAAAAGGCCTGCTTTGGCAGCGAAAATGGTGGTGCCCTTGACGACGAGGTCGTTGATCGAGGGATTGGCGCCCATGCCGTTGTTCACTTGAACCCAGTTCATGCCTTCATCGGTGCTGCGATACACACCCTGTGGCCTCGGGAAAAGAGTGGAGACGCCGACGAACACCGTATCGCCCACGTGCGCCATCGACGTGATTCCGGGAACATCTGGAAGCCCGCTGGCATAAGGCAGGAAGGTATTGCCGTTATCCAGGGAGTGGTAAACGCCTTTGGTGGAGCTGCCCACATACAGGACGCCATTTGCGTAGAGGAGCTTGAACGGAGATAACTGATTCGTGTTCGCCAAGGCCGACCAGGTCACGCCATCATCCATGCTGCGGAAGATTCCGTCCGTCTCCGTCGCCACAAAAACGCTCGTGTCGTTATCGGTGAACGCATCGGGGACTCCGGTGAAGCCTGTATTGGAGACCGTCCAAGTCAGGCCATGATCGACGCTGCGATAGAGCGTTCCGGCGTTCGGGTCGGTATTAGTCAGAGTAAAATGCTCGAAGTTTCCGCAGAGCAACGTCGTGCCTCGCGCATGGATGGCGGTCGTTAATCCACCCCCCGGCCCGGAGGTTTGGGTCCACTGGGCAAAGGATTGCGAACCGAGGGCCACGAGAAGACTTAGCCCCAGAAGAAATTGTTTCCAGAGTCTCGCAGGTCTGGCCGCGGGGCTTCGAACAGCGGACAAAGGAGGCGCCATTCCAAGGGAGATCGCGGGTCCAAACTGGGGAAGGATGGCCGGTTTTGCGGTTGGTTGGCTGCGGCACGGATCGTTTTGCATGGGAGCATCCTAAATACTGCGTAATATCGGTCCAAAAGTAAAAAGTAACAGGGTCGTTACCTTTAACGTCGCGGCCTTTCGACTTGAAGTTGAAACTCCAGGAGGTCGCTCAGCCAGCTGAGGAAGCGAAACCCTGAACTCCGTCCACTCCGGTGTCGATTTGACGAGAACAATGTCGCCACCATGCGCCCGCGCCAACTCGCGTGCGGTGCTCAAGCCCAACCCGCTGCCGCCAACCCGTTCGTCGCCGCGCACCCGATAGAACCGTTCGAACAAATGTGCGGTGCGGTGCGCCGGGATGCCTTCTCCGGTGTTGCCGATACTCAGCTCGACCGAACCATTCGCCGCCCGCGCTTCTACCCGTACCCGACCGCCGCGCACGTTGTACTTGATCGCGTTCTCGAGAAGGTTCTGTGTGATCATCCCCACAAATTCACGGTCTGCCTTGACCCGTAGAATCTTTGGCACCTCGGCCTCGATCGTTAGGTAAAGCGGCTCCGCGAGGGCATGGGCGTCGTCAAGCACGCCCTCGAGCAACTCACTTAAATCGAACTCGTTCTTGCGCAATTCGAGCCGGCCGGCATCGGTCCGCGCCAGAAGCAACAGGTTATCGGCAACGGAATTAAGCTGGTGAACTCGATGGAGAAGCCCTTCGGCGGTCGCCTGGGTCTCAAGTTTGCAATCCGCGTCGTTTAGGATCTCCTCGATCCCAGCGCGCAAGACCGCGAGCGGAGTCTTAAGATGGTGCGAGGCATCGGCGGAAAATCGAGCCGACTGCTCAAAGCTCCGTTGCAGTCGCTCGAAGGCGGCGTTGAGAACTTCGATGAGGCCGGCAATTTCATCGCCGGTCGGCGGGACGGGCAAACGCTGGTCGAGACGCCGCACGGTAATTTGCGCTGCCGCCTGGCGAATCTCCTCCACCGGCGCGATCGCTTTTCCTGCGACCCAGCGCCCGCCGACAACGATCACGAGGAGGACGGTCGGAATGGCGGCGAGCATCCCACGAAAGATATCGGTCCCGATTTGATTGATCTCCTTCAAGTCGGCCCCGACGCGGAGGGTAAGACCGCGCTCGGTGAATTCTCCCACCCGAATGCTGCGTTTGCCGATCTTGCGGGTATGAATTTCCTTGATTCCATCTCCCGAGAGCGCCTCCCGCAAGCTCGGCGACAGATAGAGGGTTTTCCCTCCGGCGTCGGTCACTTCGATAACGCGATTGCGGAGGGCGAGCGGGACGAAGATTTCCTGGAAGGCATTGCGATCGGGGTTGGCATCGCGATCAAAATGCTCGACGTCGCGAAAAAGCTCGTGCGCGTCCATCGTTAGGCGGCGGTCGAAAGCCGCGATCTCCTCGTAGCGCATGACCGTCCAGGTCGTCGCTGCACCCCCGATCGTGGCTGCGAGCGCGAGGAGCGCGGAATAAAGAGCCAGCTTCCAGCGCAGAGGCCACTTTTTCATGGCTCTTCCCGGATCATGTATCCGAGATGACGCACGGTGTGGATGAGCGGTGGCGAATCGATCTTGCGGCGCAGCCGGCTGATGAAAACCTCGACCAGTTTCATGTCGTACTCGTGTTCTCGCTCCCAGACCCTCTCGCACAGCTCGGTGCGGGTAAAAACGCGGCCAGGCTCACGCATCAAGACTCGCAGCAAAGTAAGCTCGCGAGCCGAAAGCTCGATCCGGCGCGTTCCGCGATGGAGTTCGTTGTCGACCAGGTCTAGAGCGAGATCGGCCACCTGCAATTTTACCGCCGCCTTTTCCGCATAACGGCGCCCGAGCGCTGCCACCCGGGCAACCAGTTCCTGCATCGCAAAGGGTTTGGCCAGGTAATCGTCGGCCCCGAGCGCGAGTCCGTCTACCCGGTCGTTTAATTCCCCGCGCGCCGTCAGGATAAGCACGCGGCTATCGACATGCGCCTTGCGCAACTGACGCAGGACCTCGAAGCCGTCCATTCCCGGAAGCATGACGTCGAGCACGATCAATTGGAAACGGGTTTCCTTTGCATCGCGCAAAGCGGATTCGCCATCGTGCACCACACTGACCTCATGCCCCGCGTTGATGAGGGCGCGCGAGACGTGCCGCGCAAGGCGCACTTCATCTTCTACTGCCAGGATACGCATATGATTCGGAATGTTATTAACCGGAGAAATTTGGAAGGTTGCCAGCTTTCGCCGGGCCATTCCGCAGGGCGATTCGCGAAAGGTTACAGGCTTGTTACTTTTCATTCCCTGCTTATTCCCACCGACATCGTTGTAAACCAGATGGGGAAACGAAATTGGTTGACGACTAAGTGCCCGGAGCGCACCGATCTTGAGGGACTTGCCACATGAAAAACTTGTCGATGGCAATCAGCATTTGCGGGACGCTTCTCGGCGCGCCGCTCGCCTGCCTGGGCCAGGCCACGATCGAAGGAACGGTAGAGCTACCCAAGGCCCACTTCGCACCAGTGGAAAACGAGCGCTACGAAATCGTGAGCAAGGCGGGCGTGCTCGCGACCGATCCACCGCGCGCGGTGGTTTACCTGGAAGGGAATTTCCCGAAGTCGGGCAATCTGCCGACCAAGTTCGTTTCGCAAAAAGATCTCGGGTTTCGCCCACCACTCCTCGCGATCGAGGTCGGCACGAAGGTGGAATTCCCTAACGAGGACGACACTTATCACAACATCTTTTCCTACTCGCCCGCGAAGCGCTTCGATCTCGGGCGCTACCCGCCGGAAGAAAAGCCCGTGCCGTCGGTCGTCTTCGACAAAGCGGGCCTGGTCACACTCCGCTGTGACATTCACGAACACATGCGGGGCCTCATTCTTGTTCTTCAGACGCCCTACTTCACGATCACGGATGCCGGCGGACATTTCCGCTTAACGAATCTGCCGGCCGGCCGGTATATCCTGAAGGCTTGGATCAACAGCCGCAAGACGGTAGAACAGCCGGTGGAGCTGAAGAACGGAGCGGCCCTGCATACCAACCTCCCGTGAACCTCGCCGCCGAGTCTCGCACCTCTGGGATCCGGCGCTTTCGGACCAAGCTCCTCGTCGCCATGATGGTGGTCGTCTCGACCCTTACTTCGTTAGGCATTTTCTTCGCCCAACGGCGTGCGGCGGACGACGCGGGGGCTGGGCTGCAACGCGATTTCGAGCTCGAACTGGCCTCCCTTCATCGCCTGCAGGATTTGCGCAATACGGCGGTCGCCGATCGCTCGCGCGCGCTGGCGCAGAACGCCCGCATCCACGCCGCGCTGGAGGATAACGCGCTCGACCTGCTCTACCCGAGCGCGCGCGAGGAATTGCGCGATCTGATGGAGCGGGCCCCCCCCGATGAAGTCGATGCCGCCGCCACGCTCCATGCCCACTTCTACCGTTTTCTCGACAGCCATGGTGCCGTCATCGTCCCGCCAACCGGCGACGCCGGAGCCCTTTTGCCTAACGAGGAGGCGCGCGTCGCCCAGCCTCATCTCCCGACGACGATGCAGACCGGTTACCTCGCGCGACACGATGAAACCGGCCGGCCGACGATCGACGAAATGATCGCCGTTCCGATTCGCTCGACCGAGACGAACGAAGTGATCGCGGCCCTCGTCCTCGGGTTTAAGCCAGTTGAGACTGTCCCACACGGGGCATCGATCGGAATGAAAAGCGGGATCTTGGTTGATGGAAAATTGCAGCTAGCCGGCTTCGATCGGACCGCGGAGGAAAAGATCGCGAGGGAAGTTGTTCACGAGCTGGCGCATCCGGACGGACGAGAGGAGAGCTTGCGGACTGCGATCGATGGCGTGCCGAATCTCCTCTTTTTCAAGCGGCTCAATCTCGATTCCGATTACCCGCCGGCTTACGAGGTTTGCGTTTATCCGCTCGATCAGTTGCTCGCGCTCCAGGCGCGATTGCGCTGGCAGATTTTGAGCGCCGGCGGCCTCCTGCTCGTCGGCGGTTTCCTCGTGAGCCATTTCTTTTCCCGCCGTCTCTCGCAACCGGTGGAGGAACTGGCTGTCGTCTCCGAGGAAAATTTTGCACAGCGCCAGCGGGCGGAAGCGGAGCTGCAAACAACCGCGGAAGAGTTGCAGCGCTCGGCCCGCTTTTCCGCCGATGCATCGCATCAGCTCAAAAATCCAATCACGGTCCTGCGGGTCGGGCTCGATTCGCTGCTCGCTCGCGAAGGTTTTCCGCAGGAATTCTACGAGGAAATCTCCACCCTCATTCACCAGACTTATCGGCTCACCGGCGTGGTCGAGGACCTGCTCCTGCTCTCGCGGATGGACGCGGGTAAACTGCGATTGACGCTCAACACCGTCGATCTCACCCATCTGGTCGAGGAATGGACCGACGATCTTTTGGCGATGCCTGATGCGGGTCGCCTGCAGGTCGAGACCGATATACCAGAGGACCTCTGGATCACCGGCGAGATCAAATACACCGGCCTGGTTGTGCAAAATCTCCTCGACAATGCCCGCAAATACAACCGGCCCGGTGGCACCATCCGCATCGTCGCGAAACGATCTGGCCAACAGGTCGAATTGCGAGTGGCAAATACCGGCCGCGGCATCCCGGTCGATGCGCAGCCCTTTATTTTTGAGCGTTTCCATCGCGCCGATACCAGTCACGATGTGCCCGGGCACGGACTCGGCCTCAACCTCGCGCGCGAACTCGTGCGCCTTCATGGCGGCGAGCTTCGTCTCGTTAGGTCAGATCCGGAACGGACCGAGTTTAGCGCTACATTTCGTGCCGCCGCCCCGGCCGCCCAAGCAAGCGGGGTCGTGCCATGAGACCGGCTTTCTTTTGCGCCTGCCTGCTCGCCTCTCTCATGCGCGTCGCCAACGCCGAGGATTTTTTCGACGAGGTCGAGCAAGCCCTAACGATCAGCGCCTTTGACGATCAGGTGCGAGCGCGGGTCAGCGGTTTGCTCGATCTCGAATACTATCATTACCCGCAGCCGCCGCCGGGTTTGATCCGGGCGGGTGGACACGACCTGTTCAATCCGCGCCTGAGCCTTTTTGTCGAT
>JBBPZW010000154.1:0-19058 GCA_038198475.1 Chthoniobacterales bacterium | reverse complement strand
TCTTCCCATTCAGTTTGCGTTTGTTTCATCGGTGCGGTTGACTGGGAACATATCTCGCATGTCCAACCGATATCCTAATCGTCTTCCTTCATGAAAGCTCTTCGTGTCGGAGTCGTCGGGGTTGGGCACATCGGCAAAAATCACGCGCGGCTCTACGCCGAGACAGACAGCGCGGAGTTCACCGCCATTTTTGACAGCAATGCGGAAGTCGCCGCCGGGATCGCGCAGCAATACAAGGTGCGCGCGGCCAGTTCCCTGGAGGAATTCGCCGGCCTGGTCGATGCCGCCTCTGTCGCCACCCCGACGAACTCGCACTTCGCCATCGCTCAGCCGCTTCTCGAAAAAGGAAAGCATCTCTTAGTCGAAAAACCGATCGCGGAGGACACCGCGCAAGCCAGCCAACTCGCCGAGATCGCAGCGGAGCGAAAACTCGTGTTGCAGGTCGGCCACGTGGAACGCTTCAACCCGGTCTTGCGCGCGCTCGAAGCTCGCCTCACTCATCCGCGCTTCATCGAGGCGCATCGGCTCTCGCCTTTTCCAAATCGCAGCACCGACATCGGCGTTGTGCTCGATCTCATGATTCATGACCTGGAAATCATTCTGCATCTCGTGAGGTCGCCGGTGCAGACGATCGATGCCGTCGGCGTGCCCGTTCTAAGCCGACGCGAGGATATCGCCAACGCGCGAATTCGTTTCGAGAACGGCTGCGTCGCTAACATTACCTCGAGCCGCATCAGTCCCGAGCGAATGCGTAAGATCCGCGTCTTCCAGGAGGACGCTTATCTCTCGCTCGATTATCAAAATCAGACCGGCGAAATCTATCGCAAGGCGGGCGGGGGGATCGAGCGCGCCGAAGTGGAGATCGAAAAAGAAGAACCGCTCAAGCGCCAGATTCTTTCCTTCATCGAATGCGCGCGCGCCGGTTTGCAGCCGAAGGTTTCGGGATTCGAGGCGACCGCCGCGCTCGAGCTTGCGGTCGATATCACGAAGCGAATCCAGGCCGCGCAGTGACCTCTCGATGGATCGTCCGTTGAGCATTTACTTCGTCGCCGGCGAAGCGAGCGGCGACAATCACGGTGCGGCGCTCATGCAGTCGTTGCGCGAACTGCACCCTGGAATTCGATTGTTAGGCCGGGGCGGCCCAAAAATGAAGGAAATGGCCGCCGAACGTTTTCTGGATTGGAGCGACGAGGCGGGCGTGGTCGGCCTCTGGGAAGTGGTTAAGCATTACAACTATTTTCGGCAGGAATTTCGCAAGACGCTCAATGAGATCGCCGCCGCGCGGCCGGACGCAGTGGTCCTGATCGATTACCCGGGATTCAATCTCCGACTCGCCCGCACCCTCCGGGCCCGGTCGTTAGGCGGAAAAATCATTTACTACATCAGCCCGCAGGTCTGGGCCTGGAACCGCGGCCGCATCCCGAAGATGGCGCAGTGGCTCGACCTCATGCTCTGCATTTTTCCCTTTGAGGCCGAGCTCTACAAACAATCAGGACTGTGCACGATCTTCGTCGGGCATCCCATGATCGAAAATCTCCAGGCCAAACGAATCGACGTCGTGCGTCTGCCCCACCTCGTCGGTCTTTTCCCCGGCAGCCGGGCGCGCGAAGTGCGCAAGCTTTTGCCAATCCTGATCGAGGTCATGCGCGCGCTGCACCGGCAGCGGCCGGGACTGCATTTCGAAATCGCGGCCGCGTCCGAAGCGCTCGCCGAAGTGATCCGGCACGACCTGGCCCCGGTGCTCAATTCGTTAGGTCAAGTCGAGGTCGTGGTCGGGCAGGCCGCCCGCACCATGCAGCGGAGCTCGGCCGGCGTCGTCGCCTCGGGCACGGCCACGCTCGAGGCGGCCTTTTTCGGCCTGCCCTTCGTCCTCGTCTACAAAGTCGCCGCCCTGACCTATCTTGCCGGGCGGATGCTGATTCGAGTAAAATATCTCGGCATGCCTAACGTCCTGGCGGATCGTGAAATCGTTCCCGAGTTTATCCAGGGCGATGCCCAACCGGCCGTGATCGCAACCGCCGTCCTGCGTTTGCTCGACGACCGCGATCGGCGTAAGGAAATGCTCGCTGCTTTCGAAAAGGTGATCGCCCGGCTCGGCCAGGGCGGCGCCAATGAAACTGCCGCGCGCGCCATTCTCGAAGCGGTCGCGCCCGTCCCTGCCACATAATGGAAAATAGAGTCTCGCGTCTCCATGCCGGCGGGCTGATCGATCTGCATTTCGATCTACCGCTCAGCCTTTTTCTCAGCCGCCCGCGCCAAAACGTGGTCGCGAGCGACTTCCTGCCGGAATTTGTCGCCGGCGATATCGGCCTGCTCGGCGTCGCCCTTTACATCGAGGACGAATATCTGGGCGAACCCGCGCTCCGCGTCGCGCTCGACCAGGTCGCGCTGCTCAAGGCGGAACTGTCCGCCACCCCCGCGCTCGCGCTTTGCCGGACTTTTGCCGAAATCGAGCAGGCGCGAAGCGAAGGCCGAATCGCGCTCCTCCTCACCATGGAAGGCGCGGAGCCGCTGGGGGAGAATCTCCATCTCCTCCATATTTTTCACGAGCTCGGGCTGCGCGCCATTTCGCTCACTCACGCCCGGGTCAATGCCGCGGCCGCCGGGGGAATTTTCGCGGCCAGCGGTTCGCCCGCCGCTGGCCTAACGAGCTTTGGACGGGAACTGGTCGAGGAATGCGAGCAGCTCGGGATCATCCTCGACCTCGCGCACATCAACCCAGCGGGCTTCGAGGAGATCTGCGCCCTAACGACTCGGCCGCTGATCGTTTCGCACAGCAACGCCCGCCGTTACTACGACATGGAGCGCAACATTAGCGACGAGCAGATCAAAATGATCGGCGCGCGCGGCGGTGTCATCGGGATCAATGCCATTCTCGTTAGTCCGAAGCGGGAGAAGGCCACGCTCGATCGTTATGTCGACCACATCGAGCATGTCGCGAACCTGATCGGGATCGACGGCGTCGGGATCGGTTTCGACTTTTGCGAATTCCTCTGGCGGCAAATGCCGGACGCCGAACGCGAAGCGCTCCAGGCTAAACTGACGACGCCGAATTTTCTGCCCGATCTCGGCAATCACAGCCACGCCCGTAACCTGACGCGCAAGTTGATCGAGCGCGGTTTCAGCGACGAGCAGATCGAGAAAATTCTGCGTGGAAACTGGCTCCGCCTTTTGCGCCAGTTACTGTAGCGAGGCGCCATGACCCAACTCGATCAGATTCAAAATTTCATCGGCGGTGAATTCGTTCCGCCGCTCGGCGGGAATTATCTCGACAATATAGAGCCGGCGACCGGGAAACCGTATTCGTTAGTCCCAGACAGCGACCGCCAGGACGTCGAGCGCGCGGTGGCGGCGGCGGAGAAAGCCTTTCCCGCCTGGGCCGGCACGCCGGTCGCCGAGCGCTCGCGCATTCTCCTCCGCATCGCGGAGATGATCGATCGTGATCTCGAGAAGTTTGCCCGTGCCGAATCGATCGACACCGGCAAACCGCTCGCCCTAGCGCGCAGCCTCGATATCCCGCGGGCCTCGAGCAATTTTCGTTTTTTCGCGACCGCCATCCTGCACACGGAAAACGAGGCGCACGTGATGGACGGCGTCGCCTTCAACTACACCCTGCGCCAGCCGCGCGGTGTTGTCGGTCTCATCTCGCCCTGGAATCTGCCGCTCTATTTGTTGAGCTGGAAAATCGCGCCTGCGATTGCGGTCGGAAACACCGCGGTCGCGAAGCCGAGTGAGCTGACGCCGATGACCGCGTTTTTGCTTTGTGAAGTTTGTCGGGAAGCGGGCTTGCCGGACGGCGTTCTCAATATCGTTCACGGCACCGGCCCGAATGTTGGTGCCCCGATCACCGCGCATCCGAAAATCGGCACGATCTCTTTCACCGGCGGGACGGTTACCGGGCGCAAAGTCGCGGAGGCCGGCGCGCCGCTCTTCAAGAAAATCTCGCTCGAGCTTGGCGGGAAAAATCCAAACATCATTTTTGCGGATGCCGATCTCGATGCAGCCATCGCCGGGAGCGTGCGCTCTTCCTTCGCCAACCAGGGCCAGGTTTGCCTCTGCGGCTCGCGCGTCTTTGTCGAGCGGCCCGTTTACGATGAATTCGTTAGGCGATTCTCCGAGAAGGTTGGGCGACTGAAACTGGGGGACCCGCTGGATGAGAAGACCGAGCAGGGCGCGATCGTCTCGCAGACGCAGCTCGAGAAGGTAAAATTCTACGTCGATCTCGCCAAAGAGGAGGGCGGCACGATTGCGCTTGGTGGCGTCGCGCCATCCGCGCCTAACGACCGCTGCCGCGACGGCTATTTTTTTCCGCCCACCGTGATCACCGGGCTCCCAGTTGGTTGCCGCGTCAATCGCGAAGAGATCTTCGGACCCGTCGTGACGATCACGCCCTTCGACAAGGAGGAGGAAGTGATCGGTTACGCCAACGACACCGAATACGGCCTCGCCTCCAGCGTCTGGACGCAAAACCTGAGTCGCGCCCATCGCGTGGCGGAGCAGATTCATACCGGCACCGTCTGGGTAAATTGCTGGCTGGTGCGCGACCTGCGCGTGCCGTTTGGTGGAATGAAACAAAGCGGCGTCGGCCGCGAAGGCGGCGAAGAAGCACTCCGCTTTTTCACCGAGCCGAAAAACGTCTGCATCGCCAAATAGGGGAAAGGATGATCCACAGATTTCTCAGATTCTCACAGATTGGGAAGGGAGACTCCCCTGCAAATAATCTGTGTAGATCTGCGAAATCTGTGGATACAAAACATGAGTGAATCCTTCGAAAGCCAGCGCGCGGCCGAACCAGTGGGCGCTTTTCCGCATGCGAAACGAGTCGGCAATCTTCTCTTCCTGTCCGGAATCGGACCGCGGGTGCGGGGAAGCAAGGAAATCCCGGGCGTGACGCTCGATGCCGAGCGCAACATCGTCAGTTACGACATCGAAAAACAGTGCCACGCCGTTTTTGAAAACGTGCGACTCGTTCTGGAAGATGCCGGCGCGAATTGGAATGACATCGTGGATATCACCGTCTTCTTAACGAACATGAAGAAGGACTTCCAAATCTTTAACCGCATTTATCCGGAATATTTTGCCGGTCCCGGAAAACCGAATCCGACGCGCACGACGGTTGAAGTCGGGGCGCTCCCGACGCCGATTGCGATCGAGCTGAAGGTGATCGCGGCGGTTGGATGAAGCGCCTGTCGAATGAAGGTTCGTGTCGCCATCATCCAGTCCTCGCCGGTCGCGCTCGATCTCGCGGCCAGCCTCGAGAAGCTTATCGGTCTGGTCGAATCCGCGGCGCGCGATGGCGCGCAGGTCGTCGTGGTCGGCGAAACCTGGCTCCCCGGTTATCCAGCCTGGCTGGATTATTGTCCGGACGCGGCACTCTGGGATCATGCGCCGACCAAGGAAGTCTTTGCGCGTTTCCGCCAGAACAGCGTGACTGTGCCGGGCAGCGAGACTCGTCTCCTCGCGCAGTTGGCGGGCAGGCTGAAGGTCACGCTGGTCATCGGGGTTAACGAAAAGGTGGAGAGCGGTCCCGGCAACGGCACGCTCTTCAACTCGCTCCTCATGTTTGGGGCCGATGGCAAACTGGCGAATCATCATCGCAAGCTGGTGCCCACTTTCACCGAACGGCTGGTTTGGGGTCAGGGCGACGGGACGGGTCTGCGCTCGATCGCGACGCCGGCGGGCCGGGTCGGCGGGTTGATCTGCTGGGAACATTGGATGCCGATGGCGCGCCAGGCGCTTCATATCGCGGGCGAACAAATTCACGTTGCCGTTTGGCCAACCGTGCATGAAGACCATCAGCTCGCGAGCCGGCATTACGCCTTTGAGGGACGCTGTTTTGTCCTCGCCGCCGGCCTTATCATGCAGGCGAAGGATTTGCCCGCGGAACTAGCTTCAGTTCCGCAGTTGGCGGCGGATCCGGAAGCTCTCGTTCTTCGCGGAGGCAGCGCGGTCATCGGGCCGGACGGTCGTTATGTGGTCGAGCCCGTTTTTGATCGGGAGACCATCGTCAGCGCAGAACTCGATCTCGCCGCGATCGATCGCGAAAAGATGACGCTCGATGTCGCGGGTCACTACAATCGTCCCGATGTTTTTCGCTTTGCCGTGCGCAAGGGCTCGCGAACTCGCCGGCGCCTCGAGTAGTCGTTCTCCGGTTACTCGCTTTCGAAGCGCTCGATTTCGTCGAGCAGGGCCTGCGCGCGCCTGACGCTGCGGCCGCCGGCGCTGGCTTCGAGGTTGCTCGCCAGCGATTCCTTTCCGGGACGACGCGACCAGAAGACGATTCCAAGAAGGACTCCGAGACAGACAACTCCACTCATGACAAACCAGCCGACGACATCTGGATTATGCCGCCAGACATCGGCGCCCAGTCCATAAAAAATCATGAGCATGGCTGGAATCCAAATGAAGCAGCCCGCGATGCCAAACCAAAGCCCAGTCCGCAGATGCCAGGCGCGCAACGCCGCGATTTGCTTTTGCAGCACGAGCACGGGCGCCGAGTAATCCATCTGCCGGATGAGGAACAAATCGCGCGCGGCAAAGATGATCATCATGACGCCGTAAAGATGGAGCGAGATGCCATAGATTATGAGGTGAGCGGCGCCGAGGTGATCGACCCAGAAACTTCCGCCCAGCAGCGCGAGCAGCGCGCCGCAAATGATTTGGATAATCTGCCCGGTGACGAGCAGTCGAAAGCCGGAGCGAAAACGCGTCAGCTTGTTTTCTCGAAATTGATGGAGGGCAAGCGCGTGTTGCCGTTCGAGGTTGCGGTTAAGCGTTTGCCAGGTGGATTTGAGATCGTCGAGTTCAGTCATGAGTTTTGCCGGTCAAGTTGGAGCGTCTCCTCGCGGACACGCTGTTTCAGGCGGTTGGGTTTGGTTGCCACGTTGGTCTCGGTCAGGCCGAGAATGGGCGGCGATGTCGCGATAGCTATGGTCGTCGAGGTAAAGAAGAAGCAGACCGCGATCGAGCGGCGGGAGCGATGCGATGACCTGTTGCAAAAGCGCCATGCGCTCGTCCGGTTCGGCCGTGTGCGCGGCGACATCGATTTCGTTTTCCTCTAGCGAAAGAGTTTGCCTGACGGGATGGGTGTGACGGCGCAGGAAGGAAATCGCGACGTTGAGTGCGATCCGATACATCCAGGTCGAGAACGGTCGCTCGGACGAGTAGCGCGGATAAGCCCGCCAGAGTTGGAACGTGATCTCCTGCATCAAATCGTCCCGATCGGCGAAGGTACTGGTGTAGCCGAGCGCGACCTTGCGGATGATGCCGCCGTGTTGCTCGAGCAGGCGGGTGAAAATTTCCCTCTTGGCAAGGTTGGTCATGGTGGCGGCAGGTGCGTGCATCTCGGTGAATCAACGAATTGGTTGTTACCCGGGTGATTCGCGGATATGCCTGAAAAATCACACTCAAAATTCAAAAGGTAGCGCAAGCTTCCAGCTTGCAGGATATGGGGTGCAAGCTGGAAGCTCGCACTACCTTCGAAGGAAGACGCCAGACCCAGCTAGAGGCGCCTAACGCCATGAACACGCCGCCGTTTCAAATTATCGCCGCCGATCACACTGGTATCACGGTGGCGAATCTGGAGCGGTCGCTCGCTTTCTGGCGCGATGTGCTCGGATTTGAGTTTTCGCACCGGACGCATCACATCGGGAGCCTGGCCAGCGAAGTCACCGGCGTGCCGGGAGCGGAGCTCACACTTGCGGTCCTGAAAGCGCCCGGACACAAAATCGAACTGCTCGAGTATCATGCCCCGGCCGATCGCAAGCAGGTCCGTTGCCGGCCGTGCGACGTCGGCTCGGTCCACGTCGCCTTCACCGTCGATAACCTCGACGCCATTTTGGAGCGCATCGCCGCGTCGGGTTGGAAAGCCGCCGGCACGCCGCACACCCTGGCGAGCGGCCCGAATGCCGGAAGGCGTGTCGTCTATGTGCGCGATCCCGACGGCACCACGATCGAATTCATGCAGCCGCCGCCCAGGAAAACGTAATAGTCCGCAGATTTCGCAGATGACCGCAGATGTTTCCTGATTCATTCTTCCGCATGATGACTTATTCCGCCGACCAGGAATTCGCGCTCGAGCAGGACCGCGCGGACGGGTTGCGCGGGATGCGCGAGCGTTTTCACATTCCGACCGGCGCGGATGGCCAACCGCTGATTTACTTCGTCGGCAATTCGTTAGGCCTGATGCCGAAGACGACCCGGGCGGCAGTTGAGCAGGAGCTGGACGACTGGGCGCGACTCGGAGTCGATGGACACTTCGACGCCGCCACGCCCTGGTATACCTATCACGAGACGCTGCGCGAGCCGTCCGCGCGGCTGGTGGGCGCCCTGCCTAACGAAGTCGTCTGCATGAATAGCCTGACGGTGAACCTCCACCTGCTCATGGCGACGTTTTACCGTCCGACCAAAGCGCGCCGCAAGATCCTGATGGAATCGCCGGCCTTTCCGTCCGACACCTACGCCATCAAGTCGCAGATCGCGCACCACGGTTTCGAACCTAACGACTCACTTCTCCTCGCGCAGCCGAGGGAAGGGGAGCACGCACTTCGCCAGGAAGACATCGAAGCCCTGCTCGAAAAACATGGCGACGAGATCGCGCTCGTCCTTTTCGCCGGTGTGAATTTCTTCACTGGCCAGCTTTTCGACATCGCGAAGATCACGGCCGCGGCGCAAAAGCGTGGCTGTACTGTCGGGATCGATCTGGCGCACGCCGCCGGCAACCTCCCGCTTCGCCTGCACGATTGGAACGTCGATTTTGCCGTTTGGTGTTCCTACAAATACCTCAACTCCGGCCCCGGCGCGGTTGGGGGCGCTTTCGTGCACGAACGGCACGCGACAAATCCCGACCTGCCGCGCCTTGCCGGTTGGTGGGGCAACGATCCGGCGACGCGTTTCCGCATGCAGTTGAAGCCGGAGTTCGTGCCCGTGCGCTCGGCTGATTCCTGGCAACTGAGCAACCCGCCAATCCTTGCCATGGCGCCGCTGCGTACTTCCTTCGCGATCTTCGATGAAGCCGGCGGAATGGAGGCCCTCCGCGCGAAATCGCTGCGGCTCACCGGCTACCTGCAATTTCTCCTGGAACAGGTCGGCTCAGCGCGTTTCAGCGTCATTACTCCATCCGCGCCTAACGAGCACGGGGCCCAGCTCTCCATCCTCGTCCACGAGCATCCGCGAGAACTTTTTAAAAAACTCGGAACCGCCGGGGTGAAGACCGACTTCCGCGAGCCAAATGTGATCCGCGTCGCGCCGACTCCGCTTTACAACACCTTCGAGGAAGTCTGGCGCTTCTCGAAAATCCTTTCCGAACACCACTGATCGCGAGCGTTGCTGTAGCGACGGTCTATGACCGCCGAAGGGAGCGCGAAGCGACCTGCAAACGGCGCTCACAGAGCGCCGCGGCAACTCACACCCTGGCGCGAAATCTCGTCCACGCAGGCGATCAGCCCCTTGATCGGAAACGGCTTCACCAAAAACTTCACTTCGTTCTCCACCAGAAACGAACGGAGAACCGGGTCCGTCGCGTATCCGGTGATGAAGATGAAGCGATCCGACAACTCCGGCCGGAGCTCGCGCGCCTTGAGATAGAATTCGTCCCCGCGCAGCTTCGGCATCTTCAAGTCGCAGATGATCGCGTCGTACTCGTGCGCTTTCACTTTGCCTTGAGGATCGCTTCCTCGCCGTCGAAGGCGACATCCACGAGAAAATTCGCGTAGACTTGGCAAAATCCCGGAAACATCCACGGTAGAGTGCACATGGGATCAAAATTCGCCCTCATCGGCAGCGGCCTCGCCGGCGGCCTGCTCGCCGGTTACCTCGGGCGGCGCGGTTATGAGGTCGACCTCTACGAACGCCGGGCCGATCCCCGCGTCGGCAACACCGTCGGCGGCCGCTCTATCAATCTCGCCCTCTCCACCCGAGGCATCCACGCCTTGCAACAGCTCGGCATCGCTGACGAAGTCCTCCAGCACGCCATCCCGATGCGCGGCCGGATGATCCACGACAAGAGCGGCGCTCTCCATTTCTCCCCCTACGACCGCGACCCGGCGAAGCACATCAACTCGATCGGTCGCGGCGCGCTCAACACCGTCGTCATCGAGGCCGCGCAGCGTTATGGAAACGTCCGGGTAAAATTCAACCACCGCTGCACCGACGTCGACCTCGACGCGCCCGCAGCCCAGCTCGTCAACACCGAGACTAACGAGAACATCACCGCCCGCGCCGAAGCCATCATCGGCGTTGACGGCGCCTTCTCCGCCGTCCGCGGCGCCATGCAGCGCCTTAACCGCTTCGAGTACAGCCAGAGTTATCTCCCTCACGGTTACAAGGAACTCACCATCCCGCCCGCCGCCGACGGCACCTGGCGGATGGAGAAAAACGCCCTCCACATCTGGCCGCGCAAAAGTTTCATGATGATCGCGCTGCCCAACCCCGACGGCTCCTTCACCTGTACTCTCTTTTGGGAATTCGAAGGCCCGCGCAGCTTCGCCACCGTCCAGACTAACGACGATATCCGGCGCTTCTTCGCCGAGGAATTTCCCGACGCCGTCCCCCTCATGCCCGCGCTCCTCGAGGACTTCCGGGAGAACCCCACCGGGTCGCTCGTCACCATCCGCTGCGCACCCTGGCATTACCAGGACAAGGTCGCCCTCGTCGGCGATGCCGCCCACGCCGTCGTGCCGTTTTACGGGCAGGGGATGAACGCCGCCTTCGAGGATTGCTTCGTCTTCGACGAATGCCTGGCCGAGTTCCCCGGCGACCGCCAGCGCGCCTTCGCCGAATATACCCGGCGCCGAAAAGAAAACGCCGACGCCCTCGCCGACCTCGCGGTGCACAACTTCATCGAGATGCGCGACAAGACCGCCTCCCGCGCCTTCCGCGCCAAGAAGAAGCTCGACCAGACCCTCGAAGGTCTGCTCCCCGGCGTTTGCCTGCCGCTCTACACAATGGTCAGCTTTACTAACATCCCCTACGCCGAGGCCGAGCGCCGCGCCCGGCGACAGGATAGAATTGTCTACGCGGGCCTGGTCGGCCTCGCGCTCCTGGCCGTCTTGTTCCTGGCGAAGGTAGTTCGCCTCCTGAAAGACTAGAGCGTGTCATGGACCTGCGAGAAAAGCGGGCGGGTTCGGACGATTTTCCTGCTCTCCCAATCCGGGTAGCGCACGCGTCTCGCGTGCTGGTTTCGGCGTCCCGCCGAAACGAACTCCTCCTCCCCGGCGGCGCGACAAGTAAGTCTGCGACGGCGAGATACCTTCGCCAGCACACGAGACGTGCGCGGGGGCCCGTCCGCCGATTCCTTTCCTCACCCGCGTGCCGCGCTCTGGCTCAACCCGAGATAAAGAACCGTGAACATCGCCAACGTCGGTTCGTCCATCGAAAAAAAGAAGGAGCCAGAAAATGGAAACCGCCCCGGGGCGCGAGCCCTCAATCCAACCTGCGGCCGAAGCACGCCCGGCGAAGCACCCAGAGCAAAGTGCAACAGCCCGCGAGCAGAGCGACCGACAACCCGGCAGAAGGCGGCCGCAGATAATCCGTGCTTCTTCCTCCCTGCGCGAAAAACCGAAACGACAACACACCGGCCCCGCCGCGAGCGAGTAGACCTCAATCCCGAGACTAACGAGCGCCGCCAGCACAATCGGCACCGTGCCGATAGCCGTCGCCCAGAAGATCAAGTGCCGGATCGATCCGCTTCTCTATGCGTCCCTGTTTGGCTTTGGACTTCTCCCTATTCATTCTTACCGGAATCGCGCGCGCTTTCGTGGGTTAGGATTTCGACACGCGGCTAGATTTCTTTGGTCATAAAGACACTGTTTGGGTCTTTCCGGTAGGAACCGAAAGGCTTGCAATCTTTAAAGCCAAAGCCGCGGTATAACTTCCTCGCCGGTTCGAAGTATCCCATCGAGCCGGTTTCCAAACTGAGGCGGCGATAGCCCCGGCGCAGAGCTTCCTCGATGATGTGTAGCAGCATGCGCGCAGCCACACCCTGGCGCTGATAGTCATAGGCCGTGCGCATCGACTTGATTTCGCCGTGCCCGCCATCGAGTTCCTTCAGAGCGCCGCAACCGGCAAGGTCGGACCCACTCCAGATCGTCCAAAAAGTAAGGCCGGGGGCGCGCAGGCCGTCGAGATCGAGCGCATGCCGGCTTTCCGGCGGAGAGATACGGGCCATGCAGCGCAGATGCTCCTCGAGCAGCGCGATGATCTCGGCCCCACGGAGGTCATCTAATCGAATCTCCATCGAGCGAATCATTACGGCGCCACCAGCTCCACAGTCGTATCCGAGTGGACCACAATCCGGCGCCCATCCCTGGTCAGCGCCTTACTCCGCAGCAACAACGTATTTGCCGCCTCCGTATCGCTGCCCCCGAGGCAGTCATATCCGGCGATCAATTTCTTGTCCGGCAGATATTCCGGCACCAGCTCCTCCCTTGGTGATCGCTCGCAAAGAGCTTGCAAGCCATCGCTACCTGCTTGGCCTCCTCCATCGAGTGACGCGCCTCCGCGCTTCCAAGCGCTGTCGCCAACCCTCCCGGCTGCGACTGGGCGAGGCAGGCCGCCATTCCGCCCCAGGCGAACACGATCGCGATCACTGTTTTGGTCACGCTATTCATCAAAGTAGTTCCGTTAGCCGCTGGCTCAGACTTACCCGTCCCTCGGGAGGAGTGGCGAGCAAAAAAAGAGCCCGTTTTAGGAATGCCAAGTAGCCACAACCTTTAATCATCCTGCAATGCTGCTGCCATGCGCGATGGAGCAAGATCTCCACATGGACTTGTCGTCGGCCAGCGCGTTCGTCATGATAGCCAGCGAGAACTTCTCGCAATATCCGGTCGAGACTCAGCGCAGCCTTCTGGAAGGCATTTTCCATCTGGCCGACGAGTGCAAGGAAGATCTGGGCCAACTCCCGGAGACTGCCGCCAAAGTCCATCTCGAGACAACAATGACCTTGCTGAAATCCCTCATCAGCGATGCCCTGAAGGCTGGCGCATTTCGCGAAGGGTCTCGGCATGCGGCGCAATGTTTCTGGCCCGTCGCCGCCCCGAATTTCGAGCCGTCCAAATTCTTCTAGACCGTGGGCCCCTTCCTCCGAATAAGAGAGCCGCCCGAGGCGTCAACCCGGCAAGGAAATTCCACCCCTTGAGGAAACACTTGCACCGCGCGCCCCTGCCAGCATATAGCCCGCATGACCACGCCCAGCAGCGAACCGCCGCCCGCCTCCGCCGAGCAAGCCGTCTGGACCGGCTCCGTCTCGCATCTCCACTACACCGGGAAATGGTTTGTCATCCTCCTCCTGCTCGCCGCCATCATCGGCAGCTTCTGGCTTATCCTCCCGGCCTACGACCTCATGCTCTGGGCCGCGCGCGCCGGCCTCCTCTTCCTCGCCCTTCTCCTCACCGGATGGATTCAGCTCGACCGCCGCCGGCGCAAGTACGCCGTCACCAACCGCCGGGTCAGCGTCGAGTACGGCATCGTCAACAAGACCTCAAACGAGATCCGCATCCAGGACATCCGCAGCATTAACCTGAGCAAGAAAGGCCTGAGCGGCCTGCTAGGTATCGGCCGCGTCGAGTTCTCCTCCGCCGCCTCCGATGACGCCGATGTTATCTTTTGGAATACACCCGAGGCCGAAAAGGTAAGAGACCTCGTTCGGTCACTCCAGACCTAGGAGCAGTGTGCCACCACGCCCGGGAAGACGGAGCTGCAGCAAGCCGATTGGTTCGCCCGGGCAGTCAGCACCTACCTGGCCGAATCGAGCATCCAGGAGTTGGGCTTCTACGAAATCAAAGACCTGCGCCCGAGCGACCCGGCTCTGGGGGACGATGCCAATTACCACCTCGGCCTCACCTACAAGGACCGCGGCAAAAAACTGGCTTTCTCCACCGTGCAGATGCTCATGGGCCTGCTCAACCACGGCAGCCTGACCACCGCCGATGCCGACGCCAAGGTTGCCGTGACGAGCGGACAAGCGGGAGAATTATACAGCCATCTCTTCATCAGGCCGGATGGCGTGCAGGTGCTATTCGTTTATGACAAGGTCTCCAGCCCGACAGTCAGCGTCGCGCTCCGGACCCACGGCCACGCCGCCTATAAATATAGCTACGACGGCAGCTCGGCTATTTATCCATCCTTTGACGGCATAACATTGCGAGACATATCCCTCGCTCCGGGCACCGCCGCCATCTCCCGGATCGACCCTTAGCCGGAAAACAAACAACCGCCTGCGAGCAGGAGTATCTGTGCAGGTGAATCTGCGAGAGAAAAGAGGAAACAAGCATGACCAAGCCAATCGAGATCCAGCAGGAGAGGGGAGTCGTTAAGGCGCGCGCCGTCGCGATCGGGGCGCAATCGATGGGAGCGCTGGCGGCTGGCGCGATCGCCGTCGGCACCTTTGCTTTGGGAGCCTTGGCCATCGGCTGCCTTGTCATCGGCCGGGCCAAAATCGGCCGGCTCGAGGTCGGCGAGCTCGTCGTCGGCAGCCTCAAGGTGACCGACTCGCTGGACACGCCTTAGCGGGATTTGCCAAGTGAGGAAGGCGGAGCGCACACCTAGCAGCACGCTGCGCCCTGCTTTTCGTCAACGATCGGACACAAAATTTGCCGAGATTCCAGGACCGCCCTTCGTTTGCTCCCCTGTTCGCCTTAGTGACATGGCTTCCGGGCGGAGATCGGAAGCGACCACGGCGTTGAGAACCAAATGCCATACTCGAAGCACGGTTGCCGATATACCTCTATGTCTATGAATCCCGCTCGCGCTAAGTGCCGGATCAGGTCGGATTCAGAAAAGATTCGCATTTCCAAGGTGGCTCCAAGTCCCCCATGGAAGATTAGGCGGTCGAAGTTCTGGACGACGCCAGCGCGAGTCGTGTTCGTAAGCTGATAATCTCCGTCCACTCGAGAGATTGTGAACTCGTGGAGCTCGGGGAAATGTTCTATCGTTGTCGGCTGTATTCCATACGGCACAGTCAGAACGACAACACCTCCAGGCTTCAGTAAGCGGAAAACGTTTTGGAAGGCACGATCCACTGGTGGAGGGACATGCTCGAACACTTCGGACGCAAGAAGGAAGTCATAGGAATTCACCTTGTCTGTAGCAACGTCCGCCACGATGTCCAGCCGCGGCTCCTCGTGGAAGGAAGAGTTTTCGTAGTCAAACTTGCTCACCAGCCTCGAAGCGTAGTCAGACGAATCGCTCAAGCCCAGGCCTCGCCAATGCGGCCGTTCCGGAAAGTCCGGCAACGCAAGATTGCGTTCAAAGAGCCGACGGGCCAGAAGATAAATTACCGCGCGAGTCCTGGGGGTGGAATGACAATTTATACAGGAGGGCGTCTCCCGCCCCAAGTCTCCCAACTGAAAAGTGCAAGACGTACCACAAATGTTACATCTAAAGGAGAGAGCTCCAAACCTCAACGGGAGTGTGACCGATGCAGCGAGAGCCGGACCGCGCTGCTAATTCGCTGAATCTGGGAAAAAATTCTACGCCTTCCAGTCTTCAATATGCTCCCCACCGGTGATTTACGCCCCGTGTGCTCAGTCAAACCAGAGTAGTGGTAAACAAGCATTCATCGATAGGTTCTTGAAGTCTCCGGAGGCTTTTCCAATAACCTGCACTGAGTGAGTGCCGACTGAAAGAGTCTGAGTGCCAGTCGAGAGATAGCTTGCGCAGATCGTACGGGTGCTATCGGCATATGGTGCTGGTGATATCTGCTGAATGCCTAAGCTTCCCCTTACTATTCCGTCCACTTTAATGTAAAGATAGACAGTACCCCCGCCGTCGGAAGGATCGCCTTGAACCCGTGTCTTCGCCGAAAATAGGACGACGCCGTTGTGCCCGGTAGGTATTGACACCGTTCCTTGCGCCAACACTACCTCGGTCCCCTGCGGCGGACATGCGGGGTTCCCTCCGTTTGTGCCGATGCAGACGTAAGCAAAACGACGATAAAGCCCGTCGTTTTGGTAATCGAAATTGGAATTAAGAGCCTTGCCGTAGACTGTCATTCCCCCCGTGAGGGTAATTAGTCTAGCGTTGGTTCCTACCTTGTATTGCATCTGGTTCCCCGTATATGGCGATTCCGATGCAATGAATTGAATTGAACTTGCACTCGGTGGCGTTAGGAACAAGGCGTGCGAAAACATTGGGGATTGAGTCTCGGCCCCAACATACAGGTTGTTGATCGACCAAGACATAGAATCGATATTCGGTTCGTTTCCATTTAAGAATATTCCCCACATCGAATCGCCCGCACTCCCGCTCTCGTAGTTTCGTCCGGAAAGCATGGCGACAATGGGCTCGTTGCTTGCGTTGCCTGCAGCGTTCGTCATTAAAGCAGAATAGCCGCTGCCGGGTAACGGATCGAACTCGGCGATCCCAGAGGTGTCGAAATCAAGTTGTTGCGAATCCATGGCAAGCTTCTTGTTCATCACGGTGTTGGCTGCTTGGGTCAGGACGCATAGGTCGCTTCCCGCTCCAAAATAGGCCGGGGCATTCACGGTCCCACCTTCCAACGTCACCGTATGTGTGCCTGCATTAAGAAACGAGGCGCCGATCACATTAAAGGAATGCTGCTCGGCGGCCAGCGAGCTTGCCCAGTATATTAAACTGCCATTGGAAATAATTTGACCATCGATTTTTATGTCTGCGCTGGCTTAAGCAGGTCCATCTGGATAATAGCGCCCATCCGACTCAACATACACCCACGTAGGTGTCGAAAGTTGAATCGTCGCAGACAGCAGTGGAACCGTACCGCCCGGAGATACTTTGATATCGCTCGCTACCTTTAAGAACACTGAGTTTGAACCCGCACCTCTCAACTGCGGACTCCCAAAGATCCACGCCGCTGAGATAAGGACCAAAGTCGCCTTCATAATTCGATTCATAATGCTAGCAATCTAGATGATTCTCACCCTGCCTGCAAGAATGGCATGGCTAGGAGGTTGAATCCGGCGCCAGGAGCGCGGATTCGGGAGCACCGCTGGTAGCCAAGCGTTATTGGCGACGGTCAGTTGCACGGCTTCAGAGGCGCTGTCCAGTCCAGGTTGTTTGGATTTGAACCTGTTGCCACGGCTACCAGGCCCACGAGGATGAACAAAGGTGATCAATCAAAAAGCTTCAACGCGTCACGGACCGCGGCCGACTGCCAATCTGCTTAACTTGGATCGGGTATCGTTCGTTCTATCAAATCGAGCTGGCCGACGAGCTAGCGCAGCTGGTCGAGGTTGTCGCCGCAATAAATGACACGGATGTCGATGAGGGCCGATGGTTTGGCGGGCACAGGAGTGGAAACTAGGATCACGCCTCTCGTTGACAAGAGATTTGGGGCCGGGTTTTCGGGTTTTTGCCGGTTTTTTGCCGCAGACAGGGGGGATTCCGGTCCCGGAAAGGCAATTGGCGGTCCGGAGGGGGCTCCCAGAGACCCGGAATCATCGCCCCGAGGCACGGGGCAAGCAACCGTTTCCCCGACGGCTCGGTCTCTCGCAGGTCCAGCATCGAGCCTGCTCTCAAATAACTCCCCAGTGTGAAAACGCTCTCTTTCGTTGCAGTGCTTATCTTTGTTTGGTTCGCCTACCAGCGGCTCTATCCCCTTGTCGTTTATCCGCCGGGTGTGCTCGTGGCCAGCGGACCGGTGCAGACGGACGCTTCGCCGGACGAAGTGCCGTTGAACTACGGGAAGTTCCAGCTCAAGGCGCTGCTCAGCCGCACCGATACCGGCAACGGCGCCTGCGAGCTGGTCTGGGTGGAAGAGGTCGAACAGCTGACTCACTAAAGTCGCTGGTTGCGGGCTCGGCTCTTCCGCTTGATCGTGCCTCCATGAGCACTGAAAAAGCGACCTTTGGCGCCGGATGTTTCTGGGGAGTCGAGGCTGTTTTCCGGCAAATGCCCGGAGTGAAGGATGCTGTGGTCGGTTATGCCGGCGGCAAAACCGAAAATCCTACTTATGAGAACGTTTGCAGCGATGAAACGGGGCACGCGGAAGTAGTAGAAGTGACTTTTGACCCGGCGGAAGTCTCTTACGACACGTTGCTCGAGGTCTTCTGGAGGAACCACGACCCGACTACGCGCAATCGTCAGGGCCCGGACATGGGTTCGCAATATCGCTCGGTCGTTTTCTATCATTCGCCGGAACAAAAAGCCGCTGCCGAAGGGAAGATGGCGGAGCTGGAAAAGAGCGGGAAATTTCGCCGCCCGATCGTGACCGAGATCGAGCCCGCACCGACCTTTTACCGCGCAGAGGAATATCATCAGCAGTATCTCGCGAAGCACGGGAGGACGCATTGCGCGACTTAGTGCGCCAACTTCCCCGATGAGCCGCGAAGTCATCCGCATTCCCAACCTGACGGCCGATGCGGCGGTTTTCATTCTGCGCGAAGCGCGGCGCGCGCTCGCCGAACGAGGTGAGTTTCGGATCGCGCTGTCCGGCGGGAATACGCCGCGGTCGATCTACGCTGAGTTCGGACGCATCTCGCCCGACCTGCTGTGGGAACGGATCCGATTTACTTTTGGCGACGAGCGTTGCGTCCCGCCGGAAGATGCCGAGAGCAACTACCGGATGGCGCGCGAGGCGTTGTTTGAGCCTTATTCCGTGCCGGAGAAGTCGATCCTGCGGATGCGCGGCGAAATCGAGCCGCCCCTCGCGGCGCAGGAATACGAAGACGCGCTCGCGCTCCTCGCCACGCAGCACGGGGAGACCATTTACCGGCACGACCTGATGCTTCTCGGAATGGGCGACGACGGCCATACCGCTTCGCTTTTTCCTGGCACCGAGGCGCTGAGCGAGCAGGTTCGGCGAGTGGCGGCCAACTATGTCCCGAAACTGGACGCCTGGCGCCTGACGATGACTCTGCCGCTCCTGAACCAGTCCCGGCATGTCCTCTTTCTGGTCAGCGGTGACAAGAACCCGGAACTCCTCGAACAGGTCCTAGCCGGCGGTTCGGAATATCCGGCCGCGCGGGTCAATCCCCCGAACGGACAGTTAACCTGGATGATCGGCGAGCGCGCCTAACGAAGTGTCGAAAGCCCGCACCATCCTCGTGACCGGCTCGGCCGGGCTGATCGGCTCGGAAACGGTC
>JBBPZW010000153.1:0-13366 GCA_038198475.1 Chthoniobacterales bacterium | reverse complement strand
TCCTGGGCGCTGTTCGAGACAAATGCCGGCTCGCTCCAGCTCCTCGAGGAAGGCCAGCTGCCGCCGACTAATTTTCGCCTAACGAGCCGGGGGCGAATCCTGGACCTGTGGCGCGAAATGCCTCGGCCGGTGAAGCGAGTCGGCGCCTTCCTCGCGGGCTGCGGTACGCCGGCGGATCGCGCCGACCTGGCAAGGCTCGGCGCCGAAGTCTGGCCCGAGGCCACCATTGTCGCGGGCAGCGACAGGGAGTCTGGGTTTGCCGCGGCCTTCGGATCAGACAACGGCATTGCGGTCAATGCCGGGACCGGATCTTCCGTCACCGGGAGATACGACGATCGGGTCGAACGGGCCGGCGGCTGGGGGCATATCCTTGGCGATGCCGGCGGCGGATATTATTTGTCGGTTCAAACTTTGCGCGCCGTCTTGCGGGAATACGATCTTCATCGCCGGGGCGGCGAACTGGCGACCGAAATTCTGCGCGCCCTGTGCCTGAACGACCTAACCGAGCTCGTTCGCTGGGCGCAGACGGCGGGCAAGATGGAAATTGCCGCGCTCACACCGGTGGTCTTTTCCGTCGCCGCCGCCGGGCATGACCAAGTGAAGGACATCCTGCGCTCCGGGGCGCGCATCCTCGCGAAATACACCGCCGCGGTCGCGCAGCGCCTGAGCTATTCCTCCCCGCCCGTCGCACTCCTCGGCGGTCTGTTTCGCGGTCATTCCATTTATGTCGACACGTTTGAACGGGAGTTGGCGGAGGTCTTGTTGACCTCCCGTATTTTCGTTGAGGAAAAGTCGTCGGCCGTGGGCGCAGCCTGGTTGGCGCTCGGGCGCAATCCGGCATATGCGCCGCCTGACGAGCGACCAACCGTCGAAATTCCTTTCGCGACGACCGAACAAGCCAACCCGCATTCCCTCGGTCTCGATCGCCTAACGACTCGAGAATTTGTCGATCTCTTCGTCGAAGAAGAGCAATTCGTGCAGGAAGCGCTGCGCGCGGCCGCGCCGCAATTGGCCGCAGCGATCGAATTGATCGCAACCGCGCTGAAAAATAACGGCCGGCTTTTCTATGTCGGCGCGGGCACGAGCGGACGATTGGGTGTGCTCGACGCGAGCGAAATCCCACCCACCTTCGGCGTGCCGCCGGAATTGGTGCAAGGGATCATGGCCGGCGGCGCGAGCGCGTTGCATCGCAGCGTGGAAGGCGCGGAGGACGACGCCGCGGCCGGCGTCAGGGCAATCAGCGAGCGCGGAGTAAGCGCGGCCGATGTGGTTTGCGGGATTTCGGCCAGCGGCCGGACGCCTTTCGTTCGCGGCGCGCTCCAGCGAGCCCGGAAGATCGGCGCGCGCACCATTTTCCTGACTTGCCAGGCGTCAACCGTTCGCTTGCCTAACGATTACGATCTGAGGATCGATCTGCCAGCGGGAGCGGAGCTGCTCGCCGGTTCGACTCGCCTGAAAGCGGGCACGGCGACGAAAGTCGCGCTCAATATTCTCTCGACCGGCGCGCTGGTGCAGCTCGGACGGGTGCGCGGCAACCTGATGATCGATCTCCACCCGACGAGCGATAAATTGCGTGATCGCGCGGCGCGGATGTTGGCCCAACTGTCCGGTTGCGATTATGCGAGCGCGCGCCAGCGGCTGGAGCGGCATCGCTGGAATGTGCGGGCGGCGCTGGCCGAACCCGAAGCGGCGAGCTAGAAACTTTCCGTCACGGGAAGCATTTCGCCCGGAAAATTCTCACTCGCCAGGCGATTCCTGGGCTCGAGTTTGCCCTCCAGGACATCTGCTAACGAAGGAGATTTCGGCCGCGCCTTCTCGACCGCAGACTTCGCCTGGGCCGCGGCTGCGATTCGGGCCTGCCCCGGCAGTGGCGTGTTCGTCGAATTGGTCGCCCACCTCGTAGGCCAGGAAAACTTCCCGCGTGACCATTTGGAGCCGGATCTTCTGTCCTCGCCACGCAGGAGGCGATAAATTCCGTCGAGGCCGAGCGAGTGCGAAAGCGGTGTGGGCCGAAACGTTTTGCTCACAACAACACCGCGGGCGGCCCGGCTGCCAAAAGGCCCGGCCTGCGCGATGGAACACGTCATGAAAGCGGGGACGACAAAAGGGAGAAGTTTTTTCGTGCGCATGACGCGCGACTGCCAATGCAATTTTCACCCCCATCGAGCCGAAAATTAGCGATCAACGTAAAATCCCGGAAAAAAAACCTCATGGAAAACAAGCGCGCTGTTGTGCTCACGCACGAAGGAAGGGAAACCTAAACCGGAGGAAAATTATGTTGTGGACTGTATTCGTTATTCTGTTGGTGCTGTGGCTGCTCGGATGGTTGGGCGGTTTTGCATTTGGAGGACTCATTCACATCCTTCTCGTGCTTGCTGTTATCGTGCTGATCATCAATTTGGTCTCCGGCCGGCGCGGAATCTAGACGTCGATCAATGAATTCCAGCGGCGTGTTCGCGCTCATCCTCGTTGTTCTTGGAGTCATCCTGCTGGCCTACGGAGGCTACACGAGCTTCACGACGAAAGAGAATGTGGCCAAGCTGGGGCCGCTGGAGATCAATAAACAGCAGGAGCATCCGGTCCCGATCGGGTTGATCGCCGGGGGCCTCTGCTTGGTGGGCGGCATTATCGTCTTCGTTAGTAGCAAGAAAGCCTAACGAAGACGCGCCTGCCCGGGCGTTAGAGATGAATGGCGTGGCCGAAAGCCTGCCCGGCAGCCTCGTGCACCGATTCGCTTAACGTCGGGTGCGCGTGAATCGTTGCCTCGATCTCTTCGTAGGTGGCCTCGAGCGTCATCGCGAGTCCGAGTTCAGCAATCATCTCCGTTGCCTCCGGACCGATAATATGCGCGCCCAGAATTTCGCCGTGCGGTTCACCGATGATGAGTTTGACGAAGCCGTCCGTTTCCCCGATGGCTCGCGCCTTGCCGCTGGCACTGAAGGGGAATTTTCCGACCCGGAATTTTTTGCCCGCTTCCTTCGCGGCGCGTTCCGTTAGGCCAATGCTCGCGACCTGCGGCTGGCAATAAGTGCAACCGGGGAACTCCCGAATCTTCCGCGGCTCGATCTCGTCGAACATTCCTTCGACCGCCTGGATCGCCTCCCAGCTCGCAACGTGGGCGAGCCAGGGCGGTCCGATGATGTCGCCCGCAGCGAAGACGCCCTCCGCGCTCGTTTCATAGCGATCGTCGGTCTTGATGTAACCGCGCTCGGTCAGTTCGAGTTTCACTTTTCCACCAGGCAGAAGCGGCATGACCCCGATCGCCACCAGGCAGACATCGGCTTCGATCGTCTCGGAGGTTTTGCCCTCGACCGTGACCCGAACCCCCGTCTTGGTCGTCTCGGTTTTCGTCGTCTTCGTGTTCGTTAGGATCTTAATCCCCTGTTTGACCAGCGCTTTCTCCAATGTCTGCGAGACCTCCGTGTCCTCAACCGGCAAAACGTTAGGCAACATTTCAATCAACGTCACCTTGGTCCCAAAAGCGTTGTAGAAATAGGCAAACTCCACCCCGATCGCGCCCGCCCCGATAATGACCATGCTTTTCGGCTGCGGCTCCAGGATCATCGCCTCGCGGCTCCCGATGACGGTCTTGCCATTGAAAGGCAAGCCCGGCAGCGGCCGCGAAACCACGCCGGTCGCGACCAGGATTTTGTTGGCAGTGTGCTTCTCGGTTTTTCCGTCGGCCAGTTTGACTTCGACTTCACCGGCCTTCTCCATCGAGGCTTCACCGAGGATGTAATCGACCTTGTTTTTCTTGAAGAGGAACTCGATCCCGGCTGCGTTCTTGTCCGAGACATCGCGCGAACGCTTGATCACCTTGCTCCAGTCGTAGGAGAGGCCCTCGAACTTAAAGCCGAAGTCACCCGCCCGATGCTTCATCAGGTGGTAGAGCTCGGCATTGCGCAGGAGCGATTTTGTCGGGATGCAACCCCAGTTCAGGCAGGTGCCGCCGGCTCGTTCTTTTTCCACACAGGCGACTTTTTTCCCCAGTTGCGCGGCGCGAATCGCGCCGACATAGCCGGCAGGTCCGCCGCCGATGACGATCAGATCGTAGTTCATTTCAGGCGCAATCTAACCGCGCCCCGGGTGCTGGCGAATCGTTAGGCGAAGGCCGCCCCGCGGCTAATGCCGGGCCAGCATTTGCGCGAAAACCGGATCATCCCGCAACGAGTCGAGCGTCGGATCGATTTTCAGAGACGGCACGGTCAAATGGCTCGGCACGTTCAGAAGATGATCGGGCAACGCGATCGCTTTCGCGTTTTCGCCCGTGACCGCATACACCTCCGCGAGCGTCGCCGCGATTCGCGGCCCTTCGAAGGCATCGGTTGACTCCTGTCGCAATTCCACCGCGCGTTTCGCCTCGCGGATCGCCGCCCCCTTCTCCCCCAGTCGCGCGAGCGCGCGTGCGAGTGGGGCGTGGCGTTCGGGCTCGTCGGGCGCATCTTTCACCATGGCTTCGGCTGCTTCTTTTTCGCCTTCAAGAAAACTGTGCGCGCCTCAGCGGCCTGGTCCATTTTTTGCCGCGCCAATCCCTCGATCAGCAAAGCTTCGACCTGCGCGTGCGGTTTGAACTTCTTCGCCTCCTGGGGAACATCGCGCGCGGCCTGAGCGGCCTCCGCATACTTCCCCTGCAGGAGGAAAACATTGGCCCTGGCAAGCGCCACGCCTGCGCGCGCTTCCGGACCCATATTTTCCAACTTGCCGGCAGCGCGATCCCGCTCCATCTCGGCCAGACCTTTCTCCGCCACGCTGAGATCCCCGCGCGACTGAATGGCGGCTGGGCCTGCAGACTGTGGAGACCGAAGGAGGTGGGGCTGAGGGCCAGTGCACGCTCGACCACAAGGACCGTGATCGACTTTTCGGGGTGCAACCCGTTTTGCGCGACAGGAAATAACCGATCGGCACCGAAATCATCAGGCCGATGACGGCGACGATGAACAAGTTGATCCGGCGACCGGGAAACGCCGGCGGACAAGAGGGATCGGCGGCCGGTTCGGGCGCAACGTGGATTCCGCCGGGTCCGAGATCGAAAGCCCGTCCCAGAATGAGCGCAATCGGAAACCCGCCAAGCACCGAGAGAACGACCAGCCCGCGTACCCCCAACTCGAAGATCGAGGATTGAAAAACGGTGACTGCGGCTTGAATGATCAGCCAACCCGCGACGGCGTAGCCCGCCGCGACGCGATAGACTTTGCGCCGCCGCAACTCACACAAAACACCGCAGAGCCGTGAGGAGTGAAAGGAATTCGCCAAGTACGGTCGCTGTTTTTCGCGGCTCCTCTAATACCAGATGCAGAGGCAGTTTGAAAGCGCGGCTTACCCAATTCAAACACCATCACGCCCGACGTACGATCTGGGCTGGCCCGGATTCCTCTTCAAGCTCCCTCCCGCGCAGCGCGTTACGCCGGTGCCCGTCGCCCACCGTGCAGCGCGGTCAAGGCCGATCTGGCACAAACGGGCACCAAGCCCGACCGGTTGAGATTTTTCAGCTTGCACCCTGTTCACGTTCACGACTAAAACCTTCTGCGTGGCTTCCCTGCTCTCTCCCTGGCTCCAACGCCGAACCAGGCAGCGGCGGCGCGCCGCTCTTCCGCCCGCAAATTTCTCTACCTCTCTCGTTAGTCCATTTCGGCTACGAGATACCACTGACAGTTAACCTGGAAAGAATAACAAAACATGAAGACACTGATCGCCTCCATCACAGTCACAATCGGGCTGCTCGCACCGGCTGTGGCTAACAGCCCATCACCCGGCGAAACGCCAACCCCAACGCCAACAATCATGGGAGGATGCAACCACGCAGGCTGGAATACCGAGATCTACCGGTTTTGCGGCGCCCGCGAATCGATGATCGAACGCGTTTCGAACTTACCGCCTGAGATTGTGCAGCGAAGGGTGTTCGCTCAAATCACGCAAGGAGATTCGGGCGCAGAGATCAAGCTCTACGAGCGACAGGCAAGCGGCAGCTTTAAGGTAACGTTCTGGCATAAGGATGAGACGTCGGACCTTATGACCGCAGCCGACCGGGCGATCGTGACCAACAAAGGCGTGAATTGTGTCGGAGAACAGGTCAAAGACGTTCTCCTCAAAGAATTAGGTCAGGGGACGGCAAAGGAAAACGTTCCCGCTCCTGCCACACCAGCGGCCGCTTTCGTCCATTCGCTCAAAGAAGCCAAAGGGCAGTATATCCAAACAATAATAATTGTTCTTTGTTAGCGAGGGCTGGGTTCGCTGCGGCTAAGACTCGTCTGTTTCGGCGCCTCCGCCGCGACGAGCTTCTGGAATCCCGGCTCATTTCGGAGCGAATCGAACATTGGATCGAGCCGGAGCAGGGCCGGCGTCAAGGGGATGTCTTGCGTCGCCAGAGGGCCGGCGTACGGGATCGAGAGCAGTTTCGCGAGATCAGCGATAGCACGCTCAGCCTCTCCCATGCCGGCTAACACGCGCGCGCGCATCTCAATGGGAGCAGGACCAGTTATCGCGTCGTTCTCGACAGGATTCGCCGCGATCGCCCGCTCGGCCAGAGCTAGTGCGGCAGCCTTATTACCCAGCTTCATGTTGATCAAGGCGAGATCACCGATCAGGATATAGTTCTCCGGTTGTTCGTTAAGCAAAGACTCCAGTTGGCTCCGGGCCAGTTCCCAGCTTTGGCGAGCGGCCTCACGGTTGCCGGCCACTTCTTGCGCCCAGCCCAGCCAAAGGCGTAGCTCCCCATTGTAATAGCCGAGAGCCGGATCAGGTTGAGCCAATACCTCCTGTAAGCGAGGAATCACCCGGGAGGGCTGGCGCTCCAGGATTGCCTGATAAACCTGGGTTTCCAGGGAGCCCGCTGCAGCGCTGGATGGATGAAGTGGATAGAGGAGAGCGGCGGCCTGCGGCAAGTCGCCCTGGGCTTGTGCGATAGCGGCCTTAAGAGCCAGGGTATCGACATCGTCGGGCGTGATATTGAGAACCTGATCAAGCTTTTGCAGCGCTTCGGGAAACCGTCGCAGCGCGACATAGAGAAGCGCCCTTTGCGTCAGTAAAGATGTATTCCGTGGATCAAGGCGCTCGGCCTGGCTGAAATACTTCTCACTCTGCTCCCACTGCCCTCGCCTTCGCGCGACATAGGCTAACGACTGGGAAATGCGGCTGTTGTTGGGCAGGAGCTCGCTCGCTCGCTCAAAATAACCTACTGCGGCCGGGTAATCCTTTTCGCAGGCATAATAATAGTAACCCTTGGCCAGGATCGCCTCGGGGAGATTCGGTTGCAATATGAGAGCGTTATCGGCTGACCGTCGCGCCTCATCGCGCAGCGCGATTGTGGGTTGCAGATTCAGCGAAATATAACCGATCGAATCCACATAGGAGAGGAGCGCCCAGCTCTCCGCGAATTCCGGATCCAGCCGCACAGCCTCCCTGAGATACCGTTGGGCGCCCAGCGAAGTGGCAGGAGTGTTCAGCGTTTTCAGGGTGTAGGCCAACCCGCGCAAGTAGGCATCGTAAGCCGCAGGGCTATCCGTCGCTTTGGCGCGAAGAACCTCCTCTTCTCGGCCCGTCAGCTGGACTTGCAACTGTTCCGTGATGGCCTTGGCGATCTCGCTTTCGACCAAAAAAATATCGGTGAGTTTCTTGTCGAAAGTCTGCGCCCAAACGTGTGAATCATCGATCGCGCGGATTAACTGCACATTAACCCGAACGGCATCACCTTCCTTTTGCACGCTCCCTTCAAGGATGTGGGCCACGCCCAGCTCGCCCGCAATCCTCGGCACATTCTCCGGGCTGCTTCCGTAGTGCTGCGTCGAGGTGCGCGAAATAACCTTGAGATCAGCAATCTTTGATAATCGGGTCAGGATTTCATCCTGGATACCATTAGCGAAGTAAGCGTTGGCCCGCTCGTCACTCCGATTCTCAAAGGGAAGCACGGCGATGCTCTTATCCGGGATCGCAGCCACCGACTGGCGCTTTTTCGAGTCGGCCTGCCCGAGGAGGAAAAGTGACAGTGCGACCGCTATCGCAATTCCACAAAGAAGCAGGGCGAATAGCGCAATGAGTCCCGGCCGGTGATGAGGCTTGAGTGGACGGACGGTCCCAGAGACATCTCGCCAGCGCTTTCTGCCTCGTAGTTTCTCCGGTATCGCGGGGTTCCCCAGGTCGTTCTTATACAGGTTAACGAGATGCAGTCTTAACCCGTGCTTCGCTTCGCACTCCCCCAGATCGTGGAGGTAGGGCTGCCAATGGCTATAGTGCGCCAAATCCTCCGCCACATGCTTCGATAAAAGGATGTGGCCGGCGTCTCCGCAGTCCATCACCCTTTGACCGACATTGATACCGGCTCCCGCCACATTCAGCTGGTCATTCACGTCGATCACTTGATTAACCGGCCCGCTATGAATCCCTATCCGCAATTGGATCTGACCCTCGTCGCGGAGCGCCTCGCTAATCTGAAGAGCGCATCTCGCGGGCTGTTCGGGACTATGGAAGAAGAGCAGAACCATCCCGTCGCCGGTCGGCAGACGAATCAGCTTCCCACTTGCTTCAGCCTCGCGAAAACAGTCGGTGCTACGAACGACCCGGTTCAGCTGCTGCATCCACTCGATCTGCTCGTTGACCAGCAGCTTCGAGTAGCCGACCACGTCGATGAACAAGAGGTGCGCGATCTCGAGAACGAGATCCGTCTTTTCGCGAGCCTCAATTCGTTGCTCTGGCACGGGGGTCTTCCTTCCGATCCTCTAAGGTCTCATCTCTTTGCCGCGGGTCGAGCCAAATCACGGAGGCGGCAGCGGCAGCCCTCTCCGCCAGCGATACCTTACTTCATGCCCGTAGCGAAGACGGTTTGAAAATGCGGGCTCTCTTTCTCCCGCGACACCACCGTCACTTCGATCTCATGAAAGCCGGCGGCTTCGAGCCATTGATGGAGTTGCACTTCACTGAAGCCAAGCCAGTGATCGGCGTAAAGTTCGCGGGCTTTTTCGAAGCGATGGCTGAGGAGATCGAGCACGACGACGCGACCGCCTTTCTTCAAAATCCGATGGGCCGCGGTGAGCGCTCGCTCCGGATGGATCGCATGATGCAAGGCCTGGCTGAAAATCGCGAGATCAACGGAATTTTTATCGATCGGCGGATCCTCAATGTCGCCGAGACGGTATTCGAGATTCTTGAAGCCGTGCTTTTTCGCCAGCTCAGACCCGAACTCGACCATCTTGGGCGCGTTATCGACCGCGATGACCTTGCGCGCGTTCTTCGCCAGCAACTGCGAGAGCGTCCCCTCGCCCGCGCCGAGGTCGGCGACGGTGAGCGGCGGGAGGAGCGCTATCATGGTGTGGGCGAGCGCCTGCCAGGAACGCCCGGGGCAATAGCTGCGGCCAAAACGTCCGGCGAGCTGGTCGAAATACTCGCGCGCTTTGTCCTGCCGCTTGCGCAGGGCGACCTGCAGGGCGGTTCGATCGCGCTTGGTTTCGGGCATTTCCCGTGCCAGCGCGCGCGTCAGCTCGCTCACCTTGGCGCGCTGCGGATCGAGTTTTTGGCCGTTCGTTAGGCCGTAATAGACGTTCTTGCCGGCGCGCCGATCCTCCACCACCCCGGCGCGCTTCAACTGCGCAAGATGGCTGGAAATGCGGGATTGACCCATCCCGAGAATGTCCTGCAACTCCGCGACCGAGAGCTCCTCTTCTTCCAGCAGGAGCATGAGGCGGAGCCGGGTCGGATCGGCCAGGAGGCGGAGGAAATTTATGGTTGACGCCATGGACTTGGGACACGATATATCGACGTATCATGATTGGTCAATATGTTCGGTCATGATCGTTTTCGTCTCTTAACACTCCACTCTCAACTTCTTTCACCATGCTCCGTCGTTTCATTTTTGCTTCCGAATCCGTGGGTGAAGGTCACCCGGATAAAGTCTGCGACACCATCTCCGATGCCCTCCTCGACGCCTGCCTGACGCAGGATCCGAAGAGCCGGGTCGCCTGCGAAACCTTCGCCAAAAGTCACACCGTGATTGTGGGCGGTGAGATCACGATTCCAAATCTCCCGGCTAACAAGTCGCTCGAGTCCGTCGTGCCGATCGACGCGATCGTGCGCGCCGCCGTGCGCGAGATCGGTTACGTGAACGACGACGACGTTTTTCACGCCGACAAGATCGACATTCAAAACATCATCACCCGCCAGAGTCCGGACATCGCGCAGGGCGTCGATGCCAGCGAAGCCGAGGGCAAAGGCCACGCCGAGCAGGGCGCGGGTGACCAGGGTTTGATGTTCGGGTTTGCCTGCGACGAAACGGCGGAATTGATGCCGGCACCGATCATGTTCGCGCATCGTCTTGGCCGCGAGCTGACCCGCATCCGCAAGAGCGGCAAGGCGCGCTGGCTGCGCCCGGACGCGAAGTCGCAGGTTTCAGTGATCTACGATGGCGGCAAACCGGTTGGCATTTCGAACGTCGTCGTTTCGACCCAGCACGCGAAGGACGTGAAGCAGTCCGAGATCCGCAGCTTCATTATCGAAGAGGTGATCAAGAAAATTTTGCCTAACGAGATGCTGAACGACGACACGCAATTTTTGATCAACCCGACCGGCAGCTTCGTCACCGGCGGTCCGGAAGGCGACACCGGCCTGACCGGGCGCAAAATCATCGTCGACAGTTACGGCGGTTGGGGCCGGCATGGCGGCGGCGCCTTCTCGGGTAAGGACCCGAGCAAGGTCGATCGCAGTGCGGCTTACATGGCGCGCTGGGTGGCGAAGAACGTGGTTGCAGCCGGTCTGGCCAAGCGCTGTGAGATTCAGTTCGCCTATGCCATCGGCTACCCCAATCCGGTGAGCATGAACATCAACACTTTCGATACCAATTCGGTCCCTGAAGAAGCGATCGAAGATGCGGTCAACCGCATCTTCTCCTTCAAACCGGCCGAGATCATTCAGCAGCTCGATCTGCTGCGCCCGATCTATTCCAAAACGACCAACTACGGTCACTTCGGCAAGGACGACCCGGATATCACTTGGGAAAGGACCGACAAAGCAACCGCGCTGCGAAACGCAGCGCGGTAGTTTTAAGCTTTAAGTCTTAAGTATGGCTTATCAATCGTTTGAGGATCTGGAGGTTTGGCAGCGCGCTTGCCGACTGGTTGTCGACATTTTCAAAGGCTTTCGAGCCTGTAAGGAATTCACACTCAAAGATCAAATCTGCCGCGCGGCTCTTTCGATCCCTTCCAACGTTGCAGAGGGATCCGAACGCGGTAGCGCGAAGGATTTTGCGCATTTCCTCAATATTGCGAAGGGCTCGTGCGGCGAACTGCGGACGCAGCTTTATATCGCCCGGAAACTTGAATTGCTAGAGAAGGCGTCGTTCGACCGATTGGTAGCAGAGTCCAAAGAACTGTCGTCGATGCTCGAAGGCTTACGCCGCTCCATCCTCAAACGGGTCGTCAAAGGCCCTCCACTTAAAACTTAACCACTTAAAGCTTAAAACTATCATGGCAACGACCACTAAGAGCGAAACAAAACAAGATTACAAAGTCGCCGATATCAGCCTGGCTGATTGGGGGCGGAAAGAAATCTCGATCGCCGAAAAGGAAATGCCCGGCCTGATGTCGATCCGCGAGAAATACGCGCCCGGCAAACCGCTCCAGGGCGTGCGCGTGACGGGTTCGTTGCACATGACGATCCAGACCGCCGTCTTGATCGAGACGCTGATCGATCTCGGCGCCGATGTGCGCTGGGCGAGCTGCAATATTTTTTCCACGCAAGATCACGCCGCGGCCGCGATCGCCCAGGCGGGCGTGCCAGTCTTCGCGTGGAAGGGCGAGAGCCTCGAGGAATACTGGTGGTGCACCAACAAGGCGATCTCGTTCCCGGATGGCAAAGGTCCGCAACTCGTGGTCGACGACGGCGGCGACGTCACGCTCCTGATTCACAAAGGTTATCAGCTCGAAGAAGGCAGCGATTGGGCAAAAACACCCGCGAGCAGCAAGGAAGAACAGTGCATCAAGGATTTGCTCGTCGAAGTAAACCGCGAGAACCCGTTCCGCTGGCATGAGATGGTCAAGGAATGGCGCGGCGTCTCGGAAGAGACGACGACCGGCGTGCATCGCCTCTACAAAATGCAGCAGCAGAATCAGCTGCTCATCGCGGCGATCAACGTCAATGACTCGGTTACGAAATCGAAGTTTGATAATCTCTACGGCTGCCGCCACTCGCTCGTCGACGGCCTCAACCGTGCGCTCGACGTCATGATCGCGGGCAAGGTCGCGGTCATCTGCGGTTACGGCGACGTCGGCAAAGGCTGCGCCCAATCGCTCCGCGGCCAGGGCGCGCGCGTCGTCATCACCGAGATCGATCCGATCAACGCCCTGCAGGCGGCAATGGAAGGCTACGAAGTCACGACCATCGAGGAGACGTTAGGCTGGGGCGACATTTACGTCACTACCACTGGCAACGTCGACGTCATTACCCTCGCCCACATGGAGAAGATGAAAGACCAGGCAATCGTTTGCAACATCGGCCATTTCGATAACGAGATTCAGGTCGAACCGCTCAACGATCGCAAGGACATCAAGCGGACCAACATCAAGCCGCAGGTCGACAAATACACTTTCCCGAACGGCCGCGAGATCTTCATGCTTGCGGAAGGCCGGCTCGTAAATCTCGGCTGCGCCACCGGCCACCCGAGCTTCGTGATGTCAAACTCCTTCTCCAATCAGGTGCTCGCGCAGCTCGATCTCTGGAAAAACAAAGACACTTATAAGGTCGGCGTTTACGTCCTGAGCAAAGAACTCGACGAAGAGGTCGCGCGCCTGCATTTGCAGAAGATCGGCGTCAAGCTAACCACGCTGACTGCGAAGCAGGCCGAGTATCTCGGCGTGCCGGTGCAGGGACCCTACAAGTCCGAGCACTACCGCTACTAAGAACCCATTTCATAATACGCCGGCGCTGTAGCCACGGCGCTGCGTCGCCGTGTTTGCGCTCCGACGCAGCGGGGCGGCTACAGCGTCTTGCGCGAGTGTCTTGTAGTTGTAGACGTTTCGCTCTGCGAAACAGATTTGGCTGTGGACGTAATGGCGTTGCGGCGGCCTCCCCCACGCCTCCCACAGGGAGGCGACTACATTGGCAGCATCGGTTTCTTCGCCGCGTCGTGCTCGTCTTCGGACGGGCGAGCTTTCGGTTCGATAAATTCTTCCTGCGGCTCGCTCGTGACCGCTTTGGTCGGATGCTTTTCTTCCTCGGGCTGATCGGATTCTTCCATGCTCTAAGCTAAGCTAAGCCGTAACGATGCAGTTGGAAACTGACGGCGCGGATTTGTCGTAGCGGCGACGCCTCGTCACCGGAAGTGATGGCGGCGCCTTCGCCGCCATGTCGAGGGCGCACCAAATGGTGAGGGCCGAAAATCGCGGCG
>JBBPZW010000152.1:0-3456 GCA_038198475.1 Chthoniobacterales bacterium | reverse complement strand
GAAAAATCCTCGGCCTCGATTTCCTGCAGACGCGAGGCGCGGATCTTGGTCACGCGCGACGCTTCCTCCACGGAAATGTTCTTCCGGAGACGGGCCTCTTGTAATTTTTTGCCGAGTGGTTCCATCAGGAGCGGCGGGATCAGACGGCGGCGTCGAGATCGACAAGAATCTCGCGCGGCTTCGCGCCTTCGCCGGGGCCCAATATGCCGCGCTGCTCGAGAATATCAACGATCCGGGCCGCCCGGGTGTAGCCGAGACGGAGGCGGCGTTGCAGGAGCGAGGTCGAGGCACGTTTTTCCTGGCGGATGATCTCGAGACATTTCTCGACCAGCTCCTCGTCTTCGTCCGTCACGTCCTCGCCCGCTTCGCCACTTTCGCTGCTCGAAATCTTTTCATGGATCGCCATGTCGTAAGCGGCCGGACTTTGCGCGGAAACAAAATCGACCAGGCGATGAATTTCCTCGTCCGTCACCAGTACGCCCTGCGCGCGGATGAGCCGCGAAGTGCTGGGCGGCAGGTAAAGCATGTCGCCCTGGCCTAACAATCGATCGGCCCCGTTCTCGTCGAGAATGACACGGCTGTCGATTTTCGAAGCCACTTGGAACGCGATCCGGCTCGGGATGTTTGCCTTGATCACGCCCGTGATGACGTCGGCTCGCGGCGTCTGGGTGGCAACGATGATGTGAATCCCGGCCGCCCGCGCCATTTGCGTGATGCGGGCGATCGCGCTCTCGACATCGGCCGGTGCGGTCTGCATGAGGTCGGCCAACTCGTCGATGATCACCACGATGTAAGGCAACTTGTCCGGGATGATCGGCTCGTCGTCGCGCGGGACGGAAATTGTAGCCGGGGACGCTGTCCCCGGCCGTTCGTTAGGCAAAACGTTCTCTCCCTCACCGGGGACAGCGTCCCCGGCTACAGCATCCAATTCCTTTTGCGTCTTCTTCGCCGGCCGGCCGTTGAACCCGGTGATATTGCGCACCCCGGTCCTGGCAAAAATCTTGTAGCGATTCTCCATCTCCAGAATCACGTGGCGGAGCGCGAGCAGCACCTTCTTCGGATCGGTCACGACCGGGATGATGAGGTGGGGCAAATTGTTGTAGACCTGCATCTCGACCACCTTGGGATCGATCATGATGAAGCGCAGTTCCTCGGGCGTGAACCGGTAAAGCATGCTCGCGATGAGCGCGTTGATGCAGACGCTCTTGCCGCTCCCGGTCGTGCCCGCGACCAGCAGGTGCGGCATCTGCGCGAGATCGGCGATGATGGTCTTGCCGTAAACGTCCTTGCCGAGCGCAATCGGGAGCTTCGCCGTGCTCGCGTTCCAATCTTCCGATTGCAGCAACTCGCGCAACGTGACTTTGACTTTACGGCTGTTGGCCAACTCGATCCCGACCGTGTCCTTACCGGGAATGGGCGCGAGAATGTTGATCCGTTCGGCGCGCGTGGCGCGGGCCAGGTCGCGCTCCAGACTAACGATCTTGTCCACCCGCACGCCTTTCGCGGGATACACTTCGTAGCGGGTAATCGTCGGTCCTTTCGTGATGTCACCCGGCGCCACCTGGATGCCGAACTGGCCTAACGTCTCGATCAAAGTCCGCTGAGTCTCCGCCAACTCCGCTGGGTCGGTCGCGATCCGGCCCTCGGTGTCGTGTTCCTCGAGCAGATCGATCCCGGGCAGCTGGTAGTTTTCGCTATCCCAATCTTTGGTAGTCGTTAGGGTGGGCTCGCTCTGGGCGGATTTCTTGCCGCGCTTCAACTCCGCCAGGGAAGGTTTCTTGCGCGGCAGAGGCATCTCATCGGGCAATGCGGTGGTATCGACGACTTTCGGCTCGGGGCGATTGGCGAATTCCTCGAGCAGAACTTCCGGCACCGGCGCGCCCTTCTTACGCAGCTTTTTCTCGATCGCGCGTTGTTGTTTCGCGATCTGCTGCTGGCTGATCTCGAGCCGGCCTTTCAGGTCCGCCTTTCGCATCCGCCGATGGAGGAACCAGAGCCGGAGCGCGACCACTCCACGACGGATCGCAAGGATGCTTTGCCTAACGAGATGGATTGGCCGCAGCCCGGTCATCAGGATCAGGCTCGTCAGGTAAATGCCGAAAAGGACGATGACCGACCCCTTCCCCATGAAAACCCGAAAAACGCGGCGGCCAAAAAAAGCGCCGAGCCGGCCCCCGGGACCATCGATGTTAAAGACGCGGTGCCAATCGTGTAGGAACCAGGGCTGCAATTGAAAAAGGCAGGCACCCGAAGCGATGAAAAGGACAATCCAGATGATCCGCCGACTCACTTTCAATTCGCCGTGAAACAATTTCGCGCCACCAAAGCCGAGCAGGGCCGCGGCGAGCAGGTAGGAGGCGGCGCCGATTAGAAAATAACAAATTCCGGCCACGATCGCGCCGAGCGGTCCGAGAAAATTCTGGGCGGGCCGGTTAGGCGAGGATGTGGAATTGAGCAGCGGGAACCAGGTCGGGATATCCTTGGGGACGTGAGAGATCAGGGCAAGGAAGAGCAAAGTCCCGACCCCGAGAAGGATGAGGGCGTAGACTTCATTCCATGCATTGTGCTGAGAGCGTTTGGCCACCGCGCCTCCATAGTAATCGCCCCCTTCGGGCTTTCAATGCTCCTCTTCGCAGTGGCCACCCTTCTCTTTTTCAACCGGGCTTTGAATTCCAAAATCGTTGCGAACATAAAGCCACCTCTCTACTCTGGTATTATGAATCTTGCAGTCGCCCGTCTGGCGGGTCTCACTTTTGTCGGTTTCCTGGTGGCTTCCCTTTCCCCGGCTCACGCCCAAGCGGTGCGAGGTCTGGACGCAGTCCGGGTGACGGGCGGGTTTAATCTGCCGGTCTTCGCCACCGCGGCGCCGCGGGACAAGGCCCGGCTTTTTGTTCTCCAACAGGGCGGCCAGATCCGCATCATCGACCTCGCCAGCGGGACAATTAAAGAGCCACCTTTTCTTAGCCTTTCCGTCTCAACTGCGGGAGAAGAGGGTCTCCTCGGGCTGGCCTTCGATTCGAGCTACGCGGCGAACGGTTACTTCTACGTCAACTACGTCGTGCCGGGCGGCGCTTACGGCCAGGGTGTGACGCGTATCTCCCGCTTCACCGTCTCCTCCAATCCCGATATCGCCGACGCGACGAGCGAAAAAATTCTGCTCACTTTCGATCAGCCGGAAAACAATCACAACGGTGGCTGGATCGGATTTAGCCCGCGGACCGGCGACCAGGGCAATCTCTACATCGCAACTGGCGACGGCGGTGCGGCCAACGACGCCGGCACAGGCCACATCGAACCGGGCGGTAACGCGCAGAATCTCACGACCCTGCTCGGGAAGATGTTGCGCATTCACGTCAATAGCGACGGCACTTATTCGATCCCGGCCGATAATCCTTTTGTCGGAATGCCAGACGTGCGCCAGGAGATCTGGGCCTACGGCTTGCGCAATCCATTCCG
>JBBPZW010000151.1:0-9819 GCA_038198475.1 Chthoniobacterales bacterium | reverse complement strand
TGTCCGCCATCTGCGGAACCGCCTTGGGCGAGACAAAACTGGCCGCATCGAGGTGTCGGAATCCGGCCGCGATGAGGGAGCGAAGGTAGCGCACCTTCAGTTCGGTCGGGATTTGTTTCGGCAAGCCCTGCCAGGCGTCGCGGGGGCACTCGATCAGTTTTACAGTTTCGTTCGCCATTGCCTTTGTCCTTGTCATCCGAAAGGTAGCGAAGATCGTCTCCTCTTCATCACCGAGTTCATTTCCTTATGCCTAACGTCCTTGTTGAAAAGAAAGATCGCACCACCGTCGTCACCCTCAACCGGCCCGAGCGGCGCAATGCCCTAACGATCGAGTTGCTAACCGAGCTGACCACCGCGATGGAGACGGCCGCGGCCGATCCGACGCAGCGCATTCTCATCCTGCGTGGGGCCGGGAAGGCTTTTTGCGCCGGCCTCGACCTCCAGGAAACGACCGTTACCGAAAAAGCGCACCGCTCCGCCGAGATGGTGGCGAGAACCCTCCTCGCGATCAGCCAGACCCGGCTGATCACGATCGCGGAGATTCACGGCGCGGCGGTGGCAGGCGGGGCGGGGCTCATGTCAGCCTGCGATTTTGTCGTCGCCGCGGAACGGACCAAGATCGGTTACCCGGAAACGAAACGTGGACTGGTTGCCGGCCTCGTCCTGACCTTTCTCCGCCGCCAACTGCGCGAACGCGACATTCGCGAACTCCTTTTCACCGGCGACCTGATCAGCGCCGAGCGCGCCCGCGAAATCGGCCTCGTCAACCGGGTTGTTCCGCCTAACGAGCTGGAAAGCGAGACGCAAAAAATCGTGGAGTCCGTCCTCCAAAATGCGCCGGTCGCCCTCGCCAGCACGAAAAGTTTGATCGAAGAACTCTGGTCTTCATCGGTGAAGGAAGATGTCGAGACCGCCTTGCGTTATCACATGGAGGCGCGCGAGTCGGCCGAAGCAAAGGAAGGCATCGCGGCATTTCTGGAAAAGCGTGCGCCCAACTGGCAGTGAGAAAGTTTCTCTTCTTCGTCTCTCTCCTGATTCTCCCGCTTTGCTCCGAAGCGGAAACGGCCGATACGATTTTTCTCAACGGCAACGTTTACACAGTGAACGAGGCCGCTCCGACGGCTCAAGCCATTGCGATCAAGCGCGAGCGCATTCTCTTCGCCGGCGCGAACGAAGAAGCGAAGAAATTCTCCGGCCCGTCGACGCGCACGATCGATCTCAAGGGCAAGACCGTCGTGCCCGGCCTAACGGATTCGCATTATCATCTCATGGGCGTCGGCGAACGCCTGACGCACCTGAATCTGGAGAGCGCGACCAACCGCGAAACATTTCTCGCCCGGATCAAGGAACAGGCCGGAGGGACGGCCACGGGCCGCTGGATCACCGGACGCGGCTGGATTGAAACATTTTGGAAACCGCCCGTCTTCCCGACCCGCCAGGATCTGGACAGGGTCGCGCCTGACAATCCGGTTTTCCTGACTCGGGCCGACGGTCACGGCGCGGTCGCGAACAGCAAGGCATTCGAAATGGCGGGAATCGATTCGAAAACGCCAAACCCTTTCGGCGGCGAAATCCTGCGCGACAAAAAAAGCGGCGAGCCGCTCGGCATGCTGCTCGATAACGCGATGGAACTGGTCGAGAAGAAAATCCCGCCACCAACCGCGGAAGAAAATGCGAACGCCCTTATCCTCGGCGCAAAACGATCGCTCGAGCTTGGTTGGTGCGAGATTCAAAATGCCGGGAGCCAATTGCCGGAGTTCGAGCTGCTGCAAAAACTCTATGGCGGAGGAAAGCTGAAGCTTCGCATCTACAACGCGGTCTACGGTCCCGGCCCGGCCAGCGAGCGCCTGCTCAAGGATGGCCCGATTCTCGACGCCTACGAAAAGCACTTCACTACGCGCACGATCAAAGTGGTGTTTGATGGGTCGTTAGGCTCCCGGAGCGCCGCCCTTTTGCAGCCATATTCGGACGCCGACACTTCCGGTTTCCTCACCGAGAAAGAGGAAAACCTTCGTCCGATGCTGCGGGAAGCCTTGCGCCGCGGCATCCAGGTCGAGACCCACGCCATCGGTGATCGCGCTAATCGCACTATTCTCGATCTTTACGAAGAAGCTTTCAAAGCCGTCCCGCCTAACAAGCGCAAAGTGAAGGAACCGCGCTGGCGAGTCGAGCATGCGCAGATTCTCGACCCGGCCGACATTCCGCGCTTTGCAAAGTTAGGCGTGATCGCCTCGATGCAGCCGTCGCACGCGATCAGCGATCTTTTCTTTGCGCCGAGTCGGCTGGGAGAGAAACGGCTGGCCGGCGCCTATGCCTGGCAGAGCCTGCTCAAGAGCGGGGCTATCATCGCGGCCGGCTCCGATGCGCCCGTCGAACAGGGCGAGCCGATGATTGAATTTTACGCGGCCGTGGCGCGCAAGAGCAAGGATGGTTTCTCCGGGCCTGGCTGGCATCCGGAACAGGCCGTCACCCGCGGGCAGGCGCTCAAGATGTTGACTGCATGGCCGGCCTACGCTGCCTTCCAGGAAAAGGAGAAGGGCTCGATCGAAGCCGGCAAACTCGCCGACCTGACGATTCTCTCGAATGACATCATGAAAATTCCCGCGCCTGATATTCTCCGCGCGCGCTGCCTCATGACCGTAGTCGGAGGCGAGATCGTTCACGACGAATTGTAGACGCTTCGCTCTGCGAAGCGCGCGGGAAAGCGGGGCCGAAACTGGCGGCGATGCGCAGAACCGCGTTTCGCAGAGCGAAACGTCTACAGAAGCGACAACTGCGCCGCGTCGGGTTGCTCGATGGGCGCGAAGCGCACCCCGACGCCCATCAGGCGCACGCTCTTGCCGGTCCGGGCGAAAGCTTCCGCGAGCAGGAGGCGAAAATCGCCTAACGACGGTGTGAGTCCCGCTCGTTCCACCGTCGTGCGCGTGAAATCGGCAAACTTCAATTTCACGAAAATTTTCGTAATCGTCCGGCTCGCTTCCTTTTGTGCCAAGTCGGCCATCAACTCTGCGAAAAGTTCCTCCAGCTTTTCTTCGCAGGCGACAAGCGTGTCGAGATTGATGGAGAAGGTTTCTTCGTTGCTGAGCGACTTGCGTTCGCGATCGGGCTCGACCGAGCGATCGTCGATGCCGCGGCAAAGATCGTACAGTTCGCTTCCGAATTTGCCGAAAATGGTCTGCAGCTCGAGACGGGAGAAGCGCTCCAACTCGCCACAGGTCGTGATCCCGCGCTGCTGCATTTTCTGTTCGGTCACGGCGCCGATTCCCCAGATTTTTCGCACCGGCAGCACGGCCATGAACTCCGGCACTTCCTCGCACGTAACCTCATATTGTCCGTTCGGTTTCTTCAGTTCGCTCGCGATCTTGGCCACCAGTTTGTTAGGCGCAATCCCGGCCGAGGCGGTTAGTTTCGTCTTCCGAAAAATAAGCGCGCGAATGACCTGGGCGAGCGCACCCGGCGCGCCCGGATGCGCCGTGACATCGAGATAGGCTTCATCGAGCGAGAGCGGCTCTACCAGCGGCGTGAAGCGATGCAGGATCGCGCGGATGACGGCCGATTCGCGCCGATAAACATCGAAGCGCGTCGGGAGCACGATCAATTTCGGACAACGCTGCAGTGCCATGAAAGTCGGCATGGCGGAGCGGACTCCGAATTTACGCGCTTCATAATTACAGGTCGTGAGAACTCCGCGCCGGTCGCGCGCGCCCCCGACTCCGACCGGCTTGCCGCGCAACTCCGGCCGATCGCGCACCTCGATTGCCGCGTAGAAGCAATCCATGTCGAGGTGAATGATGGCGCGCGTTTGAGCCGGTTTCGTCACCCGATAAGGCAACCCCCGGAGCCGGTCTCGCGCAAGCGCAGCGGCTGCTGGCGGCCCGGGAATCGCTAAGGCACTAACTGCTTTTCTCGGCGGTCCCGGCGGGAATTAGGAATTCTTCGATTAATTCCTTGATCGCGTGCACGAAGTTCGCCGCGCCAACGCCGTTCACGACCCGGTGATCGAAGGTCAGCGAGAGCGTGATCATCTCTACGGTCTGCGCGTTCTTTCCGTTAGGCAAAAGTTCGTGATGAGCCGAACCGACAAAGAGAGTCCCAACGGAAGGCGGCACGACGATCGGCGCCCCGGTTCGTACCCCGAACGCGCCCAAGCTGCTAATGACGACCGGCGCGTTCATCGCATCGACCCGGCCGGCGCGCGTAGCCTCGACCGTCTCGCTGTATCGCCTAACGAAATCGGGCCAGGCCAGCTTGTTTGCATCCGTGATGACGGCGGTCGCAAGTCGGTCGTCTTCCATTGCCACCGCGATTCCGAGATCGAAATCATCGCTTTCAACGATCCGATCGTCTTCCAGCATCAGGCTGCGAAAAGCTGGATGCTTTTCCATCGCGCGCACTACCGCCCATGCGACCATGACGGAAGGCGAGGGCGCATTTTGGCCGTCGCTTTTTTTCGCCGCGCCGCGCGCCTCGCGGATCGCTCCCCAACGGGCGTCGATCTGCAGATTCGCGGGCACGACCCGGCCCAGTTTGCGCGTGATCGTGGCGGAGAGAGCGGGTTCTCGAGAGGTCGTGCGCTTTGTCTCGGCAACCGGAGGTGCGTCAGCAGCTTCTTCGTCGGGCGAGACTTCCGCGGCGGCTTCCAGCTGCTCGGCCAGGTCGTCGCCTTCGCTTTCGGTCAGGATGGTGCCGAGTTCCTGACCGATTTCGACCGTCTCATCGACCGCCGTTTTCCATTCGCCCAACGTTCCCGCTAACGATGATTCGATGGGATAGACCGCCTTGTCGGTTTCGACTTCGCAAAGTGCATCGTCGAGCTCGATCCGGTCGCCGGGTTGTTTCAATAAAGCCACGACCTTCGCCGAGCGAATGCCTTCGCCCATGATCGGCACCACGATCTTGCGCGTTCCGCCTGTAGCCGGGGACGCTGTCCCCGGTGGCGAGACATCCGATTTCTCCGCGCTAAGTTTTTCCCGGCCGGGGACAGCGTCCCCGGCTACAGCGCGTTTCGCGTGCACCGAAACCGACCGCTCGATCGCCCTCACGATCCGATCGACATCGGGCAGCGCGGCGTATTCGTAGATCGGGTTGTAGCCGATCATGACGTTGCCTTTGCTGACCAAAAGCGGCGGACTGATCATCGTCTCCCAAAGCTCCGCCTGGCCGGTGATGTGCGAGATGATCATCTGCCCGACGCTGCAATTCTCGGTGTCTTCCTGGACAACGACGAGTCGCCCCGTCTTCCGGACCGAGTCCTCGATCGCTTCCCGGTCCCACGGCGCGACCGAACGCAGATCGATCAACTCGACCCTCGTCTTGTTGCCGAGCTTGGCGAGCGCCTCGATCGATTTCTCCATCGTGTTGCCCCATGCGACCACGGTCACGTCGGAGCCGGCGCGGTGGAGACGCGCCTTGCCTAACGAAACCGGAAGGACCGGCTCGGTCGACTCGTGTTCCGCCCAAAGCAGATGCTTGGGGAGCAAGATAAAGGTCGGATCTTCGCAATGCATCGCGGTCCAGAGGAGACCGGCGGCGTCTTCGGGATTGCTCGGAATGGCGATATTGACCCCCGGATAATGCGCGAGGGGGGCTTCATTCGCCTGGCTGTGCCAGAGGCTGCCGCCGGGAAGGTAAGCGCCATACGGAGCGTAGATGACCAGCGGGCACGTCCAGGTGCCGAAACTGCGCCAGCGCAAATTGCAGAGGTTGGTCACGATCTGATTCCAGGCCGGCCCGATAAAGTCGATGAACTGCAGCTCGAAGACCGGCCTCTTGCCATAGGACGCCAGCCCGCAGGCCACGCCCACAATGGTTGACTCGGCGAGCGGCGAGTTGAAAACCTGCTCCGGAAATTCGGTCGAAAGTTTTTGCGTGAGACGGAAGACACCGCCCTTCGGATCCTGTATGTCCTCGCCGAATATAATCCGGTTTGAATCTTTCGTTAGGCCGGCGCGCAGGGTCAGGTTGACCACGTCACCGATGCGGTATTTGCCGGGCGGCAGAACTTCGTCGTCGAGCTCCGGCAGTTCGCCCGTGACTTGAAGACGCAGCTCGTCCGCCGTTGGATCTTCTTCCTTCTCCGCATCGATGAAATCCTGGCGAATGCGCTCCTTCACCTCCTGGTCGAGCCGCGCGTAATCGTCCGCCGTGACGACGCCTTCGGCGATCAGCCGGTCCTTGAATTTCTCCAGTGGATCGCCTTCCGAAAGTTTCTCGATCTCCTCCGCGGTGCGGTAAAGTTTGTGATCGTCGGAGCTGGTGTGGCTGGAAAGCCGCTCCATTTTCACCCAGAAAAAGACCGGCCCCTTGTCCGCGCGCAGATGCGCGCTCGCTTCCTGCCCGGCGTCATAGACCGCCTGCACGTCGGAGCCGTCGATCAAGCGCCAGTCGTTAGGCTGGAGGACGTCGATCGCGAGCGGATTGATTTTGCGGGTCGGACTGCTGATCCCGTAGCCATTGTCCTCGACCACGAATAGCACCGGCAGCTGTCTCTCCTTTGCGAAACAAACGGCTTCAAAAAAATCGCCCTGCCGAGTAGCAGCGTCGCCGATCGTCGCGATGACGAAGTTCGGTTTCCCGTCGAGCTTGATCCCCCACGCGATGCCGCAGGCTGGCAGAAGCTGCGCGCCCGTCGGCGTCGGCACGCTCCAGATGTGGCGCTCCGCGTAGCTGTAGTGCGACGGCATTTGCCGCCCGTGGCTTTGCCCTTTGCGCTTCGCGAAATAATCGAGCGCCAATTCCGCCGAAGTCACCCCGCGGCCGAGGACAAGCGCGCGGTCGCGATAATAACCGCAGACGTAATCGCCCGGGTCGCTTGTAAAGGAGAGCGCGGCGAGCGCTTCGTGACCCATGCCGGACACGTGAAAGTGACCTTTGCCCTGGCGATTGAGATTTTGTTCGCGCAGGTCGCCGTGCCGGCTTTCCAGGAGAATGGTGAGAAGGCGAAGTTTGTCTTTCTTGCTCAGAGCCATCGGAGAATCAGAAGTAAAATATTGAAATCAGGAATCGAGACCGAAGCGGGTTCGCCCGGACTTTCCACTCACCGCGCTAAAGTCTCAACCCTTGTCCTTCGTCATCGGCGCGACGACCGCACCTTCCGGCCTCTCAAACTTCTCCGGCGACGGCGCCTCCTTCAGAAAATGAACGTTGCTGAAGACGAGCGTGCCGAGAGGTTCGCCCTCGATATCGGTCCCGTTCCATTTGTAAAACGGCGCGACTTTCGGCACCTGCAGGCCATCCACCGTCTGACATTCCTGGAAAACGATTGCGTGTGGCTCGAGTTGCGAGACCGGCCGGCCTTTGCGCATCGCGGGGAAGGTGACCACGTAATACGCGAGCTTCAGCTGGCTGTTTTTCGGATCGATATACGCCACATAATAATCATCCGGAGTGTCCCCCGTGCCTCGTGCAAACGTGATCCGGACCGCGTCGTATTCCTGGCCGCGAAAACTCTTCTTCCCCAGCGATTCCTGTTTCGCGCCGTGATCGGCGAAGACAAAAGGCATCCCGAAGAAATAGAAAGGCGTCCACATGTAGAACCGCGGCGGCGTCCCGCCGAGCGCCTCGAGACCGGGCTTGATCCAGACCTCGCCGTGACTGCTACCAAGCGAGTATTTGTCGCTCGTGATCAGGCCCGAGCGGGTCTCCAAATCAAAAAGCTGGTGTTCGCGCCGGTCAGGCTTCTTGCCCGATTTGAAGGTCAGGTCGTACTCGACGCCCGCGAAGCCGCGCCATTTATCCAAGCCACCGTGAGCGGCCAGAGTCGTCTCGAGTTGAGCGAAAGCGGCAGAAGCCAGCAAGAAGGGGACGACGAAAACAGACAGGCCCAGTCGAAACGATTTCATCCCATTGCATAACGGGCGATCACTCCACTCGCAAGAGACACCGACGACTGGGGTATCGGCAGCGGTTGGCTGCGCGCGGCAGGACAATCGTCGCCCAGAAGGCGGAACCCAAATCCTGTCGGCGAAACGAAGTGGCGGCCGCCGCGACTATCGTTGACGGGAAAAATACGACTCTCCCAACCGTCCACTTGATGTTCGAGGATCGCATTGCGTGAGATGCCGCGTAATGAACCGAGCCCAACGCGGGGATTGACGCTTCCGGCGGCGGACGACGGCACGCGTCGCTCCGAGTCGAAGTGTGGAAATCATCTCAAAAGTGGAGCATACGGCGGTGCGCCGCTCGCTCCATCGCCGCTGGGTTAGATGTTTTGCAAGGCAGCGAGAGAATATAGTGCAAGTTGCTTACCATCGTAGGTCCAGAACGAAATCGACAACACGCTGGCTCATTCATTTGCTTGATCGAGATCCAGGCGAAGAATGTATTCATCCGTCTCTTCGCCTCTGCCATTGGCGAAATCTTTGTTTGTTCCGACGATTTTAAAACCGCATTTCTGCAGCACTCTTATCGACCCGATGTTGTCCGATGCTGCCCTGGCGAAAATCGGCCGATCTACCACAAGGTGGAGCATCCTATCGAGCGCTTGAGTTACTAATCCTCTTCCCCAGAACTCCCTTCCAAGCCAATAAGTGACTTCCATGTTTTCTCCATCCGGATAGCACGCTATGTGACCAGCGACTTCTCCCTCTGCCACGATCGTCCTCTGGGTGATTTGAGACGAATTCAAAATTTCCTCCCAATGGGCGTCGAAAGCTACCTTGTCCTTTGGGTCTTTACCGACGAATGCAGCCATCCTAATCGCTTCCTGGTCCAGTTGATGCTCATAGAAAGTTTCGAGATCCGAAGACTCGACTTCCCTAATCGTGATACTCTCAAATCTACTCATTGTTTGTGGCCTACGAGAACAGGACGAGCGACGGCGGACGAGAGCGCGCGTCGCTAGAAATTGAAGTGTAAAAGTCATGTCAAAAGTGGAACGGTGTTACAGCGGTCCGCTCGTTCGCTGCATCGCATAGATGGGGCTGTCGAAAAAGTGGGAATGCATCAGTTTTGTGCTGGCGCGGCGGACGCTCTCTTTGCTAAACGATTTCATGCCGCGCTTCAAGCCTTATGATTATAGGCAGGACTGGATGGTCTCGATCAGTTTTGCCGCACAGTTGCCCGAGGGCAGTCTGGAATACGCCTTCCATCACCTGATCGAAGAACGCCTCTCCGAAGAGTGGTTTGAGGATCTCTACGCCAACGAAGAGATCGGGCGTCCGGCCTACTCCCCCAAGCTCCTCTTAGTATCGAGCGGGACCTTGGCCGAGCTGCGCTTTAAGGCGGCGAAACTGCGGAGAAAAGTGAAGCTGACCCCCTACCTCTCTCCCAGACTGACTCCGAGGATTACGCCCCGGCCAACGGTTGTCGACCTCGCGGCTGCCGACGTCTTATTCAATTGTCTTTAACAGAATATGCTTTTTGTAAACCTTCTTGGAAGCTGCATCGAATGTCATGAAAACAAACCCGCCGCTAGATCTTTCATCTGCTCTGGTGATGTTTTGACGTTTTTGTCTCCAATCTTGACGTAGGCATTTATATCAGCACCGCTATGTGCCAGCTTCTCGACTTCCAACAGCAGGGCGTCGTAGGCTTCCTGCACCGGCGCTTCCGCCTGCAGCGGTGGTTCCGCCGGATAAACTAGTGCAGTGTTACTTTGAGTGCTGATACAGTCGTGCTATGATTCTACTCATGACAGATCGCATCATTCTTAGCCCGCCGGAGCGGCGGCGACTTACGCATATGAGCCGGAGCCGAGGAGGGCGTCTCGAAGATGTGCGGCGCGCCAGAATCGTCTTGGGGCTGGCCTCCGCGTCGGCCGGCGTGCGGGAGATCGCGCGCCGCGAACGCTGCAGTGTGAACACGGTGCGCAAATGGAGG
>JBBPZW010000150.1:0-10344 GCA_038198475.1 Chthoniobacterales bacterium | reverse complement strand
CTCTTGACACAACGCCCGAAAATTGAGCGTCCGCATCGCCTTTAACGCAAACTCGATTCGTTCTTCCATAGGTTCTCTTTTCTTCCGCGACATAGGCCATCTTTTTAACCCTCTCTGCCGCCCAAGCGTTACCTATGTCTTGAACCTGTGTTACCTTTGTCCTGAACCTGCACCATAACTCCCCGAATCCGCCGCCTCGGGAAACCGCAGGCGGCGGTTTTCCTGTAAAGGTCAAAGCGTCGTCGTCAGACTCTGGCAGGGCCTACTTTACCACCTTTACGCTATGCGCCTGGATTTTCCCGATCGGATTGTCTTTCCCGAAGCGCTTCCTTAACGCCTTGATCGCCACGACCGTCGCATCGCCGAGCAGCGACGCATCTCGTTCCTCGATCTCGGTGCGCAACGGCGTCCCCTGGCAATAAGCCATCGCGACTTCCCTCGCCGACCGGCCCTTGCTCTCCTTCACCACCGTCGTGATCTCCGGCGTGCTAAAACCCGCTGCCGACACGTCGCGCTCGATCTCCGCGCGGTCCGAGTAGCCGTGTGGCACCCGGGCATGAAATCTCGGGGGATCGTTAGGGAAGAGCGACTCTAGGGCCTTTGTCACCGTGTCGACAAATTGATTCTCCTCGATCCGGTCCCAGGTGCTGAATAGAAACATGCCGCCCGGCCGCAGCACCCGGCGCGCCTCTGTGAATGCCTTTGTTTTATCCGGGAAAAACATCGCGCCAAACTGGCAGAGCACCGCGTCGAACGACTCGTCAGGGAAGGGGAGCGCTGCGGCATCGGCCTGCCGCCATTCTACCGGCCGTGCCGTTCCGAGCTCTTCGGCATGCTTCAACATCGCTTCATTCAAGTCGGTCGCCACGATCGTCACCCTTTCCGGCAGGGCGCGTGCTAGTTCCCGCGTGACCACTCCCGTGCCCGCCGCGACTTCGAGCACGCGCTCGAGCGAGCCAGACGGCAAGCGGTTGACCAGGTCCGCCGCGTAGGGCTGGAAAATCAGCGGCACCAGGTAGCGTTCATAAAGCTTCGGCACCGAGCCGCTGAAAACGGTGTCGCCGTGTAGATCACTCATATGTTTGCTTCGCTTTCGTTTGCCCGGCGGGCGCATTTCTTTCGCCGGCATATAATTTTCGGAGGTCACGCGTCGGGACAAAGCGAACCACGCCAAAGCAGTAAAGACCGGCCAGCCCAAGCGTCACGCCCAGGCCAACGAGCCAGTCGATCCTTCCGGCGCCAAGCAGACCCGCTCCGCCCGCCAGGGTCCCGAGGCTGCAAAGCGCCACGCCCAATCTTTGCCGAGCTTGGGAAACCGGCCTCGGATCCTTTTCGTGGAACGGATAAGCGACGATCTTGTCGACGCGGAACGAATTCATTTCGCCAAGAGAAAATCACCTGACGAGGCGGACGGCAATACCAAACCGCGCGGGGATCCTGTGCGGCGCCCAACCATGCGGCCACTCGAAATGGTGGCGCTTGCAAAGAACCATGCATCGTGTTCGATTGAACATATGCGCTACCTGCGGCATTTTTTAGACCTCTTCCGCCGGGGACGCACCCGGCACGAGCAGCTTCAGTTCCCGTTTCACGTCAAGGTCTCGCGACGCGCCACTCTGCTCCGTCCTCGCGGCCGCCACTACTAGTGCGTGAGGATCATGAAGCAGCGCACCGGCCCATCCGGGAGGCCCTTGAGCAGATCCACGGCCGGCTCGGCGCGATCATCGCGCGGTTGCCACAGTCCGAGGAAGCACGCTACCTCCGCTGGCGTTGTAAGGGCTGCGGCCATCTGAAACATTTCACCCGTCCCATGCCCGCCGAAGTCGCCCCTCCCTGTCCGAAGTGCAAAGGAGTCGGCTTCGAGCCGGTGCCATGACAGGCGCATGACCCTGGTAGGTCAATCGTGCACACGGCGTGTTGTATTCTGCACTTACGGCACGATCACATTATCGGCGTCGTTGTAGGATTCGATGCCGATATAGTTATCAAAGCTATTTCGGCACTTCTTATAGATGTTCCCCCAGACCCGCACCGTCTTGCTGCCGGTGAATGCGACGATCGCACTATTGATCGCCGCCGTATTGTCGGTAATTCCGTCTGCCGTTGCACCGTAGTTTCTGACGTTAACCATCCGGGAGCCTAGAGGCTGTCATGCACTTTTGAGCAGCACAGAACAAGGGTGACGGAGAGATCCCAGCGCGCGGGTGCAGGTGCGGGGAGCGCACGTGTCTCGCGTGCTGGTTTCGGCGCCTCGCCGAAACAGGCTTTTCCGGGCGCGATGAGTCAGTGTCGCAAACCAGGAAAGTTCGCGCTGGCGGGGCGCCAGCGCCAGCACGCGAGGCGCGTGCGCTCCCCGGGCACAGAGGGGCGGCTACCTTCATCCGTTGCTTCACCTGCTCAAAAGTGCATGACACGCTCTAAGGGCCCGGGCGGCGGGTTCAAGGATTTTTGTTGTCCGGCCGGGTGCGTCTCCGTAGGGTGCAGACGAATCAGCTCGCGCCCGGCGAAGTTCTCCCTGCCGCGGGCGAGCGCAACTAAACGAAAGGATAATCAATCATGAGCGAAACTTATGTTCCAACTATCAGTTCTGGCACGGCCGGTCCACTCGGAGTGCTGCATCTGCCGCGACTCTGGCAAAAGGTGTCTCTTGAGTCGCAGGGGAAATTGGCCGAGGGCTATCCAGGCATCGGTCGCGGCTATGACGCGATGACCTGCTCCGCGCTCGGCCTCGATGAAGAGGCGGTGAAGAGTTACATCAAGAACGAGAAACCGACTTACACGCAGTTTGAGATCTGGGTGAAGCAGAATGCCAAGTCACTCAACAAGGAGGCAATCGATAAGCATAACGCGGCGGTGCGCGGTTACATCCACGACGATGAGACGCGGAAGGAGATTCTTAGCACGTGTGGACTGCCGGATGATGCCTCGGCGCCGCAGGATGCGGTGAACCTGAATAATCTGGATGATTGGAATGGGTTTCACCAGGCAGTCTTGAAGTAGGACTGCATGGCAGCGAGCCAGGCGACATCGTTTCGAAAGACGGTGGAGACTTTCACCGCGGGGTCGCGGACTTTGCCGCAGCGCTACTTTGTGTCGCCGGAGGTTTTCGCCGAGGAGCGGGTGAAGATCTTCGGCAGACAATGGGTGTGCGTGGGGCACCAGAGTCAGCTGACACGAGCGGGAGATTTCTTCGTGCGGGAGGTGGCAGGCGAAAGTCTGATCCTGTTGCTCGACCAAAAGGGAACAGTGCAGGGTTTTTATAACGTCTGCCGGCATCGCGGGACGCGCCTCTGCGAGGTGGCGAGTGGGCATACGGCCGCGATCCAGTGCCCTTATCACGCGTGGACCTATGCGCTCGATGGGCGCCTGGTCGGCGCGCCGCACATGGATGACGCGCCGGGATTTGAGAAAGCGGACTATTCACTGCACCCGGTGAGACTGGCGCTCTGGGAGGGGTTCATATTCGTTAGTCTAAGCGACCTGGTGCCGCCGCTGGAGAGGGTGTTTGCACCGCTGGCGGGGAAGTTTGGCCACTGGAATCTGCCTCTCCTTCGCTCCGCGCGGCGGATCGAATACGACGTGCGGGCGAACTGGAAGCTGATCTTCGAGAACTATTCAGAGTGTTATCATTGTCCCGGCGTGCATCCGATGCTTTCCAAGGTGTCTCCGTCGGACTCGGCGGAGAACGATCTGACGGAGGGGCCGTTTCTAGGCGGGTTCATGACGATCAAGGAAGGGAAGAGCCTGACAATGAGCGGCGAGGCCTGTGCCCGCGCGGTGGGTGATATCAACGGAGAGGATCACGCGAGGATTTTCTATTACTCGATCTTCCCGAACATGCTGCTGAGCATGCACCCGGATTATGTGATGGTGCACCAGCTCTGGCCGCAGTCGGCGGAGCGGACACTTATCCAATGCGATTGGTTCTTTCATCCGGACGCGGCCGGCTCCGGCGCGCCGGCTTTCAATCCTGAGGATGCGATCGAGTTCTGGGACATGACTAACAAACAGGATTGGCATGTCTGCGAGCTGAGCCAGCAGGGAATCGCGTCGCGCGCCTATCAACCGGGACCTTATTCGCCGCGCGAAAGTATTCCGGCGGCGTGGGACCGGGAATATCTGCGTCAGCTTGGTTAACCGCCGGCCATCGCGCCAATGATGCAGAAGGGCTCGGTTCCATCGGCGATGGCGTCGGGAAGGGGCGTATCCGATGTTTCGTGGGAGAAATCTTCTCCGCAACAGAAGAACCTAACGAGTGGACGGCGCGTTTGAGTCGCCTGATCGCGAACGGTGCCGCGCAAGACTGGGTAAGCAACTTCGAGCGCGTCTAGAATGCGACGTTGCGTGACTGGCGCTGCGATTTCGAGTTGCACCTCGTCGTCGACGCGCGCCAGCGTGCGCAGGTGCACCGGGAGCATGACGCGGATCATGGCAAGGTCTGGACTTCGACGGAACAGACGGCAGGCAGATCGCGCACAACGGCGTTCCAGGTGTCGCCGGCATCCGCCGAGGCGTAAACCTGGCCTCCGGTGGTGCCGAAGTAGACGCCGCACTTGTCGAGCGAATCGACGGCCATCGCGTCGCGCAGCACGTTCACATAGCAATCGCTTTGCGGGAGACCTTTCGTTAGGGCTTCCCATTCATTGCCGCCGGTGCGACTGCGATAGACGCGCAATTTGCCATCGGGAGGGAAATGCTCGGAGTCGCTCTTGATCGGCACGACGTAGATTGTTTCCGGTTCGTGCGCGTGGACGTCGATTGGGAAACCGAAATCGGAAGGAAGGTTGCCGCTCACTTCGGTCCACATGTCGCCGGCATTATCGCTTCGCATAACGTCCCAATGTTTCTGCATGAAGAGGACGTCGGGCCGGGAGCGATGCATCGCGATTCGATGCACGCAGTGGCCGACTTCAGCGGTCGGATCAGGTAACTCATAGGGAGATTTCAGCCCTTTGTTTATCGGACTCCAACTCTTCCCGCCGTCGTCACTGCGGAAGGCACCCGCAGCCGAGATGGCAACGAAGATGCGGTTGGGATTCCGCGGGTCGAGAAGGATGGTGTGGAGACACATGCCGCCGGCCCCAGGTTGCCAGAGTTTGCCTTTCGCTTCGCGCAAACCCGGAAGCTCCTGCCAGGTTTTGGCGCCGTCGGTGCTGCGGAAAAGGGCCGCATCTTCCGCTCCGGCGTAAACGGTTTCCGCATCGGTGAGGGATGGCTCAAAATGCCAGACACGCTTGAATTCCCAAGGATGTTGCGTGCCGTCGTACCATTGATGCGTCCCGGGCGTGCCGTCATAGACGAAGTCCTTCCCGACCGGTTCCCACGTCTCGCCGCCATCATCGGAGCGCTGGACCTGCTGCCCAAACCAGCCGCTGCTTTGCGACGCGTAGATTCGGTTCGGGTTCACCGGCGATCCCTTGAGATGATAAATTTCCCAGCCTGCGAAATGGGGGCCGCTCACTTTCCAGTCCTTGCGTTTGCCGTCCGAAGTCAGGACGAACGCGCCTTTGCGTGTGCCGACCAATAGTCTTACCGCGCTCATGGTTTGGTTTTCATTAACTCCCCGGCCGGTTGCGGTTCAATCCGGAATTTCAGCCTCGACCAGTTTTCCGAGAAGAATAAGCGATTCCTGCCAGCCGAGATAACAAGCCTCGGCCGGGATCGCGCTGGGCACGCCTTCCTGCTTGATATTCACCTCGGTGCCACACGAAACTTCTTTCAAGTCGATCGTCACCTGGATCACGCCCGGGAGATTCGGGTCGTCAAACTTGTCCGTGTAGCGAATATGCGTGTGCGGCACTAATTCCAGATATTCGCCCCCGAAGGAGTGGCTCTTGCCGGTGGTGAAATTCGTGAAGGACATCTGGAAGGTGCCCCCGACCTTGGCCTCCATCCGCTCGACCTTGCAGGTGAATCCGTTTGGCGGCAGCCATTTCGCTGTGGCGTCGGCATCGAGGAAGGCGCGGTAGATGCGCTCGGACGGAGCGCGAAGCACTCGATGCAGCTGAATGGTGTTTGTCGTGGTTGTCATAGGTATTGATATGTTTTTTGGTTAGTTCTCCGGAGCTATTTCACGCCTGCACCAGAACCTTGAATCCGCCATAGACCATCCGACTGGAATCGAACGGCATCGCCTTGGGATCCATCATCTTTGCGAGGCGCGGGTCCTTCATCACGCGGGCGTTTACCCGGTCGCGGTCGGCGCGTGACTTGAAAGTGATCCACGAAAACATCACCGTCTCGCCACGCTTGAGCTTGCGCTGGCGCGGGAACGAAACCGAAAATTTGTTCGCAAGATCATCGCCCACGCATTCGCGGAATTCGAGCGCGCCGTGTTCGCGCCAGATTTTTCCTGCCTTCCGGGCGAGCGCGGCGTAGGCCTTGAGGTTTTTCCTCGGCACGGGCAGCAGGTAGCCATCAACGTAATTCATAGGGTCCTCCTGGATACTGCCCGGCGGCTTGCGAAACTCGTCTCATTGCCTGGTGTGGGTTGTTTCATTGCATCGAGTGAAGCCCGATCATGTTTCCCTCGGTATCATAAATCAGAGCGATAAAGCCGTATTGACCAATGGATAGCTTCTCCTTTTGGATGTGTCCGCCATTCTTCACCGCGCGCGCCGCTTCCACAGCGCAATCGGCGCAGGAGAAATAGATAATCGTGCCGCCCGCGCCTGAATCCTTGCCCTCCATTTTGGCCAGCGCCCCGGCGCAACCCGGGTTATCGGACTGCAACGGGAAGGCCCATAACTCGATGTCAGGATTAGTCTCGAGGTGTTCGAGAGTTATCTGAAAGGTCTTTTGGTAAAAGACTTTGGCCCGATCCATCTCCTGGACGTAGAGCTCGAACCAACCCACGGGATTGCGATCGTTCATTTTGCCTCCTTTTGTTTGTACTCATCATGGCGCCGCCACCATTGGTAGGGTGCGATCTGCGGATAGCCTGCCGGTGAATCTTCCCACTTTTCTTGCCGCCCGAGTGGCGTCACATCGAGCAGCGTAAAGACGGGACCGAGCGCTTCCACTCCGCGCCCCGCCGTGAAGTAGGTGTGGAACACTTCCTCGCCGTCCCGCAGGAAGGCGCTCAGGCCAAACGTTTCGCTTTCCTTCGTCGTGACGCCGAAGTCCTTGTTGAAATCGCTCCCGGCCGAGGAATACCAGGGGATGCTCCAGCCCATGCGTTTTTGGTAGGCCTTGATCCGGGCGAGCGGCGCGCGTGAGACGAGCACGAAAGAAGTATCGCGCGCCTGCAGATGCGCGAGGTGACAGATCTGATCGACCACCAGCGAGCAACCGGGGCAGCCGGCGTTCGGCCAGCCATTCACACCCGGCGCAAACATGAAGTGATAGAGAAGCAGCTGGCGCCGCCCGTCGAAGAGGTCGGGCAGGCGAATCTTGCCCTTCGGTCCCTCGAATCGGTAGTTCTTCTCGACCCGCACGATCGGCAATCGCCGACGCTCCGCGGCCAGGGAATCACGGCGCCGGGTCTCGGCCTTTTCCTTCACGAGCAACTTACTGCGCGCCCTTTTCCATTCGGCGCGCGAGACAATTTTTGGCAGCGTCATTTCGCTCATCGCGTCTTTTTTTTCATTGGTAATGTCATCCCGTTACTAAGTCGACGAGCGAACATGCGTGTCCAGGACACGGAATCCACAAAAAGGACTGTCCGTTTGCGCGGCGGTCGTCCGTCGTTTAGTTGACGGCTTGATTCAAAAACTAAACTGCACGAAGCAAAATCATGGAAACAAACACCACCCCTTACATTCTGTTCTTTCGTAACTCCGGCCCGGAGAACCACGCGCACCTCTCCGCCGTGGAACGACAGCAGCTCGTGACCCGGTGGAACGCCTGGTATGACGACCTCGCGGCGGCCGGCAAGGCGGTCGACGGCACTCCGCTCGAGCTCGAGACCCGCCTCGTCGCCGGCCCGCGCGGCGAACGCGTGGTCGACGGTCCCTTCGCCGAAGCGAAGGAAGCGATCGGCGGCTACGTCATGCTCGCGGTGACCGATCTCGACGAAGCCACCGCCATCGCACAAAATCATCCGGGCCTGCCCTACGGCCTCGTGATCGAAGTACGCCGGCTGGCCGAACACTGTCACCTCGGAGTAAAGGTGCGGCCGCATCAGGAAGCGGTGGCCGTCGCCTGATTTTCCGTGGCCTTGACGAGTGATTCAGTGACGGAGGAAGCGCCGCCGGTGGCGGCCTCCGTCCCGTCCGCGCCCGCCGCGCAATTGGTGGAAAATTTTTTCCGGCACGAGACCGGACGATTGCACGGCACATTGCTGCGTTTGCTCGGCACGCAAAATCTTGCGCTCGCCGAGGACGTCGCGCAGGAGGCGATGCTGCGCGCATTGCGCAACTGGTCGATGGGCGGCATTCCCGCCAACCCATCCGCCTGGATCACGCGCGTCGCGATGAATCTCGCCAAGGACGCGCTCCGCCACCAGCGGATGGCGACCACGAAAGAGCCCGCGATCATCGCGTATCTCGACCAAACCCTCGCCTTCTCGACCACTGGGGAGGGGAGCGAGCACGAGATCCGCGACGACGCGTTGCGGCTCATGTTCGTCTGCGCCCATCCCGCGATCGCGACCGATGCGCAGGTCGTGCTCACGCTCAAGGTCCTCTGCGGATTTAACACCGGCGAAATCGCGCGGGCTTTCCTCACCAGTGAAGCCGCGATCGAAAAACAGCTCACTCGCACCCGGGGGCGCATCCAGGAAGCAGGCATCGGTTTCGAAATTCCCGAGGGCGAAGATCTCACACCACGCTTGGATGGCGTGCTCGCCGCGCTCTATCTCTTGTTCAACGAAGGCTACAAGGCTTCGGCCGGTGAGACGCTGCTGCGCGAGGAGCTGTGCCGCGAAGCGATCCGGCTCGTGGAACTTCTGCTCAGGCACCCGGTCGGCAACACGCCGCGCAGCCATGCCTTGCTTGCACTCATGCTTCTGAGCAGCGCACGCTTTCCGGCTCGGTTGAGCGAGGAGGGGAATTTATTGCGTCTCGATGATCAGGATCGGTCGAAGTGGAACCAGGGGTTTATCGACAAGGGACTGATGCATCTCGTCGCCGCCGCCCAGGGTGAGACCATCAGCGACTACCATTTGCAGGCCGGAATCGCAGCCTGTCATTGCATGGCGCCGGACGCGGCTTCGACGGACTGGGCGCGCATTCTGCGACACTACGATCAACTTCATCAGCGCAATCCGTCACCGATCATAGCCCTCAATCGCGCCGTCGCCGTCGCGCACGTGCACGGCGCGCAGGCCGGTCTCGATGCGCTCGACGGAATGCCGCGGCGCGAACTCGTCGAGTCCCATCATCTTTTCCACGCCGTCGCCGGCGAACTGCAACAACAGCTCGGCCGGCACGAAGAAGCGGCGGAAAGTTTTCGGCGCGCGTTAGAATTGGCTGAGGTGGGGCCCGAGCAACATCATCTCGCCCGTATGCTCGAGCGCTCGGTCAGCTGAGCCCGAGAAATTCGCGGGCCGTCCCGCTCAGGAGGCGCGCTTTTTCTTCCTCCGAGAGATCGGACATCGACTCGATCAATTCGCCGGGATGCGCTTCGCCTAACGGAAAGGGATAATCGGAACCGAGCGCGATCCGGTTTGTGCCGAAAAGTTTGCAGAGCAAACGCAGTGCATCAGGATCGTGGACTAACGAATCGACATAGAATCGCGCAGGTTTCCGTTCACCACGCTCATCGAGGCGCGCGAGGTAATGGCGCGGGTTGATCTTGTTGTCGACCGCGACCAGGTCGGGCCGGACGTTAAAGCCGTGCTCGATACGCCCAATCGTGATCGGAAAAGCGCCACCGCCATGGGCAAAGGCGACGCGCAGATAAGGGAAGCGCTCAAAGACGCCGCCGAAAATCATCGAGCAAATCGCGAGTGAAGTTTCAGCGGGCATCCCAACCAGCCACGGCAGCCAGTATTTTTGCATCCGATTTTTCCCCACCATGTCCCAAGGATGGACGAAGACGGCAGCGCCGACTTCCTGGGCCGCGCTCCAGACCACGTCGAGCGAGCGATCGTCGAGATTCCGGCAATCCTTTTGATCGCAGTGTTCGTTCGCGTCGACGTGCGACCCGATCTCGACCCCGCGCAAGCCAAGCTCTTGCACGCAACGAGCCAGTTCGCGCGCCGCCATCTCCGGATCCTGCAACGGGATCGTTCCCAGCCCGGCGAAACGCACGGGATTCGCCCTGACGACTTCGGCGATGTGATCGTTCAAATACCGGGAAAGGTCGAGCCCGTCGGCCGGTTTTGCCCAGTAACTGAACATCACCGGCACGGTCGAGAGAACCTGGAGCGAGACACCCGTGTGATCGCATTCCTCGATCCGG
>JBBPZW010000149.1:0-16410 GCA_038198475.1 Chthoniobacterales bacterium | reverse complement strand
TCCTGTCGGCCTGACGCTGGCTAACGAACTGGCGCGGCATGGGGTGCGCTGCCGGATTATCGACCACTCGCCCGAACGCTCCCAGACATCCAAGGCCCTCGCGATTTTTCCCCGCACTCTCGAAGCCTTCAGCGCCATGGGTGTCGCTGATCGCTTTCTCGCCGCGGGCGAGCGAATTCAGGGGCTGGCGATGCATCATGGCGGCGAACGACTGGCCGCGATCGATCTCAGTTCCGTGGCGAGCCCGTTTCCCTTCGTTCTCAGCCTCCCGCAATCGGAAACGGAGCGTCTTCTCAGCGAGCAGTTGGCGGGCGCAGGCATCGAAGTCGAGCGCAAGGTCAGCCTAACGAGCATCGAACAAACGACCGACTTTGTGCGCGCCACCCTCCGCCATCCCGACGGGCGCGAGGAAATAGTGGAAACACCCTGGCTCCTCGGCTGCGACGGCGCCCACAGCACGACGCGGCATGCGCTCGAGATGGAATTCGCCGGGTCGCAGTACGACGAGAGTTTTATCCTCGCCGATGTCCGCATCGAGTCCGCGCCGGATCGCCGCCACGTGCAACTTTATCTCGGCCCGGAAGGCGTTTTCGGCTTGATTCCATTTGGCGGCGATCGCTGGCGGATCGTGGCCAACATCCACCGGAATCACGCAACCAAAATCTGCCCGAACTGACGCTCGACGATGTGCAGACGGTGGCCGATGCGCGCGGCCCGGCTGGCGCGCGCCTGAGCGACCCCACTTGGATATCGCGCTTTCATATCTCCCACCGGATCGTGCCTCAATTTCGCAAGCTGCGCGTCTTTCTGCTGGGCGACGCGGCGCACATTCACAGCCCGGCCGGCGGCCAGGGTATGAACACCGGCACCCAGGATGCTTTTAACCTCGCCTGGAAACTTGCGCTGGTCGTTAGGGGAGACGCTCCGGTGCAATTGCTTGGGAGTTATCAGACCGAGCGCGAACCGGTCGCGCGCGGGGTGCTTAACCTGACCGACCGGATCACGCGCATGGCGACGATGCGCAATTCGGTCGCGCAAAGCGTGCGTGATTTTCTCCTGCCGGTGGTGAGCGGAATTGATCTGGTCGGCGAGAAAGTGGCCGACCGATTGGCGGAATTAGCGGTGAATTATCGCCAGAGCCCGTTCGTGAAAAACGTTGGCGGCGGCCGGCTGCGGGCCGGTGACCGCGCGCCGGATGCGGAATTGCGCGATGCCAACGGACAGGCTCGGCGGCTCTTCGAAATTTTTCGCGCGCCGCGTCATGTCTTGCTCCTTTTTCTCGGCGCCGGCTTCGATGCCGACGAGAAAATGGAGTTGCTCGGCAGCGCCTGGCGTGATCTCCCGCCAGAAGCGCTCGAAAGCCATCGAATTTTGCGCGGCGAAGGAGATGCGCAGGCGGATTTACGCGACCTGAGCGGTCTTGCGCACTCCGCCTATGGGCTCGTCAAGGGGGAATCGTTATCGTTAGGCCGGACGGCTACCTGGGCTATCGGAGTGACGAGTTTGAACCGGCAAGGTTGCGAGCTTACCTCGAACGGATCTTTCGATTCGCTCAGTAGAGCGCCGCTCTTCAGCCGCGAATGACGTAGCGACCGTGGATCCAGACGCGACGTCCGTTCCGATGCGACCAATGGCCTTGCACCCAGACGTAACGCGCACCGTGGTGCACATAATATGGCCCGCGGTTGTAGTAGGGACGGTCGCCCACCTCCACGACATAACCACCGCTGACAACCGGTTGTGCTCCGTAGACCGGTCCCGGGCCGTAAGCAGGTGGGCCGTAGACCGGCGCGCAGGCACTGCTGCAGAGCACGACCGCCAGCAGAATGACGAGTGATTTTTTCATATGAATTGATTGGACGGGCCCCGAGGCATTCCCTTCAATTTAGATTCGCGCCGGACGGGCCGCGAGGATGGGTCGTTAGGTTGGACCGGCCTCCGCTCGTTGCGCTTCTCCATTTGAATCGTCTAGCGGGAGCCGCTAGATCATGCGCCAGTGAGCGCTCCTCCTCATCGCGTCCGAGCGATTTCGCTCCTCACCGCCACCTGCATCGTGATCGCCAACATGGTGGGGACGGGGATTTTCACCAGCCTTGGTTTCCAAGTGGGTGATCTGCCGAGCGGCTTTGCGATTATGTCGCTTTGGGCCGTCGGCGGCCTCTGCGCGCTTTGCGGTGCGCTTTCTTATGCGGAGCTGGGCGCGGCCCTTCCTCGCTCCGGGGGGGAGTATCATTTCCTCCGCGAGATTTATCACCCGGCGGTTGGATTCATGGCCGGTTGGATTTCTGCCACGGTCGGTTTCGCCGCGCCAGTCGCGATCGCCGCGATTCCATTCGGGAATTATCTGGCGGGCGTTTTCCCCGGCTTGAACCCGCTTTTTCTGTCGCTGGCAGTCGTGTCCGTCACGACGCTGGTTTTGCTTTGGGATTTGCAGTTGGGCAGTGGCTTCCAAAACATTTCGACCCTGCTCAAAGTGGCCCTCATCCTGGCCATCATCGGCGCGGGATTCTACGTCCGCGGCTTGCAGACGATCTCGTTTCTCCCGGCCAAGAATGATCTGCCGCTGCTTGTGAGCACGCCTTTCGCGGTCAGCCTCTACTGGGTCATGTATGCCTATTCCGGCTGGAATGCCTCCACCTACATCATGGGGGAGATGCGCAACCCGGCGCGCAACATCCCTCTCTCGTTAGGCATCGGAACCTTCGTGGTGACGCTGCTTTATCTCGGAATCAACGCCGCTTTACTCCGCACCACTCCGATCGCCGAGATGGTCGGTAAACAGGAGGTCGGGTTGATCGCCGGCGAGCATATGTTTGGCGAAGCGGGCGGGAAAGTGATGGCGGTCTTCATTGCTCTCGGCCTCGTCTCAGCGGTCAGCGCGATGATGTGGATCGGACCGCGGGTGACGATGACGATGGGGGAAGATCTAACTGCGCTCCGCTGGCTGTCGGGGCGCAACGATCGCGGCATCCCGGTGCGCGCGACGCTGGTCCAATTCGCAATCGTTAATCTACTCATCCTCGTCACCACTTTTCAGAAGGTCGTCAATTACGTGCAGTTCAGCCTCACCCTTTTCTCGGCCCTAACCGTTCTCGGGGTCTTCGTGCTGCGCTGGCGGCGTCCCGATTTGCCGCGTCCTTACCGCACCTGGGGTTACCCGGTGACGCCGGCGATCTTTCTGGCGGTGAGCATTTGGATGCTCTGGCACTTGCTCGAAAATCCTACGACGCGCGCCGCTTCCCTCTGGGGTCTGGCAACGGCCGTGGTGGGTTTGCTGGTCTATTTTCTTTCACCCGGAAGAAGAGCCTCTGGGTAGCGCACTCGTCTCGAGTGCTGGCGGCGGTGTCCCACCGTCGCGAACTTTCGTTTTTCGCGCCATCTTCGGGATCGCCACCCCGCGCAGACAAGTCCGCCGCGGCGAGACGCCGCGACCAGCACTCGAGACGAGGTGCGCTACCCGGACGGCGGTCTCGAGTTTCTCGCGCAAGGATAATGGGTTCGCCGACGGCCGTCGGGCGCGAAGACACGAGCCTGGCCAGACGAGAGCGTTTCGCCGGAACAGCTCCTGCCTTGGGAACTGCAAACCTCGGAACCGTTGGCCTACCAACATGAAATCGATCCCACTCTTCAGCGCACGTATTCTCTTCTTCAGCGGATTCTCCCTGCTCTCTGCTACGCCACCCCAAAGCGCGCCTATTTTCCGAGGAGGAGGCGCAGAAAGCGTGCATCCGAAAATCCCCCGCCCGCTCCTTGCCTTACGACCACGAGATCGAGCGAGGGAATGACGTAGAGGCGCTGGTAACCGGAGCCGATGCAAGCCACGAGGTCGGGCGGCGCGTCGCGGCAGAGACAGGCGTCACGCCAAGTCTGCTGCGACCATTTGGGGTGGAGCATCTCTTCGAAATTGAACTCTCGGCCGCCCGGCGCGGCTTGATTATTCCACCAACCGAACGAAAAGGCGCGGTTGGTGGCGGAACCGCGCCAGCATTGTGCGAGCGATTCCGGTTTTAGCACCGGCTTGCCCTTGGCGAGGACGATCTCGCCCATCTTCGCCCACTGCCGCGCGCTCAGAACGAAACCGGCGGCGAGAAGGGGGTTGCCCGCCCGGTCGTCGAGGTAACGCTGCGGCCCGAGCCGCATTTTTTTCAAGACCCGCCGCTCCAGATATTCGGTCGGCGATTTTTTCTTCAATTTCTCCTTCAGGACCTGATGGAAAACCTGCAAGGCTGACGGCCCGTAGATGAACGCTTCCCCGGGCTCGGCTACGACCGGCAATTTCAGGGCCGCCTTGTCGCGATCGCCGTAGTCGTTCACTTGCAGACCGAAGCCGGGCGCGAGTCCGCAGGAAAAATCGAGCAATTGCCGGATGGTGATGCGCGACTTGCGCGAATCTTTTCGCCAGCTCGCGATCGTTTTTGCCACCTTTTCGTCCAGATCTAGAATGCTGTCCTCCGCGGCGGCGAGGGCGGCGAGATTCCAGAACGCTTTCGTTCCGCTGTAAATTCGTTGCGGCGTCTCTGCGTTTGCTTTTCCGGGATATTCCTCGCGCAACGTTTTGCCGTTTTGAATAACGAGAAAGGAAGTGCCGCGATGCTTGGTCGAGTACTCAGCCGCTTTTCGGACCGCGGCCGGGTCGAGATCGCCGGCGCGGAGATTCGCTGCGACGGCGACGAAGACGAGGAAGCAAAGAAGCGATCTCACGTGAGACCGGTACATTGCCCCGAGCGCAGGGCGCGCGGCAAAATTTTTCTTCTCCGCGGCGACTCTCCCTGAACTACCTTGCCGGCTTGATCGCGTACTACCTCGATAATTTTAGCCCGTTCATGGTCAGGTTCGGGCCGAGCTTTGGCATTCGCTGGTACGGCTTTTCCTACCTCCTCGCCTTTTTCTGCGGTTTTCTCCTCCTGCGCCGGCTCTCGCAACGGCGCTATTGCGCGCTCGCGCCCGCCAAGGTGGGCGACTTCATTTTGCTGGCGTCGTTAGGCGTGGTCGTCGGCGGCCGGCTGGGTTTCGTCATTTTTTACCGGCCCGGCCAGATCCTGACTGATCCGCTCTTCGTCTTTCGGGTCTGGGATGGCGGAATGTCGAGTCATGGCGGAATGATCGGACTAACATTGGCGACATTTTTCTACGCCCGCTCGCAACGTCTCTCCTGGCTGAGCCTGGCGGACAACATCGCGGTGGTCGCGCCGGTCGGATTATTCCTCGGGCGGTGCGCGAATTTTATCAACGGCGAGCTCTACGGCCGCGCCGCGCAGGTGGCGTGGGCGATGCAATACCCGAAGGAAGCGCTCGACCTGCCGGAGATCGGGGCGCGCACTCTTGCCGCGGCCCATGCCGTGCGGCCCGAGGTCGGCGGCCTTAACGAAATCATCGAACAAGCGCGGACAGATCCAGCTCTGCAGGGCGCCTTCCATCAAACGCTGACTCCGCGGCATCCATCGCAGATTTACGAGGCGCTTTTGGAGGGTGCGTTTCTCTTTGGCTGCCTTTGGTTGGTGCGCGTTCGCACGAAGCAGCCGCGCGGAATGCTGGCCGGACTTTTCCTGCTCCTCTATGCGTTCGTTAGGATCATCGTGGAATTCTTCCGTGAGCCGGACGCGCCCTTAACCGGACCGTTCACGCGCGGGCAGACGCTTTCGGGGATGCTCATCGTGGGCGGTATCTGTTTCATCGTCTACGCGCTACGGACAAAGGAATATGAAGCGGCGCAGCGCGACTAGAGCAATTGCCAAAAGAAGCTTCCGGTTGGCGAAGTTGTAGCCGGGGTCGCTGACCCGGCTGGTCTGGCGCGTGGTCACGGTTGCTCCAACCGGGGACAGCGTCCACGGCTACAACCTGCTGGCACAGCCGGAAATGATTTCTGGCGGTTGCTCTAGAGCGGTTTAAAAAAACTGTAGCCTTCTTCTGCCCCTCTGGGGCTGGGTCCGATTAAATATCGAAAACCCCGGGCTCACGCCCGGGGCTACCTTCTTTGCGCCTACCGGCGCCTCATGCGGCTACACCTTTAGTGAACTCGCTCTAAACGCCCGGGCAGCGCACACGTCTCGTGTGCTGGTCGCGGTGTTCCACCGCGACGAACTTTCGTTAGGCCGGGCCTTCACCTGAAATCGAAACCGCAGGGAAGTCCGTCGCGGCAAGATGCCGCGACCAGCACACGAGACGTGTGCGCTACCCGGGCAAAACCCGCCCGGCGTTTATTTCTTGAACACGAGCCCGGCGACGACGCCGACACAGAGGAAGCCGACGACCTGGATCCACATGCAGGAAGCCGTGTAAACGGCCGAGAAGCCATACCAATTCCAAGAGGAGATATTGGCCCCGAGGGAGACGAGCACTACCGGTGAGAACGACGAAGCCAACCCGCACGCCGAAACTCCTCAATCGCTCCTCGACGTTTAATAAAACGGCTTGGTGGCGTGGGTGTTTTTCAGAAAATGAAGAGGATCGCGAAGATAACGACGGACAAGGCCGCCGCCCAGCCGAAACGATACATATTGAAGGCCGCCTTATAGACATAAGAAACGAGAATGTGCGTCGAATCCGCCGGTTCGCCCATGTTCGAGACGAGCCAGACGACGTTGATGTTATTAAAGGTCCAGATCGTGCCTAACGTGATCGCCGGAATCATGACCGGGCGCAGGAGCGGCGCCGTGATGTGCCAGAACTGGAACCCCTTCGAAGCGCCATCGACATCGGCCGCCTCGTAAAGCTCTTCCGGGATCGATTGCAGACCGCCGAGCGCAATCACCATCATGAAGGGGAAACCGAGCCAGATATTGGTGATGATGACGGCCAGAAAGGCTTCGAAGGGCGAAGTGAGCCACTGCACCGGTGTGAGGTGCAGATATTTGGTGATGAGCAGATTCACCGAGCCGTATTCGTAATTGAACATTCCGCGCCAGGTGAGTGCGCTGATATATTGCGGCAACGCCCAGGGCAGGATGAGCGCCACGCGCCAGATCGATTTCCCGCGAATAAATTTCTGGTGCAACACGACCGCGAGAAAAACACCGATCGCGACATGGAAGACGATATTGACCACCGTCCAGATGACCGTTTTGAGCAGGATCGACCAGAAGAGTTGCTGCTGAAAAAGCGAAACGTACTGGGCGAAGCCGATCAGCCGCCAATCGCGGATGTGAGAGAGGTTCGCGTTTGAGAACGAGAGGATGACGTTAAAAACGAACGGGAAAAGAACGACCGCGAGCACGACGAACAACGCCGGTGCCAGAAGAAGAGTGATGAAGAGCCGAGTCCGGAAGTTCGCTTTGCCCATTTAGCCAGAAGACATCTCAATCAAGATCGCATCGGCGCAAGCGATTCGAGCCGGGCGCGTCACGAGCAGGAAGCCGACGTGCGGAATCGATTTGCGCTTCACCGTGCGGAAGGGAGCGACGGTCGCGCCGTGCAATTGCGGGAGCAGCTGGTCGATCTGGTTCTTCGGCACCACCAGGCGTCGAGCGCGCCAGCGTTCCATTGCGCGACCGCCTCATCGGGAGAAGTGAAGTGGAGCTTTTGCAGATAGAGGAGCATTCCCTGGCTCCCGTCGCCTTTTCCTTCGATCACTTCGAAACGCCAGTGATGCGCCGCGACCTCGGCGTTTACCTGGTTGCTGAAATTTTCCAGGTTGTCGGCGTGATCGCGGTAATTCGAAACGATCTTTCCCGCCGCATACCCGCCGCTGAAAACGATCGAGAAAACCAATCCCGCCGCGCTCCATTTCAAGACCCGGGAGCGTGTCGCGTCGTCCTTCAAAAGTCGCGCCACCTGGGCCGCGAGCAGCAGGCAAAGCGGTGGGATGACGGGATAAATCCGGTCGACTCGTTTCGACGGGACGAGCGACATGAGGATAATGCCGCCCACGCTCCAAAAAACCAGCCAAAGGGTTTCAGGCGCGGTGTTCCGCAGAAAATGGCGCGCGCGAGCCTTCGATCCGCGAAGAACGCGAAGAGGATAATGAGGAGCGACCAGGGCGCGAACTTTCGCAGGAGATGCGGCAGATAAAAGAGGAGCGGCGTGCGCGATTGGATCGTGCTCCCAAATCGCCCAAGAAATTCCTTTTCAAAGACGAGCTGATAAAACGCCGGCACGAATTTTATCCCGCAAATCGTCCACGCCAGGATGACTCCGATCGAAGCCAGCCCATGGCCACCAGCCGCACCAGGCGGTCGTCCCGCTTCTTTTCGCGACGAGCAATTGGAAGAGCACGATCCCGGGCAGGATGAAGGCGAAATTCCTCAGCCCCTTGATCAGCATGGAGGCGGCGAAGAACGCGAACATCCCAACGATCGCGCCGCTCCCAGGCTTCCCGTTGGCGGATCTTTTCCCAGATTAAAAGCCCCGGCAAAAAAAGGAAAAGCCCGAGCGGCATATCCGTCCGCACCAAGGTCGCGAGGCGCACGCTGAGGGTTCAGGCAAAACGCGCCGAGAGCAATGAGGGCGGGCGCCGCTCCATAGGCGTTGCAGGCCGAGCGGAATAGGATGATCGCCATCGCGACGGCCGCGAGAAAACCAGGAAGGCGCCAGGCGACGTTCCACGATCTGGCGACGAGGAAGGTCGCCGCCGAGGCCCAGCCAACGAGCGGTGTTTTTGCGCGATCAAAGCCGGGTCGCGGCCTCTGCGGCACGGAGCACCACGAAAAAATTCTGACTCTTCAGCACGCAACCAATCTCTTCCCCGAGATCATGCAAAGGCTCGACGAGCCGCTGGCGGACGCCTCGATGATTCCGACCTACTTCTCGCTCTTTGGCTCCAGAAAAGCATGCGGCCCACGATCGAAGAGTTATGCTCCGGCCGGCCGTGGCCGAGACCGGTCTTTTCGACCCGGTCTTCGTCCGTCAGATCCTCGATGAACACTTTGCCGGCCGCTGTGATCATCGGAAACAGATTTATCCGCTGCTTTGTTTCATGGCCTGGTATCGCCATTACGCCCCGACGAATCGCTCAGCCTAACGAGGGGGAACCAGAGGTTACCGTCCGCGATGTTTCTCCGCTTCGCGCTGCATGCGGCTGGGCCGCCTCTTTCGCCGTGATCGCCCCGCTCATCACGAGCTGGTACGGACCGCGCATCCCTTCCCAAATCTGGCGCATTTGCGGCACGATCGGCATCGGCCGGCCGTGCTCGATCTGCATGGAACGACGAGCGCCGGATTGTTTTGAATCGCGGGCGAGGCGAGGACCGAGCGGTCATGAGAGAACTGGAGTTGATCTATTGATCGGACGTTCCCGGCTCGGGAGAGCGCGGTTGGGGACGGTATCTGAGGCTTGGGCGCAATGGAGTCACTTCATTTCCGGGTTAATGGTTAACCGTCGTGCCCAATCGCCGCCGACCTGGACATTCTTGGAAATGGAAATCATTTGACCGAGGCGGCTGGCGGCGCTTACCAATCTCCATCGCCACCATGACTCCTTCCGATCCCACACTGCGCCAGTCACGTCGCGAGTCCGCGCTTGCCTTCAGCGTTATCTTGTTTGCCCTGGCGCTGCTCTGCTTCCTCCTCGGCTGGGCCGACGGCGTGCGCCACGACCGGACGTATCTCCATATTCCCGAGACCGGCAGCTGGCTGGTCGCGACCGCCATCCTGGCCGGGTTTGGGGTCATCTTGCTCCTCTGGGCAAAAATGGCCAAGCGGTCCTAAATTCGCTTGCGTTAGATTGGGACATTGGTAACAATGTCCCAATGAAACAGGAGTCTGCTCCGAAAAAGATCGAACGCGTCCAGATCGGGGCGCGGATGGAGAAGCGGCTGGTCAAGACGCTCAAGGCGCTGGCCGAGTATCTCGACCTCTCGTTAGGCGATTTGCTCGAGGGCATTACCCTTCACGCGCTGGAAGGCAAATCCGCCTTCAGCCCGAAAACGCTCGGCCACATCAAGAAACTGCGAACGATTTACGGCCTCGACCTGACCGCGCACGACAGCCACCGGCTGGTGGAGGAGGATCATGAAGACGAGTGAACCGAGCGAGCTGTTGGCCGATTTCGAAGCCGGGCGGGTCGATCCGGCACAGTTCCCACATCGCGAGCACCTACGCGTGAGTTACGAATTGCTCGAGCGGCATCCCTTTCCCGAGGCATTGTTGCATCTCGCGCGCCGTTTGCGCCGGCTGGCGGCGAAAGCTGGCCAACCGAAGGTTTACCACGAGACGATCACGGCCGCTTTTCTGGCTCTGATCGCCGAACGGCGCTTGAACGGGAGCTACACGGACTGGGAAGATTTCGCGGCGCAGAACCCGGATTTAATGCGCAAGGAATTGCTGGACAATTTCTACGAGCCGGCGCGGCTGCAATCGGCGACGGCACGTCAGACATTCGTCTTGCCCCGGGCCATGCGAACCTCGTAGCCGCTACCCTTTGGAGCGCAGTTTAGCCGGGGAGGCTGTCCCGGTTGGAGGCAGTTGTAGCCGGGGACGCTGTCCCCGGTCGGAGGGCTGGAAGCTTACCCAAGCGCTTACCTCCGATCCAACCTTTTTGCCTCAACGTCCATGATCGCTCGACCGGGGACAGCGTCCCCGGCTACAACGTCCGCTGTCCGCAGGCGCGCAAATTCTCCTCATAAATCAGACGCTCGCACGTTAGAACCAGTGAAGTGTTTATGCGCATAGCCGAACCAGATCCAGCCGATGATGACCTGACCGCTCTTCTGCGCCGATTCGAGCTGCCCCTCCTGCACTATGCCACCCGCATCCTCGGCGATCGTGACCGGGCTCGTGACGTGGTGCAGGAAACGTTCGTGGAATTGCAGCGCATGACTTATCTCGACGATCAGATTCTTGAAAAGGAGGAAGGCCACGATCCTGCGCCTAACGAAGAATCGAGCGGGAGGAGGCAAAAGGATTTCTCCTCCGGATCGTCGCCACTCTCCCCCCGCGGCAGCAGGAAGTGCTGCAGCTGAAATTTCAAAACGACCTCAGCTACCGGGAGATCGCCGAGATCACCAAACTGTCGGTCAGTCACGTCGGTGTGCTCATCACACCGCGCTGAAAACGCTGCGCGCCCGCCGTACGGAGGCGGCGCGCGATTTCCTTCCCTTTAACCCACGCCTTGCCTCATGAATATCAATCTCGATGATCCAAAACTGACCGCCTACGCGCTCGACGAACTTTCCGGCGCGGAGAAAACGGAAATCGAACGGGCGATCGCCGGTTCGCCGGCGGCGCAGGAGTTCGTTAGGGAACTTCGTTTGTTGTCCGGCAACCTGCGCGCCGAATACGACGCCGAGCGCGAGTCACATCCGGCCCCGCAGACCAACATCTTGCCCCTCCCGCAGGAAGACTCGCCTTGGAGCATGTCGCGCCGGCTGGCGTTGGACGCGACAATTGCGCTCTGCGCGGCCCTCGGCGCGGTCGCTATCGGGACGGTGAAACACGGCGGATTTGGCTGTCGTGAAGAGACCAGACCAGCGGGAGTGGATGAGTCGCTCGCATTCATGAGAGCGTGGCTTTTATTGGAGCGTGGCGCGTACGTAGCGGCCCGGTTGGCTGCGGTTCCGTCCCAGAGGGACGAGAGATAGTAGCCGGTGGTGCAGGTCGCCCCGGCGACCGTAACCACCGGTCGCGATCAGCCGCGCGAATTGCGCTCCGGCAGGAGCGCGAGAAATTCCCTCATGCCTTCGACGCATCTCTCCCTGCATTATCACCTCGTCATTAGCACGAAAGATCGCGAACCATGGCTTTCGCCGACGCCGCGCGTCCGTGTTCACGAGTACCTCGGCGGTGTCATTCGAGGCATGAACGGCGCGCCGCACGCGGTCGGCGGAACGGGAAATCATGTTCATGTCCTGGCTGGTTTGCGCGCGACTCATTGCCTGGCCGATGTGATGCGTGAACTCAAGAGCGAGTCTTCGCGCTGAATTCGTCAGGAGCTTGGACTGCGCGGTTTTGCCTGGCAGGAGGGTTTCGGGGGATTCACGGTGAGCGCTTCGCGTTTGGAGCGGGTGCGCGCAGATGTGCTGGGACAGGAGGAATATCATCGTGGCGCCACTTTCCAGGAGGAGTATGTCGCGATGTTGCAACTCGGCTTGATGAAATACGAGGAGCGATACCTTTGGTGAGCGGCGCGGGTGTGCCGTTCTTCTTGCGCCCCTGCCGGGGTGCTGGTCTCTGCGAAACATGGGATCCGGTGGTTTCGGTCGCCGCGGCAACCTTCACCACCGGCTAAGTTCTTTGACCCCTTCGGGGTCGTGACATGGCCTGACGGGACTTGTCGTGTTTTGGTCATGACAGGACTCGTCGTTTTCGGGGTCATGGCTGGATTTGCCGAGACACGGCGGGCGGTGAAGACCAGTTCCACTGTTTCAATCTCTGGCTGGAAATGCATGACACGATCCCGGACTTCGGTTCGCTAACTCCCGCGGTATGTGCTGTAGGCCCATGGGCTGACGAGGAGCGGGACGTGATATTTGCCGGAGGCATCGGAAATGGTGAAGCGGACTGGAATCTGGTCGAGGAAGGAGCGTTCCCCGAAGTAATCGCCGACGTAGAAAAGGAGTTCGTATTCGCCTGTCTTGCTCTCGTTAGGCGAGAGGAGAAGCTGATCCGTTCGACCATCGGAGTTGGTCGTGACACTTTGCACGAGCTGGCGCGGCTCGAGCGACCACAGTTCGATTTTCATCCCCGCCGCCGGTCGACCGTTGCGGGTGTCGAGGACGTGGGTGGTCAGGCTCATGCCAACAGGTCGCGCAGGCGCAGCTCCGCGATTTTGCAGATCTCGCCCAGGGCGGTTTCGATTTCCTGTTCCCGGGAATTTTCCAGGCGGATGGGAAACGCTTTCAGGATCGCTTCTTTTTTGTTCAAGCGCGCGCAGATGACGAAGGGAAAACCAAATTTCGCCCGGTAACGCTCGTTGTATTCCCGGAAGCGGGCGCTTTCTTCGGCGGAAAGATCGTTCAGGCCGGCGCTTTTTTGTTCGGCCCGCGATTCGTTAGTCAAGGTGGCGTTGCCGACCAGGTCTGGATGCGCCCGGATCAGTGCGAGCTTCTCATCTTCGCTCGCGGCGTGGACGGTGTGGCAGAGCGCGCTGTGGAGTTCGGCCAGGTCGGCGAAGGGGCGGTCCTTGGCGGTGCGGGCGGCGACCCAGGGCGAGTGCTCGAAAACGGGGCGCAAGCGAAGGGTGAATTGCTCCAAATCGAGGGCGTTTAGCTCGGCCAGCTTTAGCATCGCGCTTTCGGACTAAGTGATTTAGTCCTGTGGCGCAATGGCGAAACTGATCAAACAACGATATGGAAAAGCGCAGGTGCGGGTGCTGAAAATCCTCCGCGAAGGGCCGGTCCACACCATTCGGGAGATAGAGGTCTCGGCTCTCCTGGCGGGCGTCCCGACCGACACGATCAAGAACACGATCAACGTGCTCGCCAAACAGCACCTGGCGGACGACCTCGAGCGGTTCTCGGCCCTCGTGGGCGAACATTTCGTCCGGCGCTATGAGCCGGTGAGGCAGGCTACGATCGAGATCACGGAACGGGGAACGGGCCTGGAACCGGCTCGAAGTGGGCGGCAAACCGCATCCGCATACCTTCGCGGCGGGGAGTGAGGCGCGGCGTTTCGCCCGGGCGCTTTGCACGGCGGATGCGAGCGAGTTGAGCGCCGGCGTGCGCGACCTGGTCATCTTGAAATCGACCGGCCCCGGTTTCGAAGGCTATCCGAAATGCGAATACACGACTTTGCCGGAGACGGCGGATCGGATTCTCGCGACTTCCTTTCGCGCGACCTGGCATTTTGCCGGCGTGCCGGCCGGTTATCGCGCGGCGGACGACGCCATTCTGGCCGCGATGCTGAAGGTTTTTGCGGAAAACTTCAGCCCCTCCGCGCAGACGACCTTGTTTGAAATGGGCGAAGCAGCCTTCGGCGCCTGCGCGGAAATTTCCCGGATCGATCTCGCCATGCCGAACAAACATTGCCTGTTGCTGAACCTCACCCCGTTTGGCCTGAAAAATGAGAACGAAGTTTTCGTCCCGACGGAAGAACCTTTTGGTTTGATCGAGGTGAGCATGGCGCGTGAGGAGTAATGACGGACGCGCTTCTCGACGAGCTGATCGCCGCCCGGCGGGCGCGCAGACCGTGCGCGCTCGTGACCGTCGCCGCGACCAAGGGCTCCGTCCCGCGCGAGCCGGGCGCGAAGATGCTCGTCTATCGCGATGGCCTCACGAGTGGCACGATCGGCGGCGGGAAATTTGAAGCGCTCGCGATCGCGGACGCGCTGAGCTGTCTGCGCGAAAAACAGCCTTTGCTCAAAACCTTCCCCCTGCGCGAAAACGAGCCCGACTCCTTTGGCGCGATCTGCGGTGGCGAGGCCACCATCCTGATTGAACCGCAGTTGATGCGGGAAGCGCTTTTTGTCGTCGGCGCCGGTCACTGCGCGCAGGCGATCGTGCGCCTGGCGGTCGAGTGCGGGCTGTTCGTGCAGGTGATCGAGGACCGAGCGGAGCTCTTCGACGCCCTCCCGGCGGAGGCGGCGAGAAGTTCAGCGACGAGCGCGGCGGAATTCATCGCCAGCCGCCTGTGGCAATCGGATGAAGCGATTGTGATTGTGAGCCGGAACCACGAATTGGACCGGGACGCCCTCGCCAGCGCGCTCCGAACCCCGGGCGCGGGGTATGTCGGCATGATCGGGAGCACCCGCAAGGTGCGCCATGTCTTCGCACAACTGCGCTCAAGGGCCAACGGAGGAAGCCCTGGCTTCGGTCCACGCCCCAATCGGGCTCGATATTGGGGCGGATTCGCCGGCCGAGATTGCGGTCAGCGTGCTGGCCGAAATCCTGTCGGTTTTACGAAAAAGGCGTCCTGAAAGTCTGCGCAAACGAATGGGTTAACGTAGAGAGGCAACGCTGGCGGCGGGGAGGGAATAAAACCCCTCTGTCAAACACCTTAGTAGCTGAAGATGACAATTTCCGGTCAGCCAAAAAATGATGCTCGACAAGAAGAATAGAAATGAACGACAAGCATCCAGACGCTGTCTCTATTCCGATATTTAACCTTGTTAAGTAGTTGCTCTGATGCTACAACACGCATTCCACAAAATCCGGGGGTTCGAAATAGCCGGTTTTTTGTGCCCTCACCCACCTTTCGACCTAATCCATGAGAACTTATATGGCCGCTGAAGATAGCGACACGGGGATAAAGATTTACCTGCGCGAGATCGGACAAATCCCCCTCCTTACACCGCAACAAGAGATCGAGCTCGCCGCCAAAATCAAAAAAGGCGACAAGGAAGCTCGCGCCCTGATGATCCGCTCCAATTTGCGTCTCGTCGTGAAAATCGCGCACGATTACGCCAACCTCGGGCTGCCTCTGCTCGACCTCGTTTCCGAAGGCAACATCGGCTTGATGAAAGCCGTCGAGCGTTTCGACCCGGCCAAGGGCGGAAAGCTCAGCACCTACGCGGCCTGGTGGATCAAGCAGTCGATCAAGCGCGCCCTGGCCAACCAGAGCAAAACGATCCGGTTGCCGGTGCATCTCGTCGACAAAATTTCCAAAATGCGCCGAGTCTCGCTCCAGATGAGCGAGGAACTCGGCCGCGAACCGACCGACGACGAGCTCGGCGAAGAAATCGGCATCGCCGCGGGCAAAGTCTCGCAGCTAAAAACCGTTTCGATTCGCCCGGCGTCGCTCGACGCGCCGATCAGCGACGATGACTCGACGGAATTCGGCGAGATCGTGGGCGACGAAGAAGCGCAGACGCCGTTTGAATTGCTGCGGGACAAAAACCTGCGCAACGAAGTCGGCGGATTGCTCGACGTCCTCGACGATCGGGAACGCAAGATCATCTTCTCGCGCTTCGGACTCGACGGCGGCAAGCCGAAGACGCTCGAGGAAGTCGGCAAGAAATTCGGCGTGACGCGCGAACGGATTCGTCAATTGCAGAACATTGCCCTCTCGAAGTTGCGCCGTGCGCTGAGCAAGAAAGAGCGCCCGGTCGACATCGAACTGACGGCGGAAGCTTAAGCTTTCCGAGATTAGAAATTACCGGCGCGCGGATGGAAACGTCCGCGCGCTTTTTTTGTAGACGCTTCGCTCTGCGAAGCGCGGGCATGAGCCTCGCGGTCGAATACGCTTCCTGGCAAGCAGCGCGCCGGCCCGCGCTTCGCAGCCTCCGGCTCGGATGAGCTTACGGCTCGGAGAGAGCGAAGCGTCTACCGAGGCGGCACCGCTAGTTCAAAACCGGGAAGGTTGAGCGACAGGTTCGGATTGTAGAAGGGATCGTGCAGCAGCTCGAAACCCCATTTCTGCTGCATGAAGGTGGCTTCCTGCACGAAATGCGCCTGTTCTTTTTTCGTCGGCTGATGTCCGCGAGAGGCAGACTCGGCGTGGATCAAATTGGCGAACGGCGTCCAGACATTGCAGTAACCGGCGGCCCGCAAACGCAGGCAAAAATCGATATCGTTGAAACTGATCGAGAGATTCGTTTCATCG
>JBBPZW010000148.1:0-10003 GCA_038198475.1 Chthoniobacterales bacterium | reverse complement strand
GTGAGTCCCCGTTTTAGACGCCTGAAGGCGCGCGATGTTCATTTCCGCACACCCCCACGAGGCAAATCGCCGCTCCACTTGCGTTCGGAGGCCGCTATTCCAACGATCCTGTCGAACTAAATCTCGAGGCGGTGTTCGAAGCGCGAGAGCATACGAATGCCGCTCTTTGTAATCGCGACTACGTCTTCGGTGCGCACTCCACCGAGCCCGGGATAGTAAAGTCCCGGTTCAACCGTCAGCACCTGGCCGACTTTGAAAACGGTTTTCTGAAAACGCGGGTGTTCGTGAATTTCCAATCCGAGTCCGTGACCGGTGCCGTGGAAAAAGCCGGTCTGCCGTCCATCGCGCAGCTCGGTCGGGTAACCCTGGTCGGCGAAGAATTGCTTTACTGCCTTGTGCAATTTGAGGCCGTCCACGCCCGGTTTCATTTTCTTCAACGCCAACGCCTGACCCGCGTTGACCGTTTCCCAAAGGCGGCGCTGCTCGTCACTCGCCCGGCCGCGCACGACCGTTCTCGTTAGGTCGCCGTAGTAGCCGCTCGCTGCCGCGCGCGGAAAAATATCCATGATGATGAGGCTATTGGCTTTCAACCGCCCATGTCCGCGCTCGTGCGGATCGCAGGCCTGGTCGCCGCCAGCCACGATGGTGTTTGCCGGCAAACCGCCCGCTCGTAAAACGGCAGTGTCGATCTCGGCGCGGAGCAATTCGGAGGTCAGGACTTTGCCCGACCATTCCAGCTTTTGCCCCTTTCCGGGCTTTGAGCGCTTGAGCACTTCGATGCCCCGCGCCATCCCGGCTTCGGTGATTTCGAGCGCCTTGCGCATGAGACGCAACTCCGGTTCGCTCTTCGCTTCGCGCGCCGGCCAGAAGAGGTCGTTGGTCGGTTGCAGTCGGATGTTTTTCGACTCCAGTTCACGAGCGTAACCGAGTGGAAAATTCGGCGGCACGACCGCCGAGCGGACTTTTCTTTTCGCCAGGAAATGGGCCAGCACTTTCTCGTAAGCGGGCGCCTTGCTGCTGTTGCCCTGCACTTCTTTTTCGAAAGCGCTGTAAGGCACGAACTCGTCCGCCTCCGCCTGCTTGCGGCCGCGATCGATCTCGAGATCGCTCAGGACCAGGGTCCGCTTTCCGTTTTGCTCGAGGAAAATGAAGGGATCAGGGGCGAAGAAGCGGGTCGCGTACAGCATGTCCGCATTGGTCTCGCTCGCGGCCACGATGAGGCGGGTTTTATTGTTTTGTTTTTTCATTGCTCGCATTTTGATAGATAGGCGCGGATCATTCGACGGTCGTTGACCGGGATGATCCACGCCAAGGTAGCGTGAGCTTCCAGCTTGCGCGGTTCAAGACTGCAAGCTGGAAGCTTGCGCTACCTTAACTTCTTCGCACGACCAACTGCCGGCGTAAGATCCAGTGCAGAAGCCAGAGAAGCAGCAGGCTCGAGCCGACCAGGATCGCGGTGTTAAAAGCGAAGACGCTGACGGTGAGAAAGGTGCCCGACGGAGCCCCAGGCTTGGCGGCGCCGAAGTAACGTTTGTGCACGCCAAAAAAGACGTTCGGTTTTCCGCCGCGCCGATAATCGTTTTGTTCCATCTCGGCGTTCGCGATCAGGTCGGAAATTTTCTGGTTCACGAAAAGCTGCTCGGCGGTGATCGGGCCGTTCGCGTTCTTGAAGGCCGCCCGATGGAAAGACATTTTGTCGCTCAGGACGCGATTGATGATGTCCAGGTACCGCTTCAGGTCGCGCACGTTTTGCGCCTCCAGGCCGGAGAGAACGGCGAGCGTTTCTTTCAGGTCGTCGAGTCGCTGCGGATCGCCGGGAGTTGATTCGTGGCGGGCCACGATCGTATCGATCTGTTTTTGCGCTTCGTCCTGCCGTTTCGTGAGGGGATTTAATTTCGCCTGCGCCACGACGAGCTCCTCGTAGGACCAGCGCATGGCGACGAACTCACAGATAAATGGAACCTGGAGGCGGCTGTCCATCTTGGTGGTTTCGTCGCTGTTCGGGTGCTCGTGGAACCAGCGCGAGAAGGTGTAAACCAGACCGAGGTTCCGGTTCATGTCCTCGTATTTGATCATCGCGCCGCCCATGATGATCTGCGGAATGAGGACGAGCGGAACAATGTTAGCGGCCGTTTTCGGGTCGGCCACGAGGGCGGAAATAACCAGGCCTAACGACACTCCGCTCATCGCGGTCATGAAGACGATCGCGAGATCGGCCCAGAACATGCCGCGGATCTCGAGCAGGTAATTGCCGATCAGGACAAAAAGGATGCACTGCACGAGCGCGAACACGCCTAACGAGATCGTCTTGGCAAAAACGTAATAGGTCAGGCGGACATTGAGGTTGCGTTCCCGTTGGAGAACGGCCCGGTCCCGGATGATGTCGTCCGCGCTGTTCGTGAGGCCGAGAAACATGGCTACGATCAGGGTGAGGAAGAGGAAGGTCGGGATGTGATAAGCCGAGGCGAAATCGTATTTTCCGCTGTCGGAATAGCGGAGGATGGTGGCGATGAGAAGCGCAAGAAAGGGCGCCACGCCGATCGTGATCACGAGGTTGGCCCGGTTGCGCAACTTGCTCGTGAACGCGCGTCGCAACAGGGTGCGCAGCTGCGTCCACTCGTCGTGCCAGCGGATCGGCTCGCGCACTCTTTGCGGCGGGGCGGGCGGGAGTGGCAGGACCGGGTCGCGCCGGAGCGGGATCTGTTTGACGTCCTGGATGAGACGGAAAGCCTCGTATTTATCACGCCAGAATTCCGGCGAGTAACGCCGCGCCGGCATGAGCTGGCCGCGATTGTTTTCCTCGTAAATGATGTCACCGCTCAGGTCGCGCAGCGGTGTCTCCAGCACATCGAAAATGAATTCCGGCCGGGTCGTGCCGCAGGCCGCGCAGGCGCCGAGGTCGGCGCCGAATTGATGCTGATGTTCCGCCTCCGCGAAATAGCGCAGCATGTCGGTCGGCGTGCCGAAAAAGACGAGGCGTCCGCCCTTGTCGAGCAGGATCGCCTTGTGAAACATCTGGAAAATTTTCGAACTCGGCTGGTGAATGGTAACCACGATGATCTTGTTGTGCGCCATCCCGCGGATGATCTCGATGACGTGTTCGGAATCCTTGGAGGACAAACCCGAGGTCGGCTCATCGAAGAGGTAAACGTCGGCCGAGCCGATCATGTCGAGGCCGATGTTGAGACGTTTCCGCTCGCCGCCACTGAGCGTCTTTTTGACCGGGCTGCCGACGATGCTGTCGCGTCGCTCGCTCAAGCCGAGTTCGATCAGCTTTCCCTCGAGCCGCCGCGTGCGATCGCGCCGGGAAAGGTGCGGCGAGCGGATGGCGGCGGCGAACTGGAGGTTCTCGCCAATCGTCAGGTGCTCATCGAAAGCGTCGTCCTGCGGGATGTAGCTGACATAGCGTTTGAGCGCGTCGAGGTTGTCGTAGAGCGGCTGGCCATTAAGCAGGATCTCGCCGCGGCTTGGTTGCAATTGGCCGCCGAGAACCCGCATGAGTGTGCTCTTGCCGCAACCGCTCGCGCCCATCACGCACACCAGTTCACCTCGATTCAGGGCGAAGCTGATGCCCTCGAGTGCGACATCACTGTTGCTGAAGCGGTGGTTGACGTCGACCACCTCGAGACTGCGGATGATGTTGCGTTCTTCCTCAATGATCCGCTCGGAGAAATCGCAGCGCAGGAATTGTCCCACGTCGATCCGAATGGTGTCGCCATCGATTAATGGTGCTGTCGTTCGGACCGGGACATCGCCGACCATGATCGGGCGATCGGCTTCCAGCACCTCGAGAACGCCGACGCGTTTATCGTAGTCGCAGGAGATTTTGAGGAGCACATCGCCCGCTGTGCCGGGCGAAAGAAGGATGTCGTCTTCCTCGAGCAGGCTCGGGTTGTTCGACACGAGGTATTCCGATTTCGAGGCCTTGAGCTGGAAACGTCCGCCGAGCGCGCGCGCCCGGCGCCGCAGGTCGAACAGGTCCATCTCGGTGTCGTTATAAAAAATGATCCGGTCATCGAGCGACGCCTCGACTTGCGTGTTGGCTTTGAGCCGCACGCCGTTGAGTTTTGCGCGTACATCGCGCAGCGCTTTCACCTGCACCTTGAGACCGAAGGTCACCTCGAGGGAACTTTCGCGCGTCCGCGAGCGCTCCAGTTCGACCTCGTCCGAGTCCTTGTTCACCCGCACGAAAATCTGCGGGAGCGAGACGTTTTTCTTCGCGTTAAAATAGGTCGCGAGGTCCTGGAATGAGAGAACGTAATCGCCGATCAGAATGCGCTGGCCGGGATAGATCCGGCAAAATCCCCCGCGCGCCAGCGGCCGGCCGCGGACGGATACGGCCTGCGAGCTGTAGTTCTTGAGCAGAATGAGGTCGTGATAACGAAAGGCAAGCAGCCGATCAGTGCCGTTCAGACTCTTGATCGTGATGTCGGCCGCGCCGTTTGCCCCGAACGAAATCGCCTCGAGCGGCGAGGCACCGCGCTGGTAGACCTGTTGGTCGGAATCTTCCGAGGCGTTCAGTTGATAAACGATGTCGATCGCCTGGGCCGCCATCCCGAGCTGGGACATGAACGAGTAAAAAGCGACGACCTGGTCTTGCTTCAGGCCGGCCTGAGAAATCAGATCATAGAGTTGGACCCCAAGCATGATCTTGCGGTCGGCGCTGAGGGAAGCGGCGAGTTTTTGCGCCATTGCGGAAAGATCCTGCTGCTCGTAGAGCGCTTGCCGGAAAAGCATCCGCAGCTCTGAATAAACCGCTTCCGGGTAGTCGTAACGCAGGAAGCCGAGGCTGGAGTCGATCTCTTCCTCGAGCAAAACGCCGTCCGCCTTTGAGAAACTGGCCAGCACCTGGATAAGGAGGGGAAGCAGGTTCGGCCCCTCCGCGACACTGCGCGGTTTGCGCATCGCGCGCCGCATCCAGCGGCGTCCTCGGCGCCGCCATCGGTAGGCGAGGGGAGTGACGAGCTGAACCGCGCGATCGATTTTATCCGCAAAACTAGGCACCGGTTCCGACATGCTGATTAGCGGCCAAGGTAAGTCTGAGCCACGAATGGTGCAATGAGGCGCGGGTCCTGCTTTTGCAATGCCAGAGGCTTCATGGTAATTTTCGCGCTCACGCCTCTCCTAGCGTAGCATTTTCTATGGCTCAGCCCGATCCCAATTCCCATAAAGACAGCAAACGCGGTGGTGACCCGAACTTTAACTGGCGCGGCGTCATCCTCTTTGCGATCGCCTTCGCCCTCATTGGGTTGGCCGTTTTGTTCCGGGGAGGAACCGGCTACGGGACCGAGGAAGATGTCCCTTACAATCGCTTCCTCGAGCTGCTCGAGCATAAGCAGATCGTTAACGATCCGAAATCTCCGCTCCGCCTCGTGGTTGAGGAAGGCCGCCCGACTCAGACTATCCGCGGCGTCTTTTCCCGTCCCGGCGTCGGCAATGCGCCCGCCCAGCAGGTCCCGTTTCGAACCACGATCTACCTGAATTTCACGACCGATCTGCAGGAGAAGCTGGATAAGGCCGGGATGCCGATCGCCATCCGGACCGAATCCAACGTCCTCGCCCAGGCTGTCATCGGCTTCGTGCCGATCGCGCTTTTCCTGCTCATTCTTTACTTCCTCTTCCGGCAACAGATCCGAATGGCGGGTAAAGGCGCGCTCAATTTCGGCAAATCGAAAGCGCGCATGCTGGCGCGGGACAAGAACAAGATCACCTTCAAAGACGTCGCCGGTGTCGAGGAAGCGAAGGACGAAGTCCAGGAACTGGTTGAGTTTCTCCGCGACCCGAAGAAATTTCAAAAACTCGGCGGCCGCATTCCGAAAGGGGTGCTCCTCGTCGGTCCTCCTGGAACCGGAAAAACGCTGCTGGCACGGGCCATTGCGGGCGAAGCGGATGTGCCGTTTTTCTCCATCAGTGGCTCCGATTTCGTGGAAATGTTTGTCGGCGTCGGCGCGAGCCGGGTGCGCGACATGTTTGAACAGGGCAAGAAATCCGCTCCCTGCATTATTTTCATCGACGAAATTGACGCGGTCGGCCGCCATCGCGGACACGGTGTCGGCGGCGGCCACGACGAACGCGAGCAGACGCTCAATGCGCTCCTCGTCGAGATGGATGGTTTCGATACCCAGGAAGGCGTCATTATCATCGCGGCGACGAATCGTCCCGATGTGCTCGACCCCGCTCTGCTTCGCCCCGGCCGTTTCGATCGCCAGATCACGGTCAACCTGCCCGATGTGAAAGGCCGCGAAGAAATCCTGCGTGTCCATTCCAAGAAAGTGAAACTCGCCGAAGGCGTCGAGATGGGAGTCGTCGCCCGCGGCACGCCCGGTTATTCTGGGGCGGAATTGGCCAACGTGATCAATGAAGCCGCGCTCCTGGCGGCGCGTCGCGGGCTAAAGGGCATTACACTTTCTGAGCTCGAAGAAGCGCGCGACAAGGTGCGCTGGGGTAAGGAACGCCGCAGCCTCGCGCTGAGCGAAAAGGAAAAGACCAACACCGCCTACCACGAAGCCGGCCACGCGCTCCTGCTCGAGATGCTGGAATTCACCGAACCGCTGCACAAGGTCACGATCATCCCGCGCGGTCCGTCGTTAGGCAGCACCATGTGGCTGCCGCTCGAGGACAAATACACCCAGCGCCGCAAAGAGCTGCTCGACGATCTCGTCGTCAGCATGGGCGGCCGGGTCGCGGAGGAAATCGTTTTCGGCGACGTCACCAGCGGTGCGCGCGGCGACATCCAGATGGCGACGCGCCTCGCCCGCAAGATGGTTTGCGAATGGGGCATGAGCGATAAGATGGGCATGGTCGAATACGGCGAGCATGAGGATTACGTTTTCCTCGGCCGCGACATTTCGCGGGCCCGCGACTACAGCGAAGCGACCGCCGAACAGATCGACACCGAAGTGCGCAAGCTGGTGGACGACGCTTATGCGCGCGCAAAGGGCATTTTGACCGAGCACCGCGGCAAGCTCGAAGTCATCGCCAAGGCGCTCCTTGAATTCGAAACCCTTGATGGTGCGCAGATTCGGGAAGTGATTGAGCACGGTCGTCTGATCAATCCGCCTCCCGGCCCGCCGCCGGCTTCCGGCAGTAAGCTCGCTCCTGAAAAACCGCCCAAACAAGTGGTGATCGCGCCCGACGTGGCTCCGCCGCTCGGCGGTGGCCTGAGCGGCGCTCCCGCGTAAAGCAGCCGCAGTCGCGCTTCTTCTTTTTCGGAGACGACCTCCGCGCATCCAGCGTGCGTATTGCTAGCGTGGGCACCGCTCGCAAGCTCAGCCAGGAAAAGAAAAAGATCGCCGACCTCGAGATCGTGACCGATCCGGAGGAAGCCGCCGAGGAGGCCGGTCTCCGCTACGTCAGCGACGACAAGCCGGGCTATACCAGGAAGAAGCGCGGCAAAAAATTCATCTACTTCGACACTGAGGGGAAAGAGATCCGCGACGAGCCGCGCATCCTGCGCATCAACCGGCTCGCTATTCCGCCAGCCTACACCGACGTCTGGATCTGCCCCTCGCCTAACGGCCATTTGCAGGCGACCGGGCGCGACGATCGCGGACGCAAACAGTATCGCTACCACGAGCGCTGGCGCGAGGAACGCGACGAAAACAAATACGAGAAGATGGTCATCTTCGCCCAGGCGCTTCCGAAGATTCGCCGCCGGATCAACAAGGACCTCCAGCCTCGCGGGCTCCCGCGGGAAAAGGTCCTCGCGACGGTTGTCCAATTGCTTGAACGCACCTTTATCCGCATCGGAAATGAAGAATACGCGAAGGAGAACAAATCCTTTGGCCTAACGACGATGCGAAACCGGCATGTCGACGTCAAAGGCGCGACCGTGCGCTTTCGCTTCCGCGGCAAGAGTGGGAAGGAACACGATATCGACACCGAAGATCGGCGGGTGGCGAAGATCATCCGAAAATTGCAGGAGCTGCCCGGGCAGGAAGTTTTCCAATATCTCGACGAAGAAGGCGAGCGACACCAAGTCACCTCAGACGACGTGAATGATTACCTGCGCGAAATCACGAGCGAAGAATTTACCGCGAAGGATTTTCGGACCTGGGCCGGGACGGTCATGACGGCGATGGCGCTCAAGGCGCAGCTCGCATTTGAGAATAAGTCGCAAGCCAAACAGAATCTGAAAGCGGCCATCAGCGCGGTCGCCAAGATGCTCGGCAACACGCCGGCTGTCTGCCGGAAATGTTATGTCCATCCCGCCGTGCTTGAGACTTACCTGGACGGAAACCTGATTGAAGGCCTGAAGAAGCAAACCGAGAAGACGCTCGCGGAGTCGTTAGGTGATTTGCGCTCCGAAGAGGCGGCTGTGCTCGCCTTCCTGCAGGAACGATTGGCAAAAAATTAGGCGGCCTCCCACGGCCCCGGGTTGACTTGGCCCGGCGTCGGCGGCTCAATCTCTACATGGAAGCGGCAACTGATTTTCGGATTCGACTCGCCGAACGCGAGGACATCCCCACCATTTTGACTCTGATTCGCGAGCTGGCGGAGTATGAACGCGCGCCTAACGAAGTGATCGCGACCGAGGATCAATTGAGGGAAAACCTTTTCGGAGCGCACCCGGCGGCGGAGGTGCTGATCGGAGAGGAGGCCGGCGAGCCGGTCGGTTTTGCGCTCTTCTTTCACAATTTTTCGACCTGGATGGGACGGCGTGGACTTTACCTGGAAGACCTTTTTGTGCGCCCGGCGGTACGGGGCAGGGGTTACGGCCGCGCGCTTCTCGTCAGGCTGGCGGAGCTGGCGCGGGAACGAAACTGTGGACGTATGGAGTGGGCGGTGCTCGACTGGAATAAGCCGGCCATTCAATTTTATCTCAAACTGGGCGCCCGGCCTAACGAAGAGTGGACCATCTACCGCCTGACCCGCGAAGGGATCGGGCGTCTCGCGGAGTGTCGCTGAAGGAGGCCAGGTTGCCATTGACTCAATGAAGAAAAGTCGTTCCCAAACCGCGCGTCCGCGGATCGAGGATTATGCCTTTATCAGTGACACCCAGAGCGGCGCGCTCATCAGCCGCCACGGCTGTGTTGACTGGCTCTGTCTGCCGCGCTTCGACTCCGGGGCTTGTTTCGCGGCATTGTTAGGCGAGGAGAAGAACGGCTCCTGGCATTTTCGGCCTAAGGGGAAAATCAAAAAATGCGCTCGGCGTTACCGGGGCGACGCAATGATCCTGGAAACCGAGATCCAGACGGCCCAGGGGAAAATCCGTTTGATCGATTTCATGCCGCCGCGCGGCACGAATCCCGACATCGTCCGCATCGTCGAGGGGCTGAGCGGAAAGGTATCGATCCAGATGGAGCTGATCATCCGTTTCGATTATGGCTCAGTCGTGCCTTGGGTGCGCCAGCGTCATGGCGGCCTGGAAGCGGTGGCCGGCCCCGACGCTCTGATTTTGCACACGCCGGTCCAGACCCACGGCGAAGACCTGAAGACGGTCGCGAAATTTACCGTCAGCAAGGGCGAGCGGGTGCCTTTCGTCCTTACCTGGTATGCTTCGCATGAGTTGCCGCCGAAGGAAGTAAACGCGGAGCATGCGCTGCAGGAGACGGAAATTTTCTGGGAGCAATGGGCACGACGGCACGAACGCGGCGGCCCCTGGCGGGACGCGGTCATGCGTTCGCTCCTCACCCTCAAGGGGCTGACTTACGCTCCGACCGGGGGAATTGTCGCCGCGCTCACCACTTCCCTGCCCGAGCAACTCGGCGGGCCGCGCAACTGGGATTATCGCTTCTGCTGGCTGCGCGACGCGACCTTTACCCTCACCGCTCTGCTCGGTGCGGGCTTCGAAGAGGAGGCCAAGGCATGGCGCGAATGGCTGCTGCGCGCGATCGCCGGCAGTCCCTCCCAACTGCAGATCATGTACGGCGTGCGCGGTGAGCGCCGGCTTGATGAATACGAGCTGCCCTGGTTGAGCGGTTACGAGAAATCGAAGCCGGTGCGAGTGGGAAACGGGGCTGCCAACCAATTCCAACTCGACGTTTTCGGCGAGGTTTTAGAC
>JBBPZW010000147.1:0-7187 GCA_038198475.1 Chthoniobacterales bacterium | reverse complement strand
TCGAGCGCTTTCTCGACCAGGCTGAGCAGCTCCTCCGGCGCATACGGTTTGCTGATAAAATGGTAGGCGCCGCGCTTGATCGACTCGATCGCGTTGTTCAACGAATCGTGCGCGGTCAGGATGACGACCTGCGTGTCGGGGTGATCGGTTTTGATTTGTTCGAGCATCTGCAATCCGTCGGCATCGGGCAGTTGCAGATCCAGCAGAACGAGGGCGGGTGATTTGCTCCGCAGCAGTCGCATGCCGGTCGCGGCATTGGCCGCCACGTCGGCCTGATAACCGTGCCGGCCTAACAATGCCTCGAGCGTCATCAGGATCGGGCGCTCGTCGTCGATGATAAGGATGCGTCGATTTTCCGAGGTCATGAAAAGTTCCGGCTGCGGCAGCGGAGAGAAGCCGACTCAGGAGACGAGGATGGGAAGAGAGACGGTTGTAACCAGGGTCGAGGTGGTTGGATCGAATTGTGCGCGGAGCGTGCCATGGTGCACTTTGAAAATACCGCGTGCCCGGAATAGGCCAAGACCATAATGCCCGCTTCGGGTGCGCGCGAGAGGGTGGCCGCCCCAGTTTTCCGTCGTGCCGTCAAATTTCGCCTTGGGCTCGCGCAGGATAAATTCGATCGTTTCGCCTTCATGATGGGCCTCGAAAACGAGCGAACCCTCCGCGCGGCCATGGGTGGAAGCATTGGTGAACAGCTCGAAAAACGCCTCTTGCAGGAGGTGTGGATCCATTTCCAGGGCCTCCTCGCCTAACGAAATCTTCCAGTCGACCTGGGCGGCAAGCTCCGGCTGCTCGCGGTCCATTTTCGCTCGCAGATCCTCGACAAATTCTGCCGCCAGGTAGCGCATTGTGGTTGGTTGAATACGCGCCAGCGACGCGGAGAGTCGCTGCAGATGGGCGGACATTTCGCCGGTCATTTCGCGGAGCCGCCCAATCTCGTTTTTTGCTTCCTTATCGCTGGCGATCTCACTCAAGAAGGCGGCCTGCAGCTCGACCGCATTGAGATGATTGCGCAGATCGTGATTCAATTGGCCGACGAATTTCGTCAGCTCGGTCCATCCAATATTCGGCTCAGTTTGCACTTTTGGGAGAGCCGCGCTCGTCGTCCCCCCGCGCGCGGGCGGAGCGAATCTAGGCGATGAGGCGACGCGCGCTACCTGATCCGCCAAAATTTTTCGTTCCCGGGTTCGTCGCCGCTGTCTTGGAGCCCCGGGTCATTCGCCGCCAGGTGTCGCAGCACGTGGTAGACATCCTCCGGGCCGGCATCGATCGCGTGCGCGATCGCCTCGGCCGTTTTGCCCTCATTGGAAAGCTGCCCGAGGACCCTGGGTTGCAATTGCAGGATGCGCGTGGCCGCCTTCTTCCCCGCTTCCACGCCCGGTTGGTGATACGCGTTGACGTTCACGAGCGAACCGTAAAACCCGACCGCGCGCTCGTAGAGCGCGATCAGCGCGCCGACGTGAAACGCGTCCACTTCCGGAATGCTGAGCGTGATCGAGTCGCGCTCGCCTTCGTAAAGCGCGGCGCGCGTCCCGCGGAGAAAGCCCTGCAAATAATCGCCACTTGTTACACCTTCCTCGACTTCAAGCCGTTCCGTCGCGCGGTCTTTCCGCACCTCGATGAAGGTCGCGAAAAAGTTCGGCACTCCGTCGCGCAATTGCTGCACGTAGGCGTGCTGATCGGTCGAGCCCTTGTTGCCATAAACCGCGATTCCCTGATGGACGACTTTGCCGTCGAGGTCCTTCTCTTTGCCTAACGACTCCATGACCAGCTGCTGCAGATATTTGCTGAAGAGCGCGAGCCGATCCTTGTAGGGCAGGATGACCATGTCCTTTTTTCCACGGCCATCGCCGGCGTAGAACCACATCAGGGCCAGGAGCATGGCGGCGTTCTGATCGCGTTCCGGGGCGCGGGTGTGCGCGTCCATCGCCGCCGCGCCCGCAAGGAGAGATTCGGTGTCGAGGCCTTGTAGGGCCGCGGGCAGAAGACCGACCGCGCTCATGACGGATGTGCGGCCGCCGATCCAGTCGAACATCGGGAAGCGGGCCAGCCAGCCGTTTTCCTCCGCATATCGATCCAGCTCGCTGCCTGCGCCCGTGACCGCAACCGCCTGTTTGCCGAAATCCAATCCGGCTTTTTCAAAACGCGCTTTTGCTTCCAGCATCCCGTTGCGCGTTTCCTTGGTTCCGCCGGATTTTGAAATCACGACCACCAGCGTGTGCGCGAGCCCATCCCCGATCTTCGCAAAGACGCGATCGAAACCATCCGGATCGGTGTTGTCGAAAAAGTAGATCTCCATCTGGTCGCGCGACGAGCCGAGAGCGTCGGCGATGAATTGCGGCCCGAGCGCTGAGCCGCCGATCCCGATCAACAGGACGCGCTCAAACGGTTTCCCATCCGGCGCGGCGATCCGGCCGACGTGCACATCGGAGGCGAATTTCTGGATGCTTGCGTTTGTCTTCTCGACGTCGGCCCGCAGCTCGTCGTTAGGCGCGAGTTGCGGATTGCGCAGCCAGTAATGGCCGACCATCCGGTTCTCATCCGGGTTGGCGATGCCACCTGCCTCGAGATCGCGCATCGCGGCGAAGGCTTTCGCAACCTGCAAATCCATTTTTTCGAGGAAGCCGTCCGGGAAACGCATCCGGCTGATATCGAGCGAGAATCCGAGGTCGTCGTAGCGCAGATAATAACGCTGGAAACGCTGCCAAAGAGATTGGTTGGCCATGGGGCAGAATAATGTCGAGACGACATCCGTGTCGTCCGATTTTTTCCAATGTGGGAGGGGCCTTTGTGCCCCGAAGGGTGAGAGGTAGCGACAGGTTCACCCATCGGGGCGCAGAGGCCCCTCCCACCTTGGGGGGCGAGCCGTAGTCCGGGTTAGCTGTGCGACTTCTCGCGTTCCTCGCCCTCTTTTTCTTCGTGCTCGTCGGAGTCCCAGCCGATCTTGCGGCCCTTGTTTTGTTCTTCGAGCCAGGCCATCAGCGGTTGGAAATAATCGACCATCGCGCGGGTCGAAATGTCTTCGCCGGTCGCGTCCTTCAGCACTTTGCGCCAGTCTTCGGTGCCGCCTTTCTTGAGGATATTTTCGTAGAGCCATTTCCCGACTTCCTTGTTCCCGGCGTAATTACATGACTGGGGCGGCTGATGCAGAATCTTGCGCGCGATGTAGTCGTGCAGCTGGAACTTCAGGACGGTCGCGAAGGCATAGTTGTAGTAATAAGCGGGCGCGTCGTTGATGTGTGTCTTGGTCGCGTAGTCGGCCCATTTTTCGTCGCGCTTTTTGGGCGGCGCGACGCCCTGGAACTCGCTCACGTATTTCCACCAGCGGGCGTTCCATTCGTCCGGATCCAGTTTGTGCGCGTAGATGTCGGCTTCCCAATGCGTCATCGTGCCGGAAGCGAAAAAGATGAACGGAATCGAGCGGGAAAGGGCGTCGTCGAGCAGGAAAGCCATCTTGTCGGCCCTGAAGTCGTTAGGCAAAATTCCTTTCGCCTGCAAGTAAGGCACCTGGCTGGAAGCGAGCGCGGCCAGTTCGCCGATACCTTCGTGGAAGCCAGGATTCGCCCCCAGGCGAAGAAGCGGCGGCACTTCCGGCCGCGTGTAGGAGAGAAAGTAATGCCCGTGTCCGAGTTCGTGATGCGCGGTGAAGAAACAATCGGCGTTCGGCTCGATGCTTTGCAGCGAACGGATGTCGTAGGCGAGATCGATGTGATAGGCCCAGGCGTGCGTGTTCTTCTTGCGCGGATCACCTTTCGGCACCGGATAAAGATCCGATTTTACCCAAAAACTTCCCGGGAGCGGCTGCATCCCGAGGCTGAGGTAAAAATCCTCGGCGGTCTTTGCGACCCACTCCGCGGTCTTGCCCTTGAAGTAAGCATCGAGGTCCGCCGCTTCGACCAGCCCGGTCCAATTCTGTGCCCAGCGATTGTTTATCCAATGTGCCGGGATCTTGTTCGGGACTGGCTGATGAAATTTTTCGGCCAGTTTGTATTTCGCCCAGGTATGAAGTTGCAGATAGAGCGGGCGGAGATCGTTCATGAATTGCTCGTTCATCTTCACCATCTCGTCAGCCGTCATGCCGTAGGGCGCGACCTGGAGCGTGAAGTAATCGGGATAATTCATCTCGCCGGCGACCCCGTTGCGCAGGTTGCGCAGGTTCATCAGATTCACGCTCAGGGTCGGTCCGATTTCCTTGGAGGCCTCCCAGACGGCCTTGCGTTCCGCGAGGTCGGTGCTGGAGGAGAGCAGATTATCAATCTCGTTCGCAGTGATCGGCTTTCCCTTGAGTTTGAATTGGAAGCTGTTGAGGAAGGAGGCCTGCCGCGTTTCGGCCTGGATGCGGCGTTCGACCAGAAACGGATTCGTCATCGAGCCTTCCGCGGCGTTGAGCAGCACCTGCTTGAGTTCGCGCACGCTGAGCGGAGTGAGGTCGGCGCTATGTTTGAGCAACTCCTGCGCTTCCTTGATAACGGCTGGGTTGCCGTTGAACGCGGCATAGGCTTTGCTCGCCGCTTCCGAAGCGGCGTCGTGCGCCGGGGTCACGTCCCGGACAGCGTCCCATTGCGCCAGACTGTTGATCTTGTAGAGCGCCTGGTAGCTCGAATTTACGAGTGCGAGAAACCGGTCGGCCTGGTCCTGCACAGCCGACTTCGTCGGGGCCGCAGCGGACGCCGCTGGGGAAGGCGAAGGGGCCGCGAGCAGGGGCAATGGCAGGATCGTTAGGGCGAGCGCGATGGTGAGCGATCGGAAGCAATGCATGGGCGGACATTTAAGCCGCGACCGTCGGCACGGCAAGCAGCCCGCCCGCGAAAGCGTTCGGAGTTCGAATCCCAATCCGGGGAGCGCGGGCGCCCTCGCCCGCCCTTCGCGGCGCCTCGCCGCGAAGCAGCTTGGTAGCAAGCGGCCGGACGGTTTCGATCGGTTATGGTCTGCGCTCCCCGGAGCAAGCAGCGTCGCGCGCCTTACATATGCTCGATCACGTTATCGCCAAAGGCGGAGCACTTGATCTCCGTCGCGCCATCCATCAGGCGCGCGAAATCGTAGGTCACCCGCTTGCTCGCGATCGCGCCGTTCAACCCTTTCACGATCAGGTCGGCCGCTTCCGTCCAGCCCAGGTAGCGGAACATCATCTCGCCCGACAAAATCACCGAGCCCGGATTCACCTTGTCCTGGTTCGCATACTTCGGCGCAGTGCCGTGGGTCGCTTCGAAGACCGCGTGGCCGGTGATGTAATTGATATTCCCGCCCGGCGCGATCCCGATCCCGCCAACCTGAGCGGCCAGCGCGTCGCTCAGGTAATCGCCGTTCAGGTTTAGCGTCGCGATGACGTCGAAATCCTCCGGCCGCGTCAGCACCTGCTGGAGCGTGATGTCCGCGATCGCGTCCTTGATCACAATCCCGGCGCCCGGTTTGCCTTCCGGAATTTTGCACCATGGTCCGCCGTCGAGTTCTTCCGCCCCGAAGAATGATTTCGCGACCTCGTAACCCCAATCGCGAAAGGCGCCCTCGGTGAACTTCATGATGTTCCCCTTGTGCACGAGCGTCACGCTCTTGCGCTTGTTCTGGATCGCGTAGCTGATCGCGCTGTGGATCAGGCGCACGCTGCCGGAGTAACTGACTGGCTTGATTCCGACACCGACGCGCACGTCCGTCGGGAAATCCTCCGCGCCAACCGCATCCCAGAATTCTTGCGCCTTCTTTTCCGTGCCGAACCGAACTTTCGCGAATTGCTTCGGAAATTCCTTCTCGAGAAAATCGAGCATCTTTTTCGCTTCCGGCGTGCCGCCGGCCCACTCGATTCCCGCATAAATGTCTTCCGTGTTCTCGCGGAAGATCACCATGTTCACCTTTTCCGGCCGTTTCACGGGCGAGGGGACGCCTTCAAACCATTGCACCGGGCGCAAGCAAACATACAGGTCGAGCATCTGACGAAGCGCGACGTTGAGCGAGCTGATCCCGCCGCCGACCGGCGTCGTTAGGGGACCCTTGATTCCGACCAGATATTCGCGGAATGCCGTCACCGTATCGTCCGGTAGCCAGTTATCGAATTTGTCCTTCGCCGACTGGCCGGCGAAGACCTCGAACCACGAAATTTTCTTCTTGCCGCCGTAGGCTTTCTCGACCGCCGCATCCATCACGCGCTCGCTCGCCGCCCAGATGTCGGGTCCGGTGCCGTCGCCGCGGATGAACGGAATGACCGGATGATCCGGCACGCTCAGCTTATCGGTCCTGGTAATTTTGTCGCCGGGAGGCGGAGTAAGGTCTGTGTAAGGCATGGCGAAGAGTGTAGCGGCGGGCGTGTCGCCCGCAAGAAGGGTCCTCTTAGCGGCAAATTTTTTGACCTCGGATTGCGCGGATGAGGAGGAATCCGGAAGTCCGGGGAACGCACGCGCCTCGCGTGCACTCTGCGGCGCCTCGCCGAATAGCCGGTCGGAGATGGCGCAAGGAGCTGGCGATCGGCGCTGAGCGCAGAGAAACGCCCTCTATCCAGAGGGGAAAAAGTTCACGAAGGCGGGTCGCCTTCGTCAGCGTGCGAGTCGCACGCGCTCCCCATCTGCGAAATCCGCGCCGTAACTGCTGCGAAGCAAGGGTCGGGCTTTCAAAAGCTGAACGGAGCCCGTGGGAACCGAGCGACATAGACGAATGGAGCGAGCGAGGTAGCCGCGACATAGATGGGCCGTAACGAGGGCAAGCTGAGGCCGGGCTTTCCAAGCCGCGAGGCCGAACGAGTGGGGACGAGAGAGTCAAGCCCGCAGGGAGAGCGAGCGGGGCGAGCGAACAAATTGGGAACGCGGCGGGCGTGTTACCCGCACGCCGATCGCAGAAGCGTACGGAGACAGTAATCCGGGGAGCGCGTGCGACTCGCACGCACTTTTCGGCGACTCGCCGAACAGACAGTCGGAGACGGCGCGATCGGCTCTGAAATTGTAGGGCGGGCGCTCCTCCTGCCGGGGGTTCGCGGGGAGGCAGGCGGGGCAGGCTGAGCGACCGCCCGCCAAGATGACAAATAAACGACAACCAGAACCGACGCGCGCAAGGCGCGCCTATCCGAGGCGGTAAACGATGCGCGCCTTGTCCACATCGTAAGGCGACATTTGCAGCCGCACCCTATCGCCGGTCGTCAGGCGGATGAACCGCTTCCGCATCTTGCCCGAGATATGGGCGAGCACGATGTGCTCATTTGCGAG
>JBBPZW010000146.1:0-8513 GCA_038198475.1 Chthoniobacterales bacterium | reverse complement strand
TTGGAACCCCGGAACCAATCGAGCTTGTGCAGGATCGATTTCATCGACTTGCGCGTGCTCGCGATCGGGGTCATCCGGTCGACGGAGATTTGCAATTGGTCGAGCCCCGCCCCTTCCAGTTCCGCCAGCATCTCCTGGGTGAGGAGAAAGCCATTCGTGGACATGCTGACTTTGTCGAAGCCGAGGGACTTCGCATGACGAACCAGCTCAACGATGTCCGGATGCTTGAGCGGTTCGCCTCCCTGAAAACCGATCCGGGCAACGCCGAGCGCACGGATGTGGTCCATCCATTTCTGAAGGTCGGCCACCGCCGGATGCGGGATCGAATTGTCGTACTCGTTGCAGTAATGGCAATCGAGATTGCACTGCTCGGTCACGTAAAGATGCGCGACCCAGGGCTTGCTGTCGAAAACCCGCCGGACCTGTTGCAGACCGATCATTGGTCCCTTATCGCCGTCATAGACGCGACGTCAAGCAATCATGCCTCAACCGAGGTTTCGCGCAGCCTTTTTCTGCCGAAGACGCGCACTAAAAAGATGGCGCGCGGAACCTGAAACGCAGCCGTCGCGGCCGCCCACCAGGCTATGATCTTGAAGGCAACCACCGGAGCCTGAAATAAAACCCCAAGCGCGAACAACCAGACGTAAATATTTCGTCTCCCCGCAAATAGCCTGACGATCCGATCAAAGCTTCCCATTTCGTCAATCAACCGACCGCAACGGCGAATCACACTTAATTTGGCCAATGCAGCGGCTGCCTCGGCGGCGAGCAAGAGCGTGAGATAACCCCAGGCAGCCGGTAGCCGACCGGAGCGTTGGAAGAAATATGCCAGCGCAATCCACCAGGAAATTTCGAAGAGCGCGTCGAACCAATGCTCCAATTTGCCCGTCTTCGAAGTCTCCACTTTGATCCGGGCCAGTTTGCCATCGAGCCCATCGAGGATGCCGACCCCAAGGGCGAGAGCGGTACCCGCAGATAGATGTCCTGTGGCAAAGAGGAGGGTCCCTCCCCAGGCAGCGACGTTGGAGAAAACGGTCAGTTGATTGGGCGTGATGGCCGTCTTGCAGAGATGCGAGACGAGGGAGTTTTCGATCGGAGCGTGAACCAGCGCCGGAAAATCCTGCGAGCCCTTTTGTGCGGCCGCTATCAGCACGCTTTCCGCCGCAATGCCCTGCGCCGCCGCTGGCGACCTTAACCAGTAGGGTCGCAGATCCCGGCGCATCTCGCGCGAGTACCAGACGCGCGAAGCGATATCGAGCGCCTCGATTCGGCCCGCCTCGACATCCTGGCGAAGCGCTTCATCCAGTGAAGCGACCTGATTGGATGTCCAGTCCCTCGCCAAGAGGACCGCACCGCAGAGGCGGCCGCGGCTTGTCGTCGGAGCGGAAACAACCAGTGACCGCAAGTTTGCCGGGGGCGCCGAGTCAACCAGGACGGCGGTCGAGTCCTGCGCGTCGAGGAGCTCGAGCAACCGGGAATCAAACACGGCCTCACCGCGAATAACGATCACAGATCTGGCATCGTTAGGCCAAGCCTCGACTATTTGCCTGGCGGTCACCGGACCACTCGCGCGGCCTCGAATCTCTACTGCGACCCGCATGCGATGCGGTGAAGGGTTGGCGAGCTCATGTGCGAAAACCTCCGGCGCAGATGAAAGGACGATCGCTTTCGCGAGCCCAAGGCGCTGCAACTGGCGCAGCAGACGTTCAAGCAGAGTGATACCGCATAACTCAGCGCTCGGTTGGTCGGCGAGAATGATACACTGATGACGCACCGTCGTTTCCTGAACAATCCAGGCCGCCTTGGCAAGCCTCGCTCTCTTGTCCGGCCCGCAAGTTCGTGTTACACCGGTGCTTCTCGGGCGGAAGCTCGCCAATGGCACTAAACATCCTTTCTCGTTTCCGCTACAGTCCGTTTCTCGCACAGATGGTCGTGATCCGACGCTGCAATCTTTCCTGCGGTTATTGTTCGGAGTTCGACAAGACGAGCGAGCCGGTGCCAGTCGAGAGACTTGAAAAGCAGCTCGAAAAGCTGAAGGAGCTTGGCACCTTCGGCATTTCCCTCACCGGCGGTGAGCCGACTTTGCATCCCGATCTTCCGCGGCTGATTCGGAAATGTCGTGAGCTTCGCTTTCTCCGCACCGGCATGATCTCGAATGGATTCTTCCTAAAGCCGGAACTGATCGAGAAGCTGAACCAAGCCGGCCTGCAGGAAATGCAAATTTCAATCGACGGCGTGCGAAGGAACGAAACGACCGAGAAGGTTCTCGATAACCTCAAGAAGCGACTCCTCGCTCTGCGCGATCACGCGCGGTTTCGGGTCACGGTGAGCGGCGTGATCGGCGCCGCCCCGCCTAACGAGGCCGAGGAAGTGGTCGCCTTTGCGCGCGAACTTGGATTCACCCCGCGTGTGCTTCTGGTGCATGACGGGGAGGGCCGGCTCAAGCTCCAGCCCGAAGAGGTCAAATCTTTCCAGCGCATCGTCGACACGCTGCCAAAAAGCTGGATGGATTTCTCCAGTTATCGAAAACGGTTGGTGCGCACCGGGATCGCGCCGTTTAAATGCCGGGCCGGCAGTCGCTACCTTTACATCGACGAATTTGGTAACGTGAATTGGTGTTCTCAAACCCGCGCCGTCTGGTCAAAACCGCTGATGGATTACACGGCGGCGGATTTACGGGAGCAGTTTTACGCTTACAAATCCTGCAACGAAACCTGCACCTTGGGCTGTGCGCGCTCCTCGAGCCAGCTCGACAACTGGCGTTCCTGGAAAGACGCGACGCAAGCCAACGGAAGTGGCACTTAGCGATCGACAATTTTGGTGGGCGGTGCTCGGGGTCGTTCTCCTCACGGTAGCGACCCGGCTGCCGGCGCTGCAGCATCCGCAGGCGATCGACGATGAGGAGACTTATTCCGTGGTCGCAAACATTATCGTCGACGGAGGCCGTCCCTACGTCGATGCGATCGAGCGCAAGCCGCCGTTGCTCTTCTGGACCTACGCCGCAGTGGTCGAAGCGGCCGGGAAATATAATTGGGTGGCCCTCCACGCGATCGCCCTGGCGTGGACGCTGGCCACGATGGCTGGTCTGTATGTGATCGGCCGCGGGTTGTTCGATCGCACTACCGGGCTGATCGCGGCATTCCTCTATAGCGTGTTCCAACCCTGGGGCGAGCTTCGGGATCTGGCCTTCAACGGGGAGTTGGTGATGAATCTGCCGGTGGTTTGGGCGTGGGCGATCGGCTTGCGCCGCAGCTCTTCGCGCCTCCGGCCCGAACTCTTTCTCGCCGGCCTTCTTTTGGGCGCAGGATTTCTGCTCAAACAGCCGGCAGCGATCGCCGCGGTCCCGCTCGGAGTTTACTTGCTCCTCCCGGCTTATCGCCGCAGCCGGGTTTTGACCCCTTGGCAAAGCCTCATCCAGGCTGGGCTCCTCACCGCCGGATTCGCCGTCACGCTCGGTCTGGTCGCGCTCGTGCTCCGCGAACAAGGCATCCTGCGCGAAGCATATTTCTGGACGATCACAGACCACGCGATCCCACATATCTTCTGGACCAAAGGTGTTCTGCACAGCCTCGCGTTTATTGTTCTCTGCCTGCCTCTGTTAATCGGAACGGTCCTGGCGTCTCTGGCGGGCGACTCTCTCTGGAGTGGCAGGCTCGCCGAGCGGATGGCGCTGGTTGGACTGGTCGCGGCTTCGGTCATCGGCGTGGCGGCAGGCGCGCGGTTCTATTTTCACTACTACGTGCAGTTGATCCCCTCACTGGCGCTCCTCGCCGCGCCTTTTTACGCCGGCCTTTGGTCTGGTCGGACGACGCCGAGTCGCTGGCTGTTGCGACCGGCCGTGACCTACGTCTGGCTGGCGGTCACGGTAGTCGGGTTTTCCATTTCGCATTGGGTCGGGCTGGCCTCGCAACGCGCCATCTCGGAGACGGGACGATATCTGCTGGAACATTCGGCGCCTAACGACAGGATCTTCGTTTGGGGACAGGCGCCGAGAATCTATCTCGAGGCGCAGCGCCGCCCGGCCAGTCGCTTTGTCGTGACCTTTCCGCTCACCGGCTACGTCTTCGGCTGGAGCGCGCAGAGCATCTCCAGCATCGATACCCGGCAGTGGATCGTGCCCGGTGCCTGGAAAAGCCTGGAAGAGGATTTTGCGAAACATCCGCCGGCCTATTTCGTCGATGTCCAGGTTCCGGCCAAGAACGCGCACTATCCAGTGCGCGATTTTCCGATTCTTGCTCACCTGCTGGCGGAGCGATATCACCCGGTCGCACGGACCGCCGGGGGCTTGATCTATGAAATGAATGGCGCCCACAGTGTCTTGGGGAAAAGCGCGGGAGCGGAGAACAATCCCAGCAAGTAGTCTATCTCTTTAGGAATGGATCTTCCGGTCGGAATCGCCACTTTGCAGCACACAGATCGATGGATCGGAGTTCCGCTCTGCTTTTTTCTGACGCTTGTAAGAAAAATCGTCGAACCGCGTCCGCCGATCACACGTCAACCCGGCAAAATTCTGTTCGTCAAATTCGCGGAACAGGGTTCGACCGTTCTGGCTTATCCCGCCATCCGTCGCGCGATCAACCTCGTAGGCAGCGAGAACGTTTACTTCATCGTCTTCGAGGACAACCGCTTTATCCTCGATGCGATGGAAGTCATTCCTGAGAAGAATGTGATCACGATCCCCACGCAGAGTCCTTTCGCGCTCGCCCGTGGAGCGCTGCGGGCGATCCTGCGCGCGCGCCGAATCGGCATCGATTCCGCGGCAGACTTGGAATTCTTCACTCGCTTCTCAGCCATGCTCACGTTCCTGACCGGAGCGCGATCACGCGTCGGCTTTCACACTTTCTTCGGTGATGGGCCGTATCGCGGCGATCTCATGACGCATCGCCTTTTGTATAATTCTCACATCCACACCAGTCAGCTTTTCGAGGCGATGGTGGAAGCTCTGACCCGCGATCCGAATCTGCTCCCGACATCCGACTTTACGCCTTCGGCCGTTCAGAATTATCCTACCTTTCGAGTCCGGCCTAACGAGCTGGCAAACGTCGACGAACTTTTGCAGCGGGAAAATCCGGAACTCCTCTCAGCCCCACTCATCCTGCTGAATCCGAATGCCAGCGATTTGCTCCCGCTCCGCCGCTGGCCAGCGCTCCGTTATCTCGAGCTCGCGCGGCGCTTACTCCAACGCTTCCCTGATCTCTTCGTCGCCTTCACCGGTGCCCCTGCCGAAGCCGTCGCCATCAACGAGCTGGCGCACGCCGTCGGCTCCAAACGCGTCCTTGCCCTGGCCGGAAAGACCACGCTCCGGCAATTACTCGTCCTTTATGGGCGGAGCGAAGTGCTGGTAACGAACGACAGCGGCCCCGCGCATTTCGCGTCGATGACACCGATTCATGTCGTGACCTTGTTTGGGCCGGAAACACCCGCCCTCTTCGCCGCTCGCTCTGCCGACGCGAGTGTGCTCTGGGCAGGGATCGCGTGCAGCCCTTGCGTGAATGCCTACAACAATCGCCAATCGGTTTGTCAGAACAATCTCTGCATGCAGGCCATCACCGTTGAGCAGGTCTTTGCAAAGGTTGCGGCGGTCTACGAGGCGCGTTTGACTGCCCGATGATCCGTTAGGCGAGCGGTCGCACGATCTCGCGGAAATGCGCTTCGGCATGCGCATACATTTCCGGCGTATCCACGTCCTGCCACCACGCGTCGCCGATGTCGATCGCGCGCACCTTGCCCTCGCGGGCCATAAGCCGGACTCCATCCGCCAGGCTGCAATCACCGTCCTGGCGCGCTCGCCGCAGGTAATCGAAGAGTTCGTTCGGGCAAAGAAAAACACCGGTATCGATCGCGTCGTAGCTCGCGAGCGTCTTGCCGATGGCGGTGACGCGATCATCTTTCGTCTGCACTTTCATCGCGTCATCCAGATCGAAGGTGGCGTCGATCTTACGATCGACCGCGAGGTTCAGTTCGGCTCCATCTGACTGCTCGACGATCCGTTCGAGCACCGAAGAATCAAAAAGATGATCGCCCATCGTGAGCAGAAAAGGAGCGCTTACCTCCCCCGCCGCACAGAGCAGCGAGATTCCGTTTTGCTTTTGCCATTCCGGATTTGAAACCGGATTCAAACGCATTCCCGCCGGCAGCAAAGGGCGCAGGTTGGCGACGAGGAGATCGGCATTCGCACCGACCACGGCATGAAGATTTTCCACGCCGACTTTGCCCAGCGCCTCCATGATGTAGGAAATGAGCGGGCGCCCGAAGATCGGGATTAGCGGCTTGGGCAACCTCTCGCCGGAAGCGCGCAGCCGCGATCCCGTTCCGGCCATCAGGACGACGGCGTCAGTTATTTCGCGCATGCCTCAGATCCCATAATATTTTTTCAAACCCCAAATCTTCACCGGTTGGGGCAAGAACCGAAAAATAAGCGGCGCGACCCGCGATTGAAAAGTGTCGCCGACGGTGATGCGCGGCGGCGGATTATTCTGGTCGATCAACTTCAGTACGGCGCGGGCGACCAGTTCCGGCGCCGGCGCCCCTTTCATGTTGCGCTCGACCGCCTGCCATGTCTGCTCGACGCGCGCATCGGTTTCCTTCGCCTTCGTTACCGCATCGTTAAAGCCGGTATTGATGTCGGCCGGCTGCAGATCTACCAGCCTAACGTTTGCAATCGTCAACTCGAGCTGCATCGACATCGTGTAGCTGGCCAACGCCGCCTTGGCCGCGTTGTAAGCCGCCATGAATGGCACCGGCAGCCGCGACGCGAGCGAGCTGACGTTGATCACGAGCCCGCGCTTCTCTCGTTTCATTGCCTCGAACGCGAGATGCATCAGTTCGACTTGTCCGAAAACCAGTACCTGAAAATGTCGCGCCAGTTCTTCGGAAGAAAGCGCTTCCGCGCGGCCGAAATAGCCGCTTCCGGCGTTGTTGATCACCACGTCGAAACTTCCCGCCTCTCTCCAGGCCGCACGAAAGATTTCGCCTAACGACTCTCGGTCCGCCAGATCGAGCGTGACCGCGTGCATGCCGAGGAGCGCGGGAATCCGCTCCGGCCGGCGCGCCGTGCCCCACACCTCGTCGCCGCGATCGATGAGCGCCTGGGCTATTGTCCGACCGATCCCGGAGCTCGCGCCGGTCACGAAAATTCGTTTCATCCTTCAGCCGCGCCTCCAGCGAAAGCGATACCACCACCCGGCGCCAAAAATTCCGAGAAAGACAGCCGCTGCGATGGTTTCTCCCAAAAGCCCGCCGAGGAGGACTCGGCAAACCGCCGCCGGAACCAACGCCGCGAGAGTCGCGACGATGGGCGGCGCGACGTTGTGCCACGGCCGGCGCCATCCGAAGACGAGGCGGAGGGTGCGATGCCGCAAAATTCCGAGCACGACGTACGGCAGAAGAATCCCGAAAGCCGCCCCGGTCACGCCATAGTTTTTGATCAGCCAAAAATTTGCCGCCAGCGCAATCGCGCACGTGACCGATGAGTTGATGAGATTGAGATGCGGGCGCTGCACCATGATCACCGTCTCCGCCAGGCCGACGAAACAGTTCGTGCCGCAGGCGAGCGCAACGATGTTGAGCCACATCGCGCCTTCGCGAAACGCCGGACCGTAAATGCTGAGAATGACCGGGCTGGCCAGAGCGATGACGGTGAGGAGCGGGAGCAGAATCCAGAGCATCCATTGCGCGACCCGCGCGAAGGCGGCGGCGGCGTGCTCCTGTTCGCCGTGCGTCGTCATCCCGGCGATCAAAGGCGCGAAGATCGGAGTGAATGCCTGGTTGACCTTGCGCAACCCGCTCGCTACTTCCACGACCGCGCCGTAGATGCCGACCGCGGCCAGGGTCACGCCGGGCGCGCGACCGATGAAGCAGCCGAGCATGATGACATCTAGCCTAACGATGAGGGAATTGATCAGGTCGTAGCCGCTGATCGAGGCCGCATAGGCGAGCAGTCGTTTCGCTTCGCCGCGATACGAGATGCCTGTAGCCGCCTCACTGTGTTGAGGCGTAACGGGAGCACGGCTACGCAGAGCCGTGGCTACAGGGGGATGCATCGATCGAAAAAGAGATGAGGCGAGGGCAAACGCGACGATTCCGGACGCGCCAGTGCCGACGATGGCCGCAACAGCGGCTCCGAAAGTTTTCCAGCCGAGCGTAAGGACGACGAGAAAGGTCCCCGTAGTGACGATCGGTTCCGTCATCCCGCGCGACCAAATGTCGTGTTTCATCACCTTCATCGCCCGCGAGACGGCAGTGCAGGTGCGATAGAGGTTCACTCCCGGCATCGCGCAAAGCAGAACAGACAGCACCGCCGCCATTTGCGGATCGAGCCCGAATCTTTTCCCTGCGAACTGAACGATGAGAATGGCAATACCTGCGACGAGTACGCTCTGCACCAGTGTGAGGAAAACCGCGAGATGAAACAGGGCCCGGCTCCGCGCCCGCTCGCCGGCCACTTCCGCACGCGCGATAAAAGGGATGATCGCGTTGTCGAGGCCGAATATCCCGACCTTGCTCAGGGTGTC
>JBBPZW010000145.1:0-5583 GCA_038198475.1 Chthoniobacterales bacterium | reverse complement strand
GCGCCGCCGACCTGGAAAAATCGCCGCGCCACTTCCTGCCCTGCGCCGATCTCAGCGAAGGTGCCGTAGCGTTTGCGGTCGAGATTGATCTGGAACGCCTTTTTGTTGGTTCCGAGATCCATTTCCGCATTCATCGGATCAAGATGAAGACAAACCGGAGGTTCTCAAACGTGGGAGGGGCCTTTGTGCCCCGATTGGGCTGGCGCACCGCAACCCAATCGGGGCAGAAAGGCCCCTCCCACATTGATGACAGCGAGCTCAGGACTTTTTCCGGAGCGCGCCAGGTTTGTGGGCGGCGAGCGCACCGGACTTCTTGCTCTGCACGAGATATTCCGGGTTCTCTTTCGAAGCGGCGACCACATGCGATTTGATCTTGCGCTTCGAGGTCAGTTTCTTTTTCACCACCCCGGAAGTCTTCCCCTGCGAGGTTTGCCATTCCACCTCGTCGCCCACATTCAGCTTCTTGCCCATGGCAGACGATTCGTGTCCCCGGCGGGTTTGGACGCGCGGTCGATTTCCCAGCCACGGGAGCCGGGCGCCGCGCTTCGCAGAGCGAAGCGTCTACACAGTGCGCGGCCAATTGGGACGTTTGCCCTCTGGGCAACGCAGGTGTCGGCTTCGCCAGCGAGGGGGCCTTATTTAAAGCCGCACCCGTTCCGCGCTTTGCGCCGGGATCCAGCCGCGCAGGTCGTTAGGCAAAGCCGCATACGACCAGTCGCCGCGCGTGCTCAGGATTTTGATTTCGCTCCCAGCCGGCAGGAGCAGCACCGTGCCGGCGCTTTCCGCGGTCGCGAGCCGGGCCTGGATGTTCTTCTTCGTCACGATCGCAAGGTCGGCGCCCGCGCTGCCGGTTTCGAGCTGGTAAACCGCGAAGGCCGCAGCGCCCGAGATCATCGCCAGCAACACCAGCGCGAAAATCCATACGACCGCCCGGCGGCGCGCAAAATAGAGCCCGCAGAAAATCGCCACCGCACCCCAGAAAGCCGCTGCCGCCAGCCAGGCAAATTGGTCGCGGGTCAGAAAACCGAGATGCGATTCGATCCAGCCCGGAGCCAGCTCGAGCGCGCGTGCCTGGTCGCGCACCAATTGCAGGTTGGCCCGCGCCTCGGCGTGGTTCGGATCGAGCGCGAGCGCGCGCTCGTAGTTCAGAATGGCGCGGCCGGAATCGCCCTTTCGGAAATACGCGTTCCCAAGATCATAAAAGAGCGTCGGGTTCCACTGCCGGTTCTGGACTAACGATTCGTAACCAGCGACCGCTTCTGGAAAATGACCCGCAGCATAATCGGCGTTCGCCTTCGCGAAGGCTGACTCCGGGTTAACCGGCGGGCCTGGAGCGGCGAATGCACTTATCGTTAGGCCAAGCGAGGCGGCGAGGATGAGGAAAAACGCGCGCATTTCAGTTCAGGCGATTGATCAATTCCAGCACTTCACGCCGCGTCTCTTCGGAGACGGTGCTGTTTCCGTTTGGGCTTCCGCTGTAGCGCACCTCGTCGCTTCGCCGAAAAAGCTCGCGCACCCGGTCGCGCTGTTCGTCGGGCAAATCGAAAGCCGCGACGGCCGTCTCGGCATCGACCGTGTTCGGCTCGATCCTTCGCGCGAGCGCAGTCTTTAGCTGTACCACGCGCAACGCCTCCGCATAATACTGGTCCGGCGGATCGCCGGCGCGACGCAATTTTCGCTCCAACTCCGCGCTCTCGTTTTCCCACGCGGCGATCCGTTGCCCGGTGCGATTTTCGAGACGCCGCCGGCGCATTTCCCAGCCAAAAAATCCAATCAAACCGAGCAATGGCACCGCCTGGGCCGCCCAGAAAACCGGCTCTTGGAAGACCGGCGCAAACGTTCGACCCCAGCTTCCGTGATCGGTCAGTTGATAAAGAATGTCCGTGCCCTGCGGCGCGGCGGTCGGGTGCGCGCTTGGTTGCGGCTGTGCTCTCCCAGCTTTCGCGATGGCCGGAGTGGCGCTGGGCGCGGTGCCACCTTCGACCACGACCGGAAGTTGGTCGCCGGTCAGGGTCACATACTGTTCCTTGAGCGGATTGAAGTAGGTGAAGACCAGCGGCGGCACAGACTTTTTCGGTTCGTTAGGCGTGAGCACCATCTCGAAAGTTTTCGTCCCGCTGACCCCGATCTGGTCATCCGGCTTGAAATTCGAGCCCGGCGGATAGGTGTGCCAGCCGCGATCGTCCTGCAGGTTCGGCGCGGTCACACGATCGAAATTGCCGCGGCCGGAAATGGCCGCGGTGACGGTGAGCGGATCGCCGACCTGCGCGTTCTTTGGTTTCACATCGGTCGTTAGGGAAAAATTTCCGACCGCGCCGGCGAAGCTGGCCGGAGCATGGGGCGGGAGCGGCTTCACTTCGATCGTCGAAGGCTGGCTCTTCAGGTTGACGATCCGCTGTTCCACTCCGCCGGAGAACGGATCGTTAAAAAAAGGGTCGGAGAACGGGTCATCCATCCCGAAGAGATCGAAGGGCGAGCGCCCCCGGGTGGCTTGGCGCGGCACCTGCACAATTGCCTTCGCTTCGGCGGGGCCGAGCTCCAGTTTACCGCTGCGGACGGCAGTCACGGCCGTTCGATAGGTGAGGACCTGGAAGGTCTGGCCGTTAACTTGCTCGATCGATTTCTCCGGTTGCGCCAGCGGTTCGACGGTGAAGCCCTGTCCTTCCACGCGCGGCGGCTCGCCCATCTGAGCAGGCACCCGGCTGTTGAATCCGAGGCGGATGACGATCGGAACGACCTCGCCGACGAAAGCCGTTTTCTTGGGGACGACCAGTTGCGCGAAAACGATGTCCTTCAGCGTGCCCTTGGTCGAACTACGGCGCGATGTCGTGGTGCCGTCGTCGTTAGGCGAGACGTTCAGGGTCAGCGCGGGAGTGCGGAGGGTGCCGCTGTTCGCTTTCACGGCCTGGGCGGGGATGGTGTAGGTCCCCGCTTTAAGGGGCAGGATGGTGTAGTTGTAAACGAAGCTGTAGGTGAAACGGAAGTTGTGCCCCTCGACCATCTGCGACTGGCCAGTGTAACGGATGTCGAGGCCGTCGACCGTGATGTCGTTAGGCGGAATCGCGTTTGCGTCTCCCGCGATCTTAATCTGTAACTGGACGGGCCGGTCGACCTCCGTCTCCGAACTGGTCAGGACGGCGGTGACGGTTGGCTCATCGGCCCGCAGTCGCAGGACCGGGAAAAGAATCGCCGTCAGCAAGAGCAGCATGCCGAGCCTGACCGCGCGTGTTCGGACGCGAGCGAAGGCGCGGCTGGATTGAGAAAAATTTTGCAACGGCATCGGGTCGGGAATTACCAATCGTTATAGACAGGACGCACGGGCTTGTGTTCATCAAGCTGGACTTTCTCTTCCTCGTCCTTCATCGCCTGCAAGAGAAGCGCGGCCTGCTTCGGGCTCATCTCGCCTTCCTTTTCCGGTTCCGCTTCGGCGGCCTGGGCCTGCTGGTTGTCCTTCGGCTTTTCTGCGCCCGCGCCTTTCACGTCGCCAGTCAGGGGTTTGTTAGGCGTGCCAGCCGGCGTCGGGCTGGGCTGTTCGCCATTTTTGTCTCCGCTCTGATCGCCGGAAACCGGTGTCGGTGAAGGAGTTCCTTCCTCGCTCGGTGTCGGCGAGGCGCCTTCCTGTTCGCCGGGCGTAGGAGTCGGCGATTCTCCGGCGGACTGGTTTTCGCCTGGAGTCGGACTCGGGCTCGCGCTTTCGCCGGGACTGGGGCTCGGGCTGGCGCTTTCGCCGGGACTGGGACTCGGGCTCGCGGTTTCACCGGGCGTTGGCGTGGGCGGCGGGGTCGGAGTTGGGGTGGGCGATTGTTGCTGGTTTTCCGATTTCTCGCCTTTGCCTGAACCTTGTCCGTTTTGCGACTGCTGTTGCTGATCCTTTTGTTGGTCGTTCTTCTGCTGCTGATCCTTCTTTTGTTGTTGCTGCTGGTTCTTGTCGTCCTTTTTCTGATCGTTTTTCTGGTCCTTTTGCGGTGAAGGTGAAGGCGAGGGCGTGGGCGACGGCTTCTGCTCCTGCTTTTTCTTCAACTCCTCGATCTTCTTTTTGACGAACTCGTAATTGTCCTTTGCGTTCTTGTTCTGCGGCTCGGCTTTCAATGTTTCTTGGTAATGTTGGAGCGCGCCTTCCCAGTTGTTCAGCTTTTTGTCGTCGCTCTTCTCCGCTTCGCCGCGCTCGTAAAGGGTGTTGCCGAGATTGTAATGGCTCTCGCTTTGCAGATGCGGATTCTTCGAGAGCAAGGCCTGGCTAAACGATTGCAGCGCCTTGCTGTAGTCCTTCATCTTGTAGGCTGCCGCCCCGGCGTCGAATTCAATCCGGTCGCTCTGCCGGGTCCCGGGGTTTTCCTGGAGCGTTTTTTGGAAATGTTCGTAGGCCTCGGGGAATTTCTGCTGTTCGTAGAGATCGAGGCCAGTCGCGGCAGCGCGGACCCAACTGGCCGAGATGAAAATTAACGCCGCTGCGGCCGCGGCCGTCTGCCGTCCCGCCGAACGGGTCGCGCCGCCTTTGACGCGCTGGCGATCGTTAATCAAAAGCGCGAGCGCGAACAGCAGGATGGCGGCGCCGAGCGGCCATTCGTACCGCTCGATCGCTTTCCGCGAAAGACGCGCGTTGATGTCGGCCACCTTCATCTTGCCGAGGCCGTCGTTGAAAAGCTGCTGCATCGTTCGCGGGCCATTTTCGAGATGGAGATAAAATCCGTCGGCCGCCTGCGCGATCTCGCGCAACCGCGTTTCGTCGAGCTTCGATTTTACGACTTCACCCTTGGCGTCTTTGACGAATGCCGTTCCGCCGTTCTCGCTCTGGATCGGAATGAGCGATCCGCCCGCGGTCCCGACCCCGACCGTGAAAATGCGCACGCCGGCCTCGGCCGCGGCTTTGGCTGACTTGACCGCGTCACCGCTCAACTCTTCGCCATCTGTGAAAATAATGAGCGCGCGATTTCCCGTCGCTGATTTCCCGAAGGTGCGAATCGCGAGCGCGATCGCGTCCGAGATGTTCGTCCCGCCTTCTGGAATGGTCTTGGTATCAAGGTCGTTGATGGAATCGACCGCGGCGTCGTAGTCAATCGTGAGCGGCGCCTGCAGGAAAGCGCGCCCAGCGAAAGCGATCAGGCCGACGCGGTCGCCCTGCAACTCGTTGATCAAGTCCTGGGTCGCGAGTTTGACGCGCTCGAGGCGGTTCGGCGGCACGTCGTTGGAGAGCATGCTGCGCGAAACGTCAACCGCGAAGAGCAGGTCGAGCCCTTTGCGTTTCACCTCGTCGTAGGCGTAACCCCAGCGCGGCCGAGCCAGACTAACGAGGACGAGCGCGAGGACGAGAAGGAGAAGGATGAAGCGAAAGATGCGCCGTGCGCGATTGACCGTCCCGGCCAGTTGCGGGAGGAGACGGGCGGCGACGAAAAGCTGGAGCTTCTCCGCCCCCCGCTGCTCGGCGCGGGCAAAGAAAAAGGCCAGCACCGGGAGGAGAGCCAGGCCCCAAAGCCAGATCGGGTAACCGAATGTCATAGGGTAGCGGCCCGGTCCAGCGGTCTGGGGGTACAAACAGCAATCAGGAGGCGTGCGGTTGCATGTTTTTTTTATGGAGTTTTTTTC
>JBBPZW010000144.1:0-9427 GCA_038198475.1 Chthoniobacterales bacterium | reverse complement strand
GCGATCCGGACCGCGACGTAGCGCGTCTCGGGGAGGATGAACTTGCGCAGCTCCAGCTCGACCCGGCGGAGAGCGAACCCGGCGAGCAGATGTTCCGCCATGTCGTTGGCGAGGGTCTCGAGCAATTTGTCCTGCCGGTTGTAAACAAACCGCTGTAATTCCGCGCAGACCGCGGCGTAATCGACGGTCCGCGCAAGATCATCGGCCAAGTCGCGCAAACCGCCCCTGGGTTCCAGGAGGAGTGAGACGGTCAGGCGCTGGGGCTGGGCGCGTTCTGTATCGGGCACGCCGAGGCGGGCGGTGAGCTCGAGTTCTTCGATCAAGATATGGTCGTTAGGCATAGGTGGCGACATCGGGGCATTCTTCATAATCTCTTTTTTTTTGAAGAATTTGAAGTTTTTCTAAAACTTCGCCCGCCAGACTTGGCTTTTCCTTGATTTTCCAACTTGCGTGAAAGACGTCAAGACGTCTATTGGTACGAGCGTGAAGTATTCGGACGAGAAAAAGGGCCCCAAGCGAAAGCACGGGGCGGTTCGCGACGCGATCGTTGATGCTCTGGCGTATCGACTGAACGGCGCCAGCGTAGCTGAGATTACCCAAGACGTTAGTGCTCGTATCGGCGAAACCCCGGCTTCCTCGATCCGCTCCTATCTCCGACTCAATACGCCGGGGTTGTTCACGAAAATCGATCGCGGGCATTATCGGGTTCATGAGGAAGCGCAGGCCGTCCTACCGCTCGGCAACGGCGTCGGAGCGCGAATGACGGGCGGCCCCCGAAAGGGGCCTTCTTCTTCGGCAGCGACTCCGGCCGGGAGGGAGACCTTCCGTCTCGGCAATGCAACTTTGATTCATGAGGACTGCTTCCGGTGGTTGGCTAATGCTGCGAGCAACAGCGTCGAGGCGGTCGTGACTGATCCGCCCTACGGATTAATCGAGTACAGCGACCAGGAGCAGGAAAAGCTGCGCGCCGGCCGCGGAGGAGTGTGGCGAATACCACCGTCGTTCGATGGAAATAAGCGGGCTCCGCTGCCACGATTCACTGTCTTATCACGCGATGACCTCGCCGAGTTGGAGAGATTCTTCTTCGCATGGGCTCGCCTGCTTTTTGCGGTCGTCGTTCCGGGAGCGCAGGTCGTCGTAGCGTCAAACCCGTTGCTCTCTTTTGTCGTGGCGAGCGGCATCACCAGAGCCGGCTTTGAACGTCGTGGAGAAGTCATCCGCCTCACCATGACGATGCGCGGCGGTGATCGACCGAAGGCGGCACACAAGGAATTCGCCGATGTGAGCGTCATGCCGCGCTCGATGTGGGAGCCGTGGCTTCTCTTTCGTAAACCAATCGAAGGTCGCGTGCAGGACAATCTGCGACGCTGGAAAACTGGCGGCTTTCGCCGCCTTTCAAAGGATCAGCCGTTCGGTGATGTAATCCAATCCAATCCGACGAGGAAGGAAGAGCGCTCGCTCGCCCCGCATCCGAGCCTGAAACCGCAGGCGTTCCTGCGGAAGATTGTCCGCGCGGTCCTGCCCCTCGGTGAAGGGACCGTGCTCGATCCGTTCGCGGGCGCCGGCTCCACCCTGGCAGCGGCGGAAGCGGTCAGTTACCGCAGTATTGGAATCGAAAGAGATGCCCGTTACTTCGATGTGGCCCGCAGCGGTATCGCGAAGCTGCGGGCTCTACGGATTAGCTAGGCGCTCCTTGTAGATCCAGTTGGTGCGCAATTTTAGGATCCCTTCTTTGTGGAGAGTGGCAGTCCGGGTGCCGAGTTCGCCCCGGGCGTTCTTCCGGAAGTCGGCGATCTCAACCTTTCCGAGATAGACTTCCGTGAAGAGCATGGCGCGCCGATCCCGAGCCGGCTCGCTGACTACATCTACGTCGTAAACGAAGACTGCCATCCATTGGTCTCGCGCGCCGTGCGTATCGACAGCTCCGCCGCTCTTCCGGGTGGTCTTGATCTCAACACCCTCACTTCCCGCTTTCACGGAGTCATTCGGGTAAACTCCCTTTACCACCAGGTCGGGATGCCCGTTGAAATAAGCATTAACCGCCAATGCCCGGGCGTGCTTCGCAAGGCTGGCGGTTAACAGATCGGAAATTAGGCCCGACATGATCGCCGGCCTCAGAAAGTCGTCCAAACGCTCCAGTCCCTTCTCAAGGAGGCCGGAATTGAGATCGAAGAAGAGATCGTAGACATCCTGCATCGCGATTTCGAAGTCCTGGATCCGCATAAACGAAGCCGTCGACGATACCGGAGCAGGTGGCGGTGGCTTTGCGTCCACCGAAATCGGCCGCCGCGGTGCCTGACATGAGGGAATGCACGCCGGTAACGGCGGCGACGATGAGGAGCGCGGAGATTCCGACGAGGAAAGGCCGTCCGAAAAGGTTCATCGCCATGACGGCGGCCATCATGACCATGAAGGCGGAGAAGATCGCCGCCGGCGGCCCGCGGCGGGATTGGAAGAACTTGTCGGAGATCAACCCGCCGGCGAAGCCGCCGACAATGCCGAAGACGCAAAGGAGCAGGCCCCAGTTGCCGATGATTCCCTCGGCGCCGATCTGTTTCACAACCTGCCCGAAAATCGTGTACCACCGCATGATGCCGTTGCGCAGGACTCCGGCGGTGAGCTCGATAAAGGCGAACATGAGCATGAGCGAATTGAGGAAGACTTTCTTGAGCAGATCGCCGGTCGAGTAGTTCTCGTGCATGAAACCGGAGGAGGCATCGTGGGTGTCGAGCTTCGGGGAAGCCGGCGTCTTCCGGAGTGTCCTTGATTAACCAGACGTCGATCACGGCCCAGCCGACAAGGATGGCGGCTGGAACGAAAAAGACGGCCCAAGTGGCGTCGATTGTCTGGCCGGGGAGCATAAAGATGCGCCGGAGGAGCAGTCCGAGCGAACTGGTAACGGCGGGCGCCTTGGCTTTTGTGACGTCGATGATCCCCTGACCCCAATCGAAGGCGAAATAAACGCCAAGGGAAATGAGCGTCCCGAAGATGGCGCCGAAGACGCCGCGCTCGCGGACGTGGAACCAGTGCGCCTTTACCTTGATGATGGAAACGGCGCCGTAGCTCTGGAAATACATGTTGAGCGCGTAAACGACGCAGAAAATTCCGAGGAGCCGGATGTGGAGCCGGTTGGTTAAGACAAGCCAGGTGATGACTCCGAGGGTGACGTTGGCGAGCGCGGCGCCGATCGCGGCGATAAGGATGCCGCGCTTGCCGCCGATCTTGTCCACCAGCGGGCCGTTGACGAGGAACGAGAACGCGTAAGTGAGCGTGCCGGGGCGGCGAAGATGAGGCCAAACTCTTCCTTCGTCATGAGGGTACCGAGGGCGTTCTTGGCCACGGTGAGGTTGTAGCGACCCATGTAGAGGAAGGAGTAGGTCATCCCGAGAGGGAACCAGTTGATAAAGCGCCGGCTCAGGAACCACGGGGCGTGCTGGAGAGGGTTATTGTAAAAGTAAATGCCGACGACGACGGCGAGGCAGAGAAGGACGATGGCGAGCGACATTGAATAAAGGCAGGCGATGTCGATCGAGGGAATCGAGCTCCGCGACAGCGGCGGAGTCTTTCCTAAAAGCCGGAAGCGAACACGCGAAAACCTCCCTGTTACACAATCGTAACGTGCGGGGGAGCTGGCCCGCGAGAACGATTATGCTTTAGCTACTTTCGGGGGAAAGAGCCAAAGGAGTCTCGCTTCCCGCCCCGAGACTTCAACGAGGGCGACTCCGGCTTTCGAGACTTTTGCCCAGCCACCGGTCAACGCCCGGATGACTTCCGAGAAATCCGGTTCATGGCCGACCAGAAGCAAGTTCTGCCCAGGGTTCCCCGCGAGAATTTGTTCCAGCGCCCCGATTCCAAAACCGGGCGCGAGCAGGTTTTCCTTTCGCACACCGACTTTTAGGTAATCAGCGGCGATATCGGCAGTCTGGGCGGCACGCGGAAGCGGGCTGTCAGCATGAGGTCCACGCTGGCGTTCAAGCGAACGAGGAACTTTGCCACCTGGCGCATCTCTTTCCGTCCGGTTATCGTCAGGGGGCGATGATCGTCTTTTCCCGCCCAGTCGGGCCAGTCGGCCTCCCCATGTCGTAGAAAATAAAGGCGCATCCGACAAGGTTGGCTCGTTACGCCTAAAAGGCGAGCGCGGCTCTGGCCAGGAAGTAGCCGATGAGACCGGTTGCGGGAAGGGTCAGGACCCAGGCCCAGATGATGCGCTGCACCAGGGTCCATTTGACCCCGCTGAATCTTTTCACCGCGCCGACGCCCATGATGGAAGTCGAGATGACGTGAGTGGTGGAAAGCGGAATGCCCCACGAGCTGGCAACCTGGATGATGACGGCGGCACTCGTTTCAGCGGCGAAGCCATGGACTGGCTGCAGTTTTACCATCTTATGGCCGAGAGTCCGGATGATGCGCCAGCCGCCGGCGGCCGTGCCGGCGGCCATGGTTGTGGCGCAGAGAATCACGACCCACAGGTTGACCTTGAACTCCGGTGTGTGCAGGAAATCCAGGAACGGCGGGAGATGCGCGAACTTGCCGTTGGTGGTGCCGGTGTAAAGGGCAAGGGCGATGATGCCCATTGTTTTTTGCGCGTCGTTTGTGCCATGGCTGTGCGCCATCCACGCGGCACTGCCGAGTTGGAGCTTGCCAAAAATCGAGTGAACGAAGTGCGGTGTAAATTTTCGCAGCACAATAAACAGGATGATCATGAGCAAGCCACCGAGGAGGAATCCGATCACGGGCGAGGTGATCATCGGGACAATTACTTTTGGCAGGAGGCCGGATTGCCATTTCAAAACCGACCAATCGCCGCGGGCGGAGGCGATGGCCGCTCCGCTCAGCCCGCCAATGAGAGCGTGACTCGAACTCGAGGGCAGGCCGAGCATCCAGGTGATGAGATTCCAGACGATGGCGCCGATCAACGCACAAAGGATCGTGGGCATCGTGACCACATGGAGATCGACGATGCCTTTGCCGATCGTGGAAGCGACGGCCGTGCCGGTGAGGGCGCCGGTCAGATTAAAGAAAGCGGCCATCGCGATCGCTTGCCGCGGGGTGAGCACTTTGGTCGAGACGACGGTCGCGATCGCATTGGCGGCGTCGTGAAAACCGTTGATGTATTCAAAAACGATCGCCGCCAGGACGACGAGGATAAACAGAGTCATGCGAACCGACGTCGAAACGATCCTAGGAATACTTGAGGACGATCTGGAGAATGATGTTGCCCGCGTCGCGGCAGCGGTCGATCACTTTTTCCAAAAGCTCATACAGGTCGCGCAGAAAGATGATCTGCTTCGGATCGTAACTGCCGTGATATAGATCGCGCAGCAGATCGAGCTCGAGTTTGTCGGCCTGCCCCTCGATGGTTTGGAGGCGGGCATTCTTCTCGCGCGCGGCCGCGGCGTCGGTTCCTTTGCGCAACGCTTTTACCATTGCCAGCACGGCTTCAGCCGCCTGGTCGAGCAGTTCGAGGTGACTTTTGAAATCGAGGTCGTGCAGGTCGTCCGGACAAATCAAAATGCGTTCGCCGATCTTCGCCACCGTCTTGGGAATCTTGTAGAGCGCGGCGGCGAGGGACTGGATGTCCTCGCGCTCGAACGGCGTGATGAAGGTCTTGCAGAGCTGCTCGGTCAGTTCCTGCGTGATTTCCTTGTCTTTGCGCCGGCTGTTGGCGAACTCCTCCAGGCTCTTGGGCGATTCCTTTCGCTCCAGCCGGGCAAGGAGCGCGACCAGGTGATGAACGCTTTGGTCCGCCTGCTCCGCGCTCGATTCGAGCAGGTTAAAAAATTTCTCGTCGTGTCCGAGCAGCTTCTTGATCGAAAACATGGGCGCAATCCGGCAGAATGTTGCTTCACTGCGCTAATGCAAATCGCGCCACCCGCCAAGCCGAAAGAATCGGCGCCTTGTTTTGCCTAACGATCTGCGGGTTGAAAGGGCTGGTGCCGAATGTCCTCGGCCGCCGCGGCGTAGACTGCGTCCTCCGCGATATTGGTCGCATGGTCGCCCACCCGTTCGAGATGGCGTGCGATGAACATGAGGTTCAAATAACCGCGGAGCTGTTCCGGGTCCTGCGCCATTCGTTCGATGAAGCGTCGACTGGCATTCGAGTTCATTTCGTCGAGCGCCTTGTCGCGTGCCTTAAGGCCCAGCGCCAGCTCGACATTTTCGACCACAAAGGCGTCTACGCTGTCCTTGAACATCTTCATGGCATGCTGACGCATCGGCCCGATCAGCTCGAGTTCTGGCAAGGCCGGGTGCCGGTTCAGCTTGCGCGCTTTGCGCGCGATGTTGACTGCCTGATCCGCCATTCGCTCGAGGTTGGAGCAGAGTTTCATGGCCGAGACAACGCGGCGCAGGTCGGACGCAACCGGCTGAAAGCGGAGCAAAAGGTCGATTCCATCTTTGTCGACTTGCTTCTCGAGTTGATCGATCTCTTCGTCGTCCGCGATCGCGGTCGCGCAAAGATCGTCGTCTCGCGTCATTAAACCGGTGAGCGCATTGTCGAGGCTGCGCTCGGACAGGCTGGCCATCATCAGGACATTGTTGCGCAAGGTGGCGAGCGCTTCGTCGAAGGTGCCGAGGATATGTTTTGAAATCATCCGGTCCTCTCTCTCAGCCAAATCGGCCGGTGATGTAATCCTCTGTCTGGCGCTGCACAGGTTGTGAAAAAATCCGGGCCGTAATACCGAACTCGATGAGGCGGCCGAGGTAAAAGAAAGCAGTGTTGTCCGAGCAGCGGCCGGCCTGTTGCATGTTGTGAGTAACGATTACGATCGTGTAATCGTTCTTCAGCGTCCGGATGAGCTCTTCCACTTTCGCGGTCGCGATCGGGTCGAGCGCGGAGCACGGCTCGTCCATCAAGATGATCTCCGGTTCGACCGCAAGCGCGCGCGCGATGCAAAGCCGCTGCTGCTGCCCGCCGGAAAGTCCGTAAGCGCTGCGGTCGAGGCGATCTTTTACTTCGTCCCAGAGCGCGGCGCAGCGCAGGCTTCTCTCGACCGCTTCATTGATTCGTGAGCGCTTCGTCACGCCGGCGATGCGCAGCCCGTAGGCGATGTTGTCGTAAATCGATTTCGGGAACGGATTCGATTTTTGAAATACCATCCCGATTCGCCGTCGCAGATCGACCACGTCAACGGCGGGATCGTTAATGTCGCGGCCTTCGATCATGATCGATCCCCTAACGATGCGTGCAGCGTCGACGAGATCGTTCATCCGGTTGAAACAGCGCAGCAGGGTCGTCTTGCCGCAGCCTGACGGCCCGATGAAAGCCGTCACCGCGCGGGGCGGAATTTGCAGGCTGACCTCGTGCAGAACCTCGTGGTTGCCATAGGCAAAAGTGAGATCGCGCATATCGATCGTGGGTTTGACCTCGCCCGGCGACGGCGTCGTCGGGTCGACTCGGCCGCCAATTTTTGTTGAGGTGACTTCGGGCATATCGAGCAGGTTTACCATGACAAGCGACTACGTTGGCGTTCGCGCAGGACGACGGAGGTGAGCGCGATCAACATCACTAAAAGAAGAAAAACAAAGGCGGCGCCGTATTGCACGCGTTCCGTGTACTCGTTTTGCGGGATCTTCGAGCTGACGACGTAAATGTGATAGGGCAAGGCCATCACGCCTTGGAAAAAAAAGTCCGTCCAGTGCTGCACCTGCCACGGCATCTCGTCGCGCAAGGCGTAGGCGGCGGTGAACATGATCGGCGCGGTCTCGCCCGCCACGCGAGCGATGCCGAGAATCGACGCGGTCAGAATGCCTGGCATGGCATAGGGCAGGACATTCTTGCGAATCGTCTGCCACTTCGTCGCCCCGAGGGCGAGCGAGCCCTCCCGCAAGCCCTGTGGCACCGCCCGGAGTGATTCTTCGCTCGCGGTGATGATCGCCGGAAGAACCATCAAACCGAGCGTAAACCAACCAGCGAGAAGCGAAACGTTCCAGTGAAAGAAAATCACGAAGAGACCGAAACCGAAAAGTCCAAAAACGATCGAGGGCACGCCGGCGAGATTCAAAATCGCGATCCGGATGAGCCGAATAAAGCGATTGTTGCGACTGTATTCGCTCAGATAAATGGCGGCGCTGATTCCGATGAAAAGCGCGACCACCATCGAGCCGATGACGAGCAGCGCCGTCCCGACGATGCAGGGCCAGATACCGCCCGCGGAATAGGCGACGGTCGTCGGTTCGACCTCCGCCGCGGGATGCTGCGCCTGCCAGGTTCGAAATTCCGTGTCGCCTAAGGTCATCTTTTTTCCCTCAAAATCGAACACGAAAAGGGTCTCCGGTTTCTCGGTCAGGAACGCGACATTCACAAACGGCGGCTTGGTCGTGAAAACGGTCTGGGCGCCCTTCCAGCCGATCTCGACGAAGATGTAGCTCGTACAGGCAATGATGAAATAGGTCGCGAGCCGGAAGACCCAGAAGGCGATCTTTTCCGTCCAGCGCGAACGGGCCCTGAAAGCAGGCGAGGCGCCGCGATCGTCGAGATTGGAGGCGAGGTTAAAGCCGGCGGCGGCGAGCGTCGCCTCGTCCATTCTTTTTTCGGTGTCGTCCATGGCCATTTGCCTAACCAATGCTCATCCGGTAGCGCTGAACGATTTTCTGCGCGGCGTAATTGATCACGAGCGTGATCGTGAAAAGAACAAGGCCGACCATGAAGAGTGCGCGGTAATGAATGCTTCCTCGCACCACTTCGCCCATCTCCTGCGCGATGATGCCCGTCATGGTGTGGACGGGCTGGAAAAAGGCGCCGATTCCGTCGCTGAAATCGGGAATTTCGATCCGGTTTCCCGCGCAGAGCAGCACCACCATCGTCTCACCGATGACACGACCGAATCCGAGCAGGATGGCTGAGATAATGCCCGAGAGCGAAGCCGGGACGAGAATGCGCATGATCGTCTGGAGGCGGTTTGCCCCGAGTGCATAGGAAGCTTCCTTGAAGCCGCGCGGAACGTTGCGCAACGCGTCCTCCGACAGGGTGAAAATGGTCGGGATCGCCATCAGCGCGAGCAGGCAACCGGCGGTGAACGCGTTTAGTCGTTCGGCGATCGGAAAGAACGAAATCCAGCTCAGGCAATGCGCTCGCGAGATGGTGCGGATGGCTTCGCCCACGACCGCGATGCCGAAAAATCCGAGCACCACCGAGGGGATGGCGGCGATAAATTCGATGTAGGGCTTAATCAGACTTTTCTCGCCACGGGCCGCGATTTCACTTACGTAAATCGCGGCCGCGACACCGGCCGGGACGGCGATGAGAAGGGCGACAAACGAGACCATGAGCGAGCCGACTAACAATGGTCGGATGCCATACCAATCCTGCCAAAAACTGGCCGTTATCCAGTCACGGCCAAAGAGAAAGGCAGTGATCCCGCGATACCAGGGAATAGGCCGGGTTGGACTCCAACACTCCAATTGCTGGTAAACGCCCGGCAGCGTG
>JBBPZW010000143.1:0-12037 GCA_038198475.1 Chthoniobacterales bacterium | reverse complement strand
GAGTTGGCCGGAAAATTCCGCCGCAGCTCGCCGACGCTGGTCTCGCCTTCGTAGAAAATCGGCCCGCCGAAAAGCCCGTTGCGCTTGATGTCGAGCGCGATCTCCGGGAGGCGCTCGGTTGTTTCAAAAAAGGTGTTGAGCGCGAAACGTCCGTAGGCGGTCAGCGTATACCACGGACTCGTTTTCGTTAGGGCAACGACGTTATCCGGCTCCGGGTTGACTCGGAATTCGGAGGGAAAAAAGTCCTGCAAAAGAAAGGCGTCGCTCAGCTTCGTGATGTCAATCGTCGCCTCCAGGTCATCCCTGATGTAGGTCCGGTCCTGGAGCGAAAGCCGGAAGCGGCTCGTCGGCGTGCCGTTGCGCGGCAGGGAGGTGCGGTTCAGGTCCGGGTTTTGATCCTGCAGGAAATAGGAGCTGAACTTGGCCTTGCTCCGGTCGTCCTTTCCGTAATTGATCTCAGAATCGAACCCAAGCGCGACGCCGCGCCGACTCCGGTAATCAAGTTTTACTGTGCTCGTGATTTTCTCCCCAATCGGAAAAGTGATCTGGCCGAGCAACGAAGGTCCCCACGAACTCAGATAGGCGGGCGCGATCGAGTAGCTGAACGTCCGATCGAGCGATTGGTAAAGATACGGCCACCAGAAAACCGGCACCTGGCCGATGTAAAAGGTCACGTTCTTGAAAACGACGCGATCGTTTTGGTAAATCCGCACGCTCTGGGCGTTGAGGTGGAAGTCCGGGTGCTCGGAATCGTCCGTCGTGAAGCTGCCGTTCGTGACCGTGTATTCTTCGTCGGAAGCGCTTGTGACCGTCTGGCCCGTCATGAGGTAAGGATAAGTGCCGGAGCGCATCTCGTGGGCGTTGATCGCCTTGGTGTCGAGATTGTAAGTCGCTTCTTCGCCGTTGTAGAGCGAGGCGCCGCGATAGATCCGGACGTGTCCTTTCAGGTAAACGGTCCGCTTCGCCTCGTCGTATTGCGCGTAGTCGGAATAGATATCGGTATCGCCGAAATGGATCGCGACATTGTCGCGCGCGGTCGCGAAGCCGTTCTCGTAGGTCGTCTGGCCGGTGGAATTAATCTCCATCGGGAGCGAGCCAGGACCTTCCAAATCCTGCGCGATGGCAGGAGCGACTGCGAGCAGGAGAAGGAGCAGAAGAACCGGCTTACGCATCGCGGCGCCGAAAGTACTAGTGCGCGGATGCGGTTGCAAAGTGAAAAGCCGGAAGCGGCTGGTTGCCTCAGGAAGGGCGACTGAGGCGAAGCGCCGCGACCTGCTGATTGAGCCCACAGGTCGTGACGACGGCTCTCTCCCACCTTTTCTCGCCCGGGCTTCGTGCGATCGTTAGGCCGAGATTGGCAGGGGCGTGGAGGAGCGGCGGCAGCTCCTGCCGGCGGAGGGCGTGCGCGGCGCAGATCACCTGCCAGATCGCGCCCGCCGCCACGCTTTCTCCGAGCGCCGGCTTCGCCGTGTAAACGGCCGCGGCCGGGAAATGTCTTGCGGCCACGCTGCGTTCCGCTTCGTCGATGAAGGTTCCGTTTGCGCTTGCGATCCAGACGTCGGCCGCGGGCTCGTTAGGCATTTCTGTCGCGATGGTGTCCAGTTGCCTGACGAGATCACTTTGCCGGACAAAATTCCCGCCCGGATGCACCCGCTCGAGGAGCACTTCGCCTTCCCGCGCGAGCAGGACCGCGCCCGCGCCTTCGCTCAGGATCATTCCCCGAGGCGACTGGGCGAACGGCTCGATCGGCGGCTCGCTTCGGAGCAGGCGCCACTTGCGATAAGCGTCGCAAAGCAGCCAGTCGGCTTCCTCAGCGCCGACCACGAGGCAACGATCCAGCCCCAGGTTCGCCATCAGGTCTTCCGCCATTTGCAGCCCCAGGATCCCGACCGCGCCGTCGCCGACCAACGTGTAGCTGGCTCCCGTGATCCCAAGGATCGCAGCGAGATGGCTGGCGGGCGCGTTGAAAACCGTCTCCGGGAAGAGGAGCGGGCTGGCCGCACCCGCACCCGATTGCACGATCTCGTGATAGAAGCGCTTGGTGTAAATGACTCCGCCGTTGGAGATCGCGAAAATCAGCGCGGTCCGCGCGGCGCTTGCTTCGTCGAGCGCGATCCCGGCATTCCGCAACGCCTCCAATCCGGCCACGATCGCGAAGCGCGAGATCGCGCTCGCGCGTCGCAGGCGCGGTTGGCGGGCCGCTTCCGCGAGCGCCGCCGAGGGAACGGCGAAGACCGAGCGATCCCTTCTTCCGCCTAACGAGCTGTGGACGGGGCTGGGCTCCGCGGTTTCGCCGGCGAGCAGCCTCGCCCAGACTTCGTCCAGACTGCTCCCGAACGGTGTGACCCATCCCAGGCCGGCGAGGCGCAAACTCATGGCGCGCGCGCCTGGATCACGATCGAGGCGTTCGTTCCGCCGAAACCGAAGGAGTTGGAAAGCGCGGTCGTGGCTTTCGTCGGGCGCACTTTGTTGGCGACAATGTCGAGGTCGAGCCCCAGGTCGGAGACACGAAAGTTGATATTGGCCGGCAGGAACCCAGCCCGCAGCGCGAGGATTGTGAGCACCGCCTCGATCGCGCCGGCCGCGCCTAACGAATGTCCCATCATCCCCTTCGTCGAGCTGACCGGCACCCGGCCGAGCAACTCCGCGATCGCCTTGCCTTCCGCGGCGTCGTTGAACGGCGTGGCGGTGCCATGGGCATTGACGTAATCGATCGCCTCCGGCGCCAGCCCGGCGCTTTGCAACGCGCGCTCCATCGCCTGGCGCGGTCCGCTGCCGGACGGATGCGGCTGGGTGAGATGATGGTTATCGGTCGAAATGCCGTAGCCGGCGATTTCGGCCAGGATGGGCGCGCCGCGCGCTTCCGCGCTTTCCAAATTTTCGAGCGCGAGCAGAGCGGCGCCTTCCCCGAGGACAAGCCCGCTACGGGCGCCGTCGAAGGGCCGGCACTTTTCCGGCGTCGCAGCTTGCAGGGAGTCGAACCCGACAAAAACCAGCTCCGAGATGGCGTCGTAGCCGCCGGTGAGGACGCGGTTGTAGCGGCCGGAGCGGATGCACTCGAAGGCGTGCCCGATGGCGTTCGTGCCCGAGGCGCAGGCGTTTGCGATCACCTGGCATGGGCTCGTTAGGCCAAAAGCCTCCAGCGCATCGGCCGCCGGCTTTTGCGGCGGGTAGTTGGCGATCCAGCCGGGCGTGCCGGTCGTCCGCGCGCCCGGTTCCTGCAGGACCCGGTAGTATTGTTCGCCGAAACTCATCCCACCGCTCGTCGTCCCGACGACCATCAGCTCGGGGCGAAACGCCGGCGCCTGCTCGAGCAGCTCGGCGAGGGCGGCGATCATCATGTGGGAAGCGCGATGGAGCCGGCGTGTTTTCCGGTCGTTAGGGAGAAATGGCGTCAGCCATTCGTCCGCCACCTGTCCCGCCGTCGAGCAGCGGCATTGCTCGATCGGGAAACGCGTCATCGGCGAAACGCAATCGCGCGCCTCGCGTAGCGCTGCCAGGGTGGGGCCGAGCCCGGCGCCGAGCGGGCTGACCACGCCGGCAGCTACGACCGCGACGCGCGCCGCTTTGCGAGGATGATTGGCTTCGCCTCCCATTTCCCAGACGTTAACCATGGATCGGGCCGATGCCACGAGCGAAGAAAATGCCGCCGCTGCCAGTTGTTTGTGCACGGCGCGATGCGTGATGAAAGCCGGTGAGTTCCTGTCTGTTATTCCGCTTGCTTTGGTTCTCGACCTACCTTACATAGCCGCCAGAAATAGCCGTTCCGGGCGTTGGTAAATTGTCAGGTGAGCTGATCAGTGGCGATTCGAAATCCGATTAGCGGGAACAGTGACCGAGCAGCGTTTCAAACCAAAAAACAAAAATAAATTCAGATGGGCACCAAACTCTACGTAGGAAACCTTTCCTTCAACACGACCGAAACGGATCTCCAGGACCTCTTCGCTCAAGCCGGCGCAGTCCAGGAAGTCACCCTGATGCAGGATAAATTTACCGGCAAATCGCGCGGCTTCGCCTTTGTCACGATGGGCTCGGAAGCCGACGCGCAAAAAGCGATCGCCGACTTCAACGGCAAGACCGTGGAAGGCCGGCCCCTGACCGTGAACGAAGCGCGCCCGCGTGAAGCACGCCCAGGTGGCGGTGGCGGCGGCGGAGGTCGTGGCGGTGGTGGATACGGCGGCGGTGGCGGCGGCTACGGTGGTGGTGGCGGCGGCGGCGGTGGAGGCTACGGTGGCGGTGGTGGCGGCGGCGGACGCCGGGACGGCGGTTCGCGTCGGGGACGCTAAACCAGCAACAAAACTTTTACGAAAAGCGCCTCGGGAAACCGGGGCGCTTTTTTTGTTAGGCGAAGAAACCGCCAGCGATGCGCCGAGCGCCGATTTCAAAACATAAGCTGGCCGGAATGAACCGCGCCGCGTCAACGCAGACGAAAAATCTTATGGCAAAGAAATCACCAACCTCGCAATCCTCTCCCGATCGCAACATTGATATCCCGCCCATTTCCAAGCCGACCGCGGGCGCGGCTACGGGCGCAGTCGTTGGCGCCGTGGCTGGCCCAGTCGGCGCGATCGTCGGCGGCGTCATCGGCGCCGTGCTTGGCAAACGCGCGCAGGAAAACAAACCGCTCATCCCCGAGGCCGGGACGGAGGCCGTCGTCAAGACCGCCCGGGCAGCCGTGCCGGCGGCGAAGCGCGCCCTCAAGTCAGTCACTCCGGCCAAAGCGAAGAAAAGCAGCGCCAGGAAATCGAGCGCGAAGAAAACGACCCCCAGGAAGACCGCCGCAAAAAAGACGGCCAAATCAAAGTCGCGGAGCTAGTGCTCCGTCGGCGGTGAAGTGATGGATGATTGGAGCGGCTCCCAGAAATGATTTCCGGCTGGGCGGGCAAGTTGTAGCCGGGTCGTTGACCCCGGCAAGCGTGAGACGTGGATCCGCCAAACCAGCCGGGGTCAGCGACCCCAGCTACAACTTCGCTAGCCGGAAACTTCTTTTGGCATTCGCTGAGACGTCGTTTCCGGCGCAGACCAGATCGGTTCTGGCGGGTAAGCGGGAGAGTTCTGGCGTGCGACGGAGCGTCCCTGGGGCTGGCGCAGTAGTATTTTCGGTGACCGGACCGGCTCTGGCGGTGGCGCCGAACTCGTTCTGGAAAGCGGGGGAGGAGGCGGGCAATCTGGCCCGTTAAGGAAAAATCGAAATGTAACAAGAAAAGTATTGCCGTTTTCCCCGCCGCCTGACATGGTCGCATCCGTTCCTAGGGATTCAACAGCCAACAGCCAGCATTTCGGATGAAATTACCCAGCAAGATCGCCCTCACTGTCGCCGTCGTGGCGGGAATGACCGCGGCCGCCCAGGCGCAGATAAGTTATACGGGTTCTCCATATACTCAGAATGCAAACTCGTTCGCGGGAACAGCGGTAACGGTTCCAGCGGGCTGGTCTTACGCGTTTAGTGGGACGGCGACATATAACGGTGTCGGCACGGGGACCTCGGCTACGGGCGGTGCCTGGGCGTACGGACTGGCCGGCGATAATTCGTTCGGGGCGCTTCGAAGCGGAACGCCAGGAAACATCACTCTGGCCGTCAACTTTACGAACAATACGGGATCGACGCTAACCGATCTTGTTATATCCTTTAACTACGAGCAGTGGAGATTTGCGAACACCAGTGGATGGGATCTTTCTGGAACTGGGGGACTGGCAGGTGTTGCAGCGGTCAATAGTGCCGATTTTGTCGGCAGCGCGATGGGAGTTAACGGCACGCCTACGAGTACGCCGATAGCTATCACGCTCTCGGGGATTGTCGATTGCGAATGGAGCCAATTTTGGTCTTAGTTGGCTCACTACCGATGTTTCGGGTGCTGACAACGGTGTCGCGCTTGACGACTTCACTCTCGCCTCCGTTCCCGAGCCCTCCGTTTACGTGCTCCTCGAGTCGGCCTGCTCTTCTGCGGCCAGCGTTTCCTGCGCCGCCGTCGCACCTAACGGATTTCCGATCTTCGCAAAAACCCGCGCTTCACGGCGCGGGTTTTTTGTTGGCCGGACGCGCGCCTAACGTTCGCCGAGCAGTTCGTAGGACAGAATGCTCAGGCAGTAAATCGCTGCTGTCTCGACCCGCAGAATGATCGGACCCAGGGTGAGCGGCTCACAACCGTGGGATCGCGCGAGCCCGATCTCGGCCGGAGTGAAATCGCCTTCCGGGCCGATCAGCATCAGGACTCGCGCTGGTCGCGCTCCCTCGTGTCCGTCGGCGTAGTCGGCCAGAATCTTTTTCAGGTGTTGCGCGCCGGGCTGGAGGGAACCGACCAGGCGCAGGTCATAGTGTAGCGGCGCCCGTGCCGGGCGCAGTGAGGTGGGCAGGCTGGCCGAACTGCCGGGGGTTGCGGGCGACACGCCCGCCGCTACATCCAGCTCGCGAAAGAATTCGCTGGGCGTGCGCGGGAGGTGGACCTGCGGGAGCCAGCTTTGCCCACACTGCTTGGCCGCCTCGAGCGCGACGGCCTGCCATTTCGCCTGTTTCTGGGGCGCGCTCTCGCGGTCGAGGTGCACGACGGTGCGAGCGGAGAGGAGCGGGAAGATCTCGGCCGCCCCGATCTCGACCGCTTTCTGCACGATCAGGTCCATGTTTTTTCCCTTCGGAATGGCCTGGGCAATGGTGATGCAGGCGCGGAGCGGCGGGCTCACGGTCTCCTGCAAAACGCGCAACTGGACGGCGCGAGAATCGAGCGCAACGATCTCGGCGGTGGCTTCGCGTCCCTGGCCATCGAAAAGGACGGCGCGATCGCCCGGCTCCATTCGCAAGACGGTGCGGGCATGATGCGCCTCGGAACCGGTCAGAGCGGTAGTGGGCCAGTCGTTAGGCGTGAGGTAAAAACGGTGCATGATGGATAAGTGACTGCGAAAAAAACTCCTTCGCCCGTTCGAAGAAGCTTTTGTGCAGCGGGTCTTCTGAACCCGGCGCTCCCGGATTCAACGTGCGAAGATCCTGGCCGCATCGAATTCCAAGTCCGCAAAAAGGGCAGAACCAAAACGCGCCTGAGCATCGTGGATCCGGGCCGGTTCGACCGCGTTCTCGCCGAGAAGGAAAACTTCAATCGTCCGGTCTCCCGGCGCGATGATCCAAAGCTCCTGCACTCCGGTCTGAGCGTAGACGCGCAGATTGTGAACACGATCGAGCCGGGCGGTTTTTGGGGAAAGGATCTCGACCACGAACTCCGGGGCGCCGGCCGCCCCGGCGTCGGTCAGGATGCCAAGGCTGCGGTTGAGGACGACCACGATGTCAGGCTGGAAAACGTTATGCTGATCGAGGTAGACGTCGAAGGGGGCGTGGTAGAGGATGCCGACGGGATGGTCTTCCAGGTCTTCGAGCAGGATGTACTCGAGGTTGCGTGAAATATCCTGATGGTAACGATTTGGAGCAGGGGCCATGTAGAGGTCTCCTTCGATGAGTTGATAACGCAGTCCTGTTTCAGGGAGAATCTTGTAATCCTCGACCGTCAAGAGGGCTGGAGCGATGCCGGGCATGGGTCCAGAATGACGCCTCTAGGCTAAGAATTCAAGCCTGCTCGGCCCGCCTTGCATGCCCTCTGCGCCTCGCAGCCGGTCAGGGTGTCAGTGGGCCAGTCGTCAGGCGCGAGATAGAAACGATGCACGAAGAAAAGCCGGAAGGATGACGGAAGATTGAAGAAAGGCGACTTCTTCCTTCTGACCTCTGCCTTCTAACTTCCTTCCCTAGCCTTCGATTGTCGGGGTGCCGATGCCGAGGGCGTCGGCCAGATCCTGCAGATGTTCCTGTTCCTGGGCGATGATCTCACGCAGCACTTCGCCGAGCGCGAATTCCCCCATCGCGTCGGCCTGCCGGATGCGCTGACGATAATTCATCAGGGTCTGGCGTTCGTTCTCGAGATCGAAGCGCAGCATCTCTTTCGGTTTCTCGGAGACTTTTACTTCCTTCGGCTTGCTAATCGGGGTGCCGTTAAAATAATCGATCTGCTTCGCGATCTTGATCGCGTGCGACAATTCCTCACCGGCGTGCTTCTCCAGCTCATGCGATGTGATTGTATTCCGCGCCCTTCAGCGTCTGGCTGTAAATGACGTAGGCGATGAGGGCCTGGTATTCCGCGGGCGAGATCTCCGTTGAGCAAATCGACCATCTGTTTGCGGCTGATCTTCGTTTTCTGTTCCATAACGATTAATTTCGCAGGGAAGAGGCGCAGCGCCCGGAAAATATCTCCGGGCTGCGGAAGGAAGCGCCGGCGTTGGCCTAACGAAAGAATTCTTTGGCCCGCTCGAAGAAGCTCTTGTGCAGCGGGGTGTTGTCCTCCCCGCAAAGGGCGGCGAATTCCTCCAGCTTCTGGCGCTGCTCGCTGTTCAGGCGGCTCGGCACTTCGACGAGCAATTTCGCGAAGAGGTCGCCCCGCTCGCGGCCGTTGACGTGGACCACGCCTTTGCCGCGGAGCCGGAAACTCTGTCCGCCCTGCGTGCCGGCCGGCACTTTGAGGCTGGCTTTTCCTTCCAAGGTCGGGACCGGCACCTCGCCGCCGAGCGCCGCGGTAGCGAAGGAGATCGGCACCTCGCAAGAGAGGTTGTCGTCCTCGCGCTGGAAAACCGGATGCTCCTTGATGTGGACGACGATGTAGAGGTCGCCCTGGTCGCCACCGCGGATGCCGGCCTCGCCGTTGCGGGTGGAGCGCAGGCGAGAGCCGTGGGCTATCCCCGGCGGGATTTTGATTTTAATCCGGCTGGTTTTCTCGACCCGGCCCTCGCCATCGCAGAGGTCGCAGGGTTGCTCGATCACTTCGCCGAGTCCGCGGCACTTGGGACAGGTCTGGGAGACCTGGAAAAATCCGCGCGCACTGACGACCTGGCCGCGCCCGCGACAGACCGGGCAGGTAATGGCGCGCGAGCCAGGCGCGGCACCACTGCCATTGCACTTGTCGCAGGCGTCGAGCTTGCGGACCTCGATCTCTTTTTCCACGCCAAAGGCCGCTTCCTCGAGCGTGATCTGCATGTCGTAACGCAGGTCGCTGCCGCGCTGGATGCCATCGGCCTGGGCCGCGTTGCCGCCGAAGAAGGTCTCGAAAATTCCGCCGCCGCCGCCCGCGCCGCTGAAGACTTCGCGAAAGATATCGAAGGGGTCGTGGAAGCCGCCACCGCGTCCGCCCTGGGCAAAAGCGGCGTGGCCGTAGCGGTCGTAGGCGGCACGCTTTTGTTCGTCTATCAGGACATCGTAGGCTTCGCCGAGCTCCTTAAATTGCTCCTCCGCGTGCGGGTCGTCGGGGTTTTTATCGGGGTGAAATTTAACCGCGAGCTTGCGATACGCGCGCTTGACCTCGTCGCCGGAAGCGTTGCGCTCGACGCTGAGAACCTCGTAATAGTCGCGTTTGGTGGTCATCGGAAAATCTTGAATCCTGCTCCTGCTCCTAATCCTGCTCTCTCTTCGAGATTGCTGTTGGAATGAATGGGATTAGGAGCAAGAGCAGGAGCAGGATTAGGAGCGTCGTTAGGCTACGGGACCGCTCGAGACGACCACGCTGGAGGGCCGGAGGAGGCGGTCCTTCATCCTGTAACCGCGGCGCATTTGCCTAACGACGACGCCTTCCGGCACTGCGCTGCTCGGCTCGTGCGCGATCGCTTCGTGCAGGTTGGGGTCGAATTTCTGGCCCTCGGCGTCAATCGGCTGAAGGCCGTTATCGGCGAGGAAATCGGTCAGCTGTTTCAGGACCATGCTCATGCCGGCGTAGACGGGCGATTTCTCGCCTTCGCTCTTCGCGGCGGACAGGCCGAGCTGGAAATTATCGACGATCGCGATCAGGCGCTCCAGAAGGGAACTGTTGGCGTATCTGATCGCCTCTTCCTTCTCGCGGGCGGCGCGCTTTTTGTAATTGTCGAAATCGGCCTGGCTGCGCAGCGCCAGGTCGCGGAAACGATCGAGGTCAGCTTGCAGGTTCGCGGTTGGGTCTTCGTGGCCGTTCTCGCTTTCCGGCCCGGGCGCGACGGCTGTCTGCGGGTCACTGGCCTGGTCGTTAGGCCGAGCCTCGTCCGTGACTGGAATTTGCCGGCGGTCGGTTTTGGAATGTTTCATGTCTTTCGCACTACAATCAAAGTGATGTCGTCATTTTGCGGATGACCGGCAGCGAAGTTGCGCACGTCGTCGGTCAGGCGGGCGATGACTCCCTGCGCCCCTTCGCTCGCGCTCGCCTGGATGGAGCGGAGCATTCGTTCAGGCCCAAATTCGTCTCCATCCGCGTCCAGCATTTCGGTGACGCCGTCGGTGTAAAGGACGAGACAATCATCGGTCTCGAGGGAGACGGAAAGGTCGCCGGTTATCCTATCGAAGACGTCTCCACTGTCAATCCCGAGGGCCATTCCGGGCGGCTTCAAAACCTCCACTTTCCCGGTCGCGGCGCGGAAAAGGAGCGGCGCGTCGTGGCCGCCGCGCGAAAGGGTCACGCTGTTATCCTTATGATTCAAAATCACGTAGGCCATGCTGATGAACATGTCCTCCTTAATATCGGGATAGAGCTGGCGGTTGACCTTCCGCAGGACCTCCGCGGGCGACTGGCCGAGACGCGCCTCGGCCCGCAGAACGCTGCGGCAGATGGCCATAATGAGCGAGGCAGGGACGCCCTTGCCTGAGACGTCCGCGATGACCACACCGAGCCGGTCGTCGTCCACCTTGATGTAGTCGAAATAATCCCCGCTCACCTGGCGCGCGGGAATGTTGATCCCGGCTATGTCGAACCCTTCGATCGGTGGCGGCTGCGAGGGAAGGAGGATCCGCTGGATGTCGCGCGCGATCTGGAGGTCGTGGTCGAGGCGCTTTTTCTCGTTTGCCTCGGAGTAGACGATGGCGTTGTAAAGCGCGAAGGCGGATTGCTCGGAGATCGATTTAAAGACGACGAACTCGCTCGCTGAGAAAGGCGCGCTCATCGGGCCATTGGCGACCGCCAGAACGCCCATGTTTTGCCGGCCATAGAGAAGCGGGGTGACCATGACCGACGTAGTTCCGTAGGCGCTCTCGCGCAATTTCGCCAACTCCGGCACGTGCCGAACATCGGCGAGATGCATCGCTTCGCCGCTTTTCCAAGCGTTGCCGAGCAATCCCTCGCCGGCCTCGATCGGGTGGGAACGGAGGAAACTGTCGAGCGCCACCGGGGTCGAGGCGGCCTGTTGCAGGATGCGGTCCGGGACCGCGACGAGCGGTGGACAACCCTTGGAAAGGAAGGCCGGCTTCAGCCGCGTCCCAGTGCGATCGACGAGGTAAAGCGCTCCGCCGTGAGCGTCGAGAATGCGGACCGAGCTCTCGACGATCAGCCGGTGCAGATCGTGCGGCCGGATGACGTCGCGAAAGGCTTCGCCGAGTCCGTGGAGGAAATCGAAGACGAGGTTTTCCTCGACCTGGATTTCTTCATTCGAACGTTCCAGTCGCCGGATGCGCCAGCGTTGCCGCTGGTAGGTGAGGAGCCAGCCGATGAGCGACGCGACAAGGAGCCCGAAAAGAAGAAAGCGCATGGGAGCGAAGCGAAGTTACTTCGCTGGGCTTTCGTGTTGCAGATCCTGCTTGAGGTATTCGAGGACGTCCTTGAAGCGGGTGAGGTTTTCCGGGGCCGCCTCACAAAGGGCTTCGTGGGCTTCGAGCATCGTGCCGGCCTGCTCGCGCTTGGCGGCGGTCGACTTGTCGACCGGATCGCCATTGGTCTGGGTAAGCGCCTCACATTTGGGCGCCTCGGCGCCGTTTGCCTGGAGGTCGAGGATTTGGTCAAGTCCGAGGCCCGAGAGCAGGTCCCGGCTTCGTTCGCCGCAGTGAATGACGTGCACCCGGCCCTGGCCCAGTTCTTTCAGGCGCAGCGCCATGCCTGCCATCGTCCCCATGAAAGTCGAATCCATCATGACGCATTCCTCCAGGTCGAAGACGAATTCGCGATGGCCCCTATTCACCATCTCGCGGGCAAACTCCTTCAAGCTGCCACTATTGAGGAAGCTGCCTCGCCCCGCTACACGGACCCACACTGTGGGACCGTTGACGCCGACTTGAATCGAG
>JBBPZW010000142.1:0-12181 GCA_038198475.1 Chthoniobacterales bacterium | reverse complement strand
GACCTTGCACAGGCCCGCGGGGAATGGAAAAACGCTTTGCGCGATGCGCAAAAAGCGTCGCAACTCGATCCCCACGATCCGGAACTGGCCGCCGGCCTCGCTGGTCTTTACCGCGACCTGCGTCGCTATGCGGACGCTGAAAGGGAATTGGACCGGATGATTGCGATCCTTCCGCATCAATCGTCAAGCGCGCTCTGGAGAGAGAAAAGCGGGATCGCGCTTTGCCGAGGCGACACCAAAGCGGCCATGGCTGCGCTCGACTCAAGCCCAAATCGCAAAATCGGCCTCGCTGGTTTGAACTTCGAAGTAGCCAACATTCTCATGCTGGAGCGCAAATATGCCGAAGCGGCGGATCTGATTGAGAAGCTGCCCGAAATCGCGCGTTCTCATAATCTCCTGCCAAAAGCGGGCATCGGGCCGGCCGTGCGTGGAATGCATTTAATGGCGCTGGGGACGATGGCGCGAGCGCAAGGTCAGACCGAAAAAGCGCGGATCCTTTTCGCCAACGCCCGGGAACAATTTGCCACCCACCTTGCCGCGGAAAAAACCGATGAACCCGGGCCGCTGGCGTGGCTGGCGGTGAGCGATGCGGGCGCGGGTCGCAAAGAAGAGGCGTTGCGCGAAATCGAACATGCGACCGAGGCCTGGCCAATGTCGCGCGACGCGGAGCTTGCGAGTTTTGTCGCGACGCAAGTGGCGGTGGTAAAGATGTGGACAGGAGATCACAACGGAGCAATTCGGCAACTTCAGGCCCTCGTAAATCTTCCCGGCGCTCTTGACCCCGGACACCTCAAGCTGAGTCCACAGTGGGACGATCTCCGAGCTGATCCGCGCTTCGGCGAGGTCATCGCAGCCGTGTCGCACCCGGTAAAGCTGGAGTGATCCCGGGGAACAATTTCTTTGCTTGTCATACGAACCTGCGGCGGTCATAACCGGTTTTGACCCTAACGAATGGACCATTCTCTCGGAAACAATTTAACGGGCTGACGTGACCTGCTGTGCGCACCACCGCGCTGCGCCGATAAAGTTTTTTGTCACGCGCGGCCGAATTTCCCGAAGGAACTGACGACACCGATGTGCCTCATATGAAAATTATGTCGAGGACTGGACTGCTTTGCCTCGGAATTTTCTTTCTGGCGGTCGCAGCGGGAGAGGGACAGTCTCCCACGCCGTCGCCTCGGGACGTCGCTCCTCCCACTGCCGTATCGGCCGATCAATCTGGCACGGAAGCCGAAACGGAGCGGATCATCGTGACCGGCTCGAACATTCCGACTGCGGAAGAGGTCGGCCCCAATCCGGTGCAGACAATCGATCGGGCGTTCATCGAAAAATCGGGTGAACGCACCGCCGAGCAGCTCCTCCGCAATCTGCCAGTGGCGGGCCCGCAAGGTGTCCCATCGTTTAATGGCCAGAACTTTTTCGCGCCGGGCGCTTCCTCCATTTCGCTGCGGGGATTCGACCCGAGCGACACGCTGGTCTTGATCGATGGCCGGCGCGTTGCTACCTACCCGCAAGGGGCGGGCGGCGCCGGCACGCAAAGCTTTGTCGATCTCAACTCGATCCCGAAAGCGGCGATCGAGAGTATCGAGATTCTTAAAGACAGCGCTTCCACAACCTACGGCGCGGACGCCGTCGCCGGCGTGGTCAATATAAAGCTGCGGCATGACTATCATGGCGCGGAAGCGAGCGTGGAATATGGAAATACCCTCGACAAAGACTCGAGCGAATTCGCGTCGTCGGTCCTTTTCGGCGTAGGCGACGGGACGACCAACGTCTCCGGCGTGCTCAATTATTATCACCGCAACTCCCTCTTCGATGTCGATCGCGCCTTTTCCGCGTCCGGGTTCAGCACCAACTCCAGCCCGGCGAACCTCCAGTTTTCTCGCGCGGCAGTGATCGGCGCCGGCGTTCCGGCCGCCGGTCTTCCGGAGGGCGACACCTTCTTCGGGCATTCCCCTTTCTCCGGCAACGGACTCGCGCCCGCTTTGGCCTACACCTACACCACTAGTCGCAGCTCTTTCTTTAACTTCGAGCCGGGCCGTAGCGCCGTTCCCGACTCAGAACGCTACGGTGGCTTCGTCAATGCCAATCACAAAGTGTTCGGCGATCAGCTCGTGTTTTACGGCGACCTTTCCTACGAAAACGTTGAAACGGTGCACTCCCTGGCGCCGTCGCCGACCGGTTTCTTCGACTCCCCGGGCCGGGCCGTCGTGGCGATTCCCCCGCACGCGCCTGGTGCTACGCTTGGCGGGCCGTCCTATGACGAAACCGGCGTTTCGTTAGGCGCGTTCAATCCCTTCAATCCCTTTCAACAAATTATCTCGGGCGGGAGCCGCGCGCGCCTCGCCGAGTTTGGAAATCGAGCGATCGATAATGAGACCGACGCCTTTTTCTCTACCCTTGGATTCAAGGGCGACAAGCTTTTCGATGGTAGCTGGGGTTACGACGCCGGGTTTCGCTATAGCGAAATCAAGAACACGGGGACGGGTAACACCGTCTCCACGTCGCGCTTCAATCGCATCCTGAACGCCGCCGACCCGATCTTTGATCCGACTTCGAGCCAGTTCATCGGCACGACCTTGCCTTACAATCCGTTTGGCGATGCGCGGGTGCCGATCCAAAGCAATGCTCCGACGATCGCTTTCGCCACGATCCACCCGACAGAGGTCGATATCTCGAAGCTCGCGACTTTGGATCTGAACATCTACACAACGGAGCTGTTTAAGTTGCCCGCCGGTGGCATCGGCCTTGCCTTCGGCGGTCAGTTTCGGCGCGAAGCGCTCCGTCAGAATCCGGATGAGCTGAGCGCGTCAGGCGATCTTCTTAACCAGACGGCTTTTGCCACGACAAACGCCGGTCGAAAAACCTACGGGCTCTATGCCGAGACGGACCTGCCGATTTTCGGCGCATCTTTCGCCGCGCCCGGATTTCATGCGCTGGAATTCACCGCTGCGGTCCGCTACGAGGAATTCCGCAGCAACGGCAGCAACGTCGTCGTGCCGAAGTTCGGGCTGCGCTGGCAACCTTTCGACGAGTCGCTCACCGTCCGCGCGACCTGGGGTGAAGGCTTTCATGAACCATCGCTGATCGAGCTATTCGGAAATCCACTCCAAGGCCTAACCGACTCCTCCCGCGGATTGTTCGAGAACGAGACGCCCTTCGTTATCCGGAGCAATCCAAATCTGCAACCGGAAGACTCGCGCGCCTTCAGCGGCGGCGTGGTCTACACGCCGAAATTCATTCCCGGCCTTACCCTCACGATCGATCTCTTCGATATCGAAAGCACCGGCCGGGTGAACAGCACACCGAACCCGGACAACATCGTGCAACGCGACCTCGAAGGTCGCTCGCTCCCGGGCGAAACCGTCTTTCGCGACGCCAATGGCAATGTCACTTCCATCGAAGCGACCTATCAAAATGGCGGATCGCAAAAAGCCCGCGGCGCTGATTTTGGAATCCAGTACCAACTGGAGACAAGGTTTGGGACTTTTACCTCCCTCACCCAGGCGACCTATCTCGATTCCTTCCAATTTTCTGAATCGCCGGGTCTGCCCGAGATAGAACTTCGGGGAAGCGCCAGTCCCTTCGGATTGTTTTCAGCGGAAGGTTACCTGAAATGGAAAGGCACTTCACGTCTCGACTGGGCCTGGAAGAACTTCGATCTGGTCGGGACGGTAATTTACCGGGACGGATTTCATGAGCATCAGCGCAATGGCCTGATCCATTACGTCAAGCAGACCTGGTTCTTCGATGGTCAGGCTTCCTACAACTTCAGTTTTCCCTCGCCGGTCGGTAGTCATCCCGTGGCCGGCTACTCGAAGGGAGCGAGTGAGATGGATCTCGGACGGGATGGTAAACCAATCGCGTCCGCCGCAGAACAAACAGCAAACTCCGGAATACCCGTTTGGAAACGGCTTCTCAACGGCACTACCCTCACGCTCGGCTGCAACGACATCTTCGGCCAGGACCCGCCGAAGTCGGGCGGCGGCTACCCCGTCTTCGCTTACGACCCCACCGGACGCTTCGTCTACGTGAGCGTGACGAAGAAGTTCTAAGACAGGCGCTGCACTCGACCTGCAGCCGGGTCAACGACCCTCCCTCGACTTCCAGCGGGTTACCGTTTGCGTCGAGACCGGGGCATCGACTCCGAATACAGAGCGCAAAAGATTTTTTGTCACGCGGCCGAAAATTTTCCGAAGGAATGGGAAAGGAAAACCTATGATAACAAAATCACGCCAAGAGAAAATTCATTCCGGTCCTCGTCTCTCGCGCCTCCGCCTCGCCGCCGCTGGCACACTCTTCCTTGCGGCCGCCGGACTGGCTGCCACTGGGATGCATCCGCCGAAAGTTCCGTGGGCGGTGCCGACGGTCCGCGTCGGTCACAACGCTCTTGGCACTGCGGTCGATCCAGCGACCAATACCGTGTATGTCGCCAATACGGTCGATAACTCGCTCGCAGTAATCGACGGCAGCAAATGCAACGCGGATAATGCAACGGCTTGCTCCAGACTCGCGAAAATCCGGGTGGGCGCAGGTCCTACTCAAGTTCTTTTCGACGCGACTACCAGTACCGTTTACGCTCTTCTCGCCGGCGGACAAGGTAACACCGTTGCGGTGATTGACGGCAGGAGCTGTAACGCGTTCGACACCTCGGGATGCAGCACGGCCCGAGTAGCGACAACGACCATTGCCGGCCAGGTATGCCTCGGCGGGTGCGCAGATAATATCGCGACTGCCACGCTGGACGCAGACACTCACTCGCTCTATGTCGGCGATGCCGCGAACGGACCCGTTTCGATCATCAACACCGCAACTTGCAACGGGAACAATCCGGCGGGTTGCGCCCAGCCCGCGATCGTGACGGCCACGAACGGAGACGTAATTGCGATCGATCACTCGAATCACAGCGTCTATGTCTCCGGCGCCCTTAATCTGATGGTTTCCGTATTCGATGGCGCGACTTGCAACGCCCTTGATCAATCGACCTGCAATCAACCTCCGGTCGCAAGTTTTACCGAAAACTTAGTGCCCGTGGGCCCGGCAATCGTCGATGAGACTACTCATACCTATTACCTTCCACTGAGTAGCTTCAATGGAGTCCTCGACTATGTGGCGCTGATCAATACCGCCACGTGCAATGCGACTAACACTTCCGGGTGCGGGCCTGCGCAGCCTATGGCAAAGGTGGGTAGCCTTCCCGAGGAAGTCATCCTGGACCCCGCGACGCATACTGTTTATGTCCTTAATCTTTCATCGAGCACCCTCTCCGTTCTTGATAGCAAAACCTGCAATGCTACAGATCAAACCGGTTGCAAGCAGGTAAAAGGTATCGCAATCGGCTTTAACTCTCTTTTCGATGATTTCAATCCCCTGACGCACACGTTGTACGCTGCCAGCCAGGACACAGATACGGTCTGGGTGGTGGACACATCTGCATGCAATGCGACGAACACCTCGGGGTGCACTCCATTCGCGCCTACCACTACAGTCGGGGCTGCTCCGACGGGAATCGCGAGCAACCCGGACACTCACACGGCTTACGTGGCCAACCAAAATGATAACAATGTCTCGGTGATTGACTCGAGCGCCTGCAACAAGAGCCACCCTAACAATTGTGACCAGGCCTGGCCGACAATGGCTGTCGGCGCGGCCCCGCGCTCGCTCGGAATAAGTCGGAGCACAAACACCATCTATGTGCCCAACCGTGACGATGGCACTGTCTTAGTCATCGATGGCGAACATTGCAACGCCTCGGACAGCTCCGGTTGCGATCAGACACCCGTTACGACCATGGTCGGCACAACGCCGCAAGAGGTGGCAATCGACGAAGCGAGTAACACCATTTACGTCGCTAACCAGGCCGATAACACGGTCTCGGTCATTGACGGAACTCATTGTAACGGCACAGATACTTCAGGGTGCAATCAATCGTGGCCCACCATCGCCGTGGGCGCCGCACCCCAGGCCCTGGCCTTCAACCCGACGGACGCCACCCTTTACGTCGCGAATACTGACGATAACACGGTGAGCGTGATTAGTGGTGACACGCCAATCGCCACCATATCCGTCGGTGCGGGTCCTCGTTCGGTCGGATTCGTTCTCGATAAGAACACCGTCTTCGTGGGGAACCGCGACGATCTGACTGTCTCGGTGATCGACGGCGCGACCTGCAACGCGGCCAACACAACGGGCTGCAGCCATATACCTCCGGCGATTCTCATCGGCCAATTTCCCAAGGCGGCTGGAAACGGGAATTACTACAACGGGCGCCGGATCGTCGTCGATCAGCGCAACGACACCGTTTTTATTCCCACGATTGGCGACTCGGATGTCGCGACGCTGGACGGGAGCGTCTGCACCGCCGCCCATCCGAAGGACTGCCGCGTCCAGATCGTGCCGACAAGAATGGGTGGGTTCTCGGTCTTTGCGACCATCGACGAGTCATCGGGCACTGTCTATGTGGTGAACGATGGTGATGGCACAGTCTCACTCTTCCCGAGCTCGTTGTAGCTGAGTATGGCTGACCGCGGCTCAATGTTCAGCGGCACTTTGACGTAGCCCCTCGGCGCTCGAGGCTTCATCAAATGCTCAAGCGGCGTTCAGCCCTTCCCCCCCGTGATCGTGCTCACCAAAGTAATCGCTTTTCTTCCGCCCGCGTCCGCGCACAATCTTACCCATGGCAGACGTAACGATCGATATCATCAAGAACGGCCCTTACATCGTGAAGGGCGAAGTGGAAAGAGAGGGGAAGAGGTGTCAGCGTGTGTGTCGGTCTGTGATTATGGCTGCCGTCAAGGTGAAGTCTGCTACGGCAGCCGATTCTTCGATTCGCCATCGGCGTCGGAGAAGGAGATGAAGCCGCCAAGACGAAGGCGGAAGGGTGAAGGAAGAAGTGGGCGCTGGCGAGGGGGGTGGGGCTAGCGTGCAGGGATTTCACTTCATTGGGAGGACTCGTCGAGCTCGGTCAGATCGGCCAGGTCCTGGGGACGGCCCACCGCGCGCTTGTTCGCGATGAGCAGCCTTTTACTCAGGAAGGCGACGGGCATTTCGTCCAACTTCGCCATCACCTTGGTGGCAAACGCCTCATCGATGTTGACGCCGCTGATACTGGTCAGAAGATCAATCCAGTGCGGAGCGCGTCCGAGCTGAATGACCTGTTCGAGGGTGGTGAAGTCCGAGACACTCACCCCTAAATCGGCGAAGCCGAATTCATTCAGAACGGCGACAATTTTCGCGGCATTCTCCGGGCTCGGGCGGACGAGGATGTCCAGGTCGCCCGTGAAGCGAGGCCGCGCATGGAAGGCGAGGCTGTGCGCGCCGACGATCAGGTATTCAACGCGGCGAAAATTTAGTAACGCGATAAACTCTTTCGAGTCGTTGCTCAGGAGCATGATTGATGAGTTGCAGGAGAATCTCGAGGCGCTCCTGCGGTGTGAGCTTCCGGTAAAAGTCGCGGTCGGCTTTCTCCGCTGCCTTGAAGGTGTGGAATTTCGTAACCGTTTTCTCCATGGTTTGAATCTACCATGCGACCTCGCGGCAAGGAAGGATGAAGGAGGATGGGGGCGGGCAAAGGATTCCGGGGAGCACGGGCTGCCACCCCGTTGGCGAGCGGAGTCTCCGCTCGCCAACTTTTCCAGTGGGTCGCTCGCGCGACACGGTTGGCGGGAGACTCCCGCCAACGACGGAGTGGCACTTCGTGCTCCCCGGAATCAAACCCCAGGCTTTGGTCGGTCGATGCGAGATCAGGATTCGGAGCGGTCTTCGGGGACCGGGGTCACCGACCCCGGCTACAACGGCGGTTTCCTTTTTGATCGGGAAATGCGAAACTGGGCGCATGGCTGACGTGACAATCGAGATCATCAAGCACGGCCCTTACATCTTGAAGGGCGAAGTGGAAATGAAAGACGCGGACGGGAATTCCTATCCGGTAGAAAAGCGGATGGCGCTTTGTCGCTGCGGCGCTTCCACGGAGAAACCATTTTGCGACGGCACGCATTCCAAGGTCGGTTTCCAGGCCGCGGAGAAAGCAGTGCCGGAGTCGGCCGAGGAAAAGTAGGCCGCGCGAGCTGGCCGGGGATTTTCGATGCCGGTAGTATGCGCCTTTCTCTACGGCCTCGGGATGGCGCTGACCTTCGACGAATTCGGGATGTGGCTGCATCTGGGCGGCGGCTACTGGCAGCGTGCGAGCTTCGACGCCGTGATTGTGTTGCTCAGCTTGTTCGGCATGATCGCTTTTGCGCCGACCCTGGCCCGGATGCGCCCTCGGCATTGGACGACCGCCGCCATCATGCTGGTCGCGGTCGTTGGATTTTATGGGCTGCTCTTCGAGTCGGTTCGCTATGTCGGCAATCGGATGGGCCAAAAGTTTCAGCGGATCGAAAAGGCAAGTCCGCAATGATTGTGGCCTAATGAATCGATCAGGCTTTGGTCAAAGGAAGCGCTTCCGGCCAGAGAAAATAGGGGTCAAAGCGGGCGCTGACGCGCAGCTCGCCGCCGAGCCGGCGGCCTAGCGGCGTGATCTGTTTCCGCGCCTGGCTGATCTCGATCGCGCCGAGATGGACGAGGTGATTCGTTAATTCCTGGGTCTTGAGTCCGAGCTTTTTCGCCAGGCGCGAGGTGCTGAGTTTTGCCGCCGCCATCCTGTTCTTCTGCCGTCTCAGGCGCGTCTTCTTCGCTCAGCCGGGTAATAGTTGGCCGCGCTGGTGTTTAGGAACTTCGCCAGAATTTCTAGAAAGCAGTAACGGTGCCACTTTGAGCGCTGTCGTGGTGGCCGTGCCGGCTGCGGAGCGAAAGTTCGGCAGAGCAGCTTGCGGCCCTTCGGATTCCGGGCAGGAAGGCGCCGGCGGGTTTGTCGCAGAGGGGCGGACCTGACGGGGACGCAACCTAACGAATAACCTGTAACGCCCGCGGCTACGACGACGGGAGCCCGAGGGCGCCGTAGAAGGCGCGGGTCCAGGCGGAGGGCAGGAAAGTGTCGAGGAGCAGTTTCACGTTCAGCGCGATGATGATCAGCGTCGTCGTCCAGCCGAGAAACTTGACCAGATAACCATTGGCGAATTCGCCCATTTTCTTTTTCTCGCCTGTGAAACGCATGAGGGGCCAGACCGCGAAACCGAGCTGCATGCTGAGCACGACCTGGCTGGCGATGAGCAACTGCGTGGTTTTGCCTTCTCCAAAAATGCCGATGACCAGCACGGCCGGAATGATGGCAAGGCCGCGGGTGAGGACGCGCCGCAGCCAGGGCGCGATCCGGAAATTTAGGAAACCTTCCATCACGATCTGGCCCGCCAGCGTTCCGGTGAGGGTCGAGTTTTGCCCGGAAGCGAGGAGCGCGATGGCGAAGAGCGCGCTCGCCACGCCGACGCCAAGGAGCGGGCTGAGGAGTTTGAACGCGTCCTGGATTTCCGCGACATCCTGGTGTCCCGACCAATGAAAAGCCGAGGCCGCGAGGACGAGGATGGCGCCATTGATGAAGAGCGCAAACATGAGGGCGCCGGTCGAATCGATCGTGCCGAACTTGATCGCTTCGCGTTTGCCGGCCGGGGAGCGCTCGAATTTGCGCGTCTGCACGATGGAGGAGTGGAGATACAGATTATGCGGCATGACGGTCGCGCCGATGATCCCGATCGCGACGTAAAGCATGCCGGGATGGGTCAGGATCTTCGCCCGCGGGATGAATCCCGCCAGCACTTCGGGCAAATTTGGTTTCGAGAAAAAAAGCTCGGAAGCGAAGCAGAGCGCAATCGTCCCGATCAGGACGGTGACGATCGCCTCGATCCGGCGAAAACCTTTGTGTTGCAGGTAAAGCACGGCGAGCACATCGGCCGCGGTGATGAGGCAGCCCCAGACGAGCGGAATACCGAAGAGCAATTGCAACGCGATCGCGGAGCCAACCACTTCCGCGAGGTCGCATGCCGCGATCGCGATCTCACATGCGAGCCAAAGAAAGATGACGGTCGGCTTCGAATAATGATCCCGGCAGGCCTGGGCGAGGTCGCGCCCCGTCGCGACCCCGAGCTTGATGCAAAGGTGCTGGAGGAGGATGGCCATCAGATTCGAGATCAGGATGACGGAGAGGAGGGTGTAGCCGAACTGCGCGCCCCCAGCCAGATCGGTCGCCCAGTTTCCCGGGTCCATGTAGCCGACGGCGACCAGGAAACCGGGTCCGGAAAAGGCGGCCAGCTTGCGCCAGAAGGAAGCGGTCGCCGGGACGATGATGCTGCGATGCGATTCGGGGAGGGAAACGAGGCCGCCGCTGCGGCGCCAGCCGCCGGATTCCACCGCTTCGTCGACAATTCCCTCGGGCATCAGATAGATTTTAGCAGGCTCTACATCTCGAAGATCAGGCTCAACGATGTAGCAGAGGCTACAAATTTATCTTGCGATTGTCAACGAGCGGTTCTTTTGTTTGCTTTGCGCCATGCCGCCGACCGCCACCAAGCTCAAGCCTCGCCAGCGCAGGCCTGCGCTGCCGCATCGGCATCCGCGGCGGACGCGGGAGGAGCACTCGCACGAAATCGCGCAGGATTATGTCGAAGCGATCGCGGAGTTGATCGCCCAGACCGGGGAAGCGCGGGTAATCGACCTCGCTCGACGGCTCGGGGTCACGCACGTGACGGTGGCGCGTACCATTCAGAGGCTGCAACGCGAGGGGCTGGTCACGAGTCTGCCTTATCGCTCGATTTTTTTGACCGCGAGCGGGAGCAAATTATCTGAGGAATCGCGCACCCGGCACGAGATCGTGGTCGAGTTTCTGGAGTCGTTAGGCGTGCCGGCTGTGATCGCGCAATCCGATGCCGAGGGGCTGGAGCATCATGTCAGCCAGGAAACCCTCGAAGCTTTCGTGAAGCACCTGCGGAGGATGAAGCGCCCGCGAACGAAAAAGCACCTATAAGAACGACCGCCGTGTCATCCCAGATTCCAAGATGGACGGGACGGCGCCCGTCCCACCAACTCCAACTAACCGAGCCGGAAACGAAGGTCGCGGATCGCCCGGCTCCCGTAGCGCTGTTTCAGTTTGCGCAGGATTTCCGGTTTGTTCACCCGATCTAACTCGTAGTGGAGCGCCGGTTGCAGGACGTGCACGTAAAGAATGCCGTCGCGCAAAGCGATTGGGCAGGAATGCGCGGCGATGAATTCACCGACCAGGCTCTTCCACGCGCCGAGGATTTCGGTTTCCTGCATCCGCTCTTTCAATCCGAGCTTTTGCATGACCAGCGGGAGCAGGTCGGCGGTCGATTTCGTCCGATCGGGTTTCGGCGGGTCGGAAGGCAGGCCGCGCCATTCGGCGATGACCGCGCGGCGAAGAGAGGGAGTCATGGAGTGTTGGAGTGTTGGAGTGTTGGAATAAAGAGCCCATTACTCCATTACTCCATTCTCAATACTTCCGCCGCATATTACTCGGCAGGATATTCAGCTCGGTCCGGTACTTCGCCACCGTGCGTCGGGCGATCGGGATCCCGCGTTTGCCGAGAATCTCGACGATTTCCTTGTCGCTGAGCGGGGCGTTGCCGGACTCGATTTTTACCAGGTCGAGAATCGCCTCCTTCACGCTCGTGTTGCTCATCGAGACGCCGCTCGAGGTTTGGTAGCCCGGGGTGAAAAAGTATTTCATCTCGAAAACGCCCTGCGGCGTCGAAATGTATTTGCCCGAAATGGCGCGGCTAACCGTTGTCTCGTGCACCCCGACGGCGTCCGCGATCTGCACCATCGTCATCGGCTTCAAATGCGCCGAGCCGTGCTCGAAGAATTCCTTCTGCCGATCGACGATCTGGTGCGCGATGTTGGAGATCGTCTGCTGGCGCTGGTGGATCGATTTGATGAGAAATTTTCCGCTCCGGATTTTGTCCCGGATGTAATCCTTCACTTCGCCGCCGCTGCCGTCCTGCGACATGATGTCTTTGTAGGTATTGCTGATCCGAAGGTGCGGGATCTGTTCGCCGTTGAGGATGACCTGATATTGGCTTTGGATTTTTTCCACGGTTACATCGGGGAGGACGTAATTCTGCGGCGCCTCGGCGAAAATCTGACCCGGTCGCGGTTCGAGCTGTCCGATGCTGTTGGCGGCCTTTTGCACCTGCTCGACGGTGATTCCCATCCGGCGCGCAATCTCGGGAAAGCGGCGTTTGCCGAGATCGACCATGTGGTCGGCGACGATCCGATATTCGAGGCTCTTTTCGCG
>JBBPZW010000141.1:0-21067 GCA_038198475.1 Chthoniobacterales bacterium | reverse complement strand
CCGGCACGCAGGCATTGAGGTTAACGACAGTCAGAAAGTCCGGTTGAGCTTCAGTTGTTCCTCGCATGCCTCTTTGAACTGAATCTGTCGTTTTTGTCCAATTCTTTTTTCACCCGAGTTTTTCAACAGCCTGCTAGGCGTAACCTTGGCATTTTTTGCCTATAATAGCGTTACCGGGCTCTCTGCCCAAGCCCAGGTGGCATCCTCGTCATCCCAACCAGATGCTGTGAACCCTTCCGCTCCGGCGCCTCACGACACGCGTCCGGTCTCACCGATCCGCACCCGCCCGCTGCGGGAGACGACGCCGATTCGCCCTTCCGCCGCCCCGGGACATAACCACCTTGAACCGATGCAGCCACAAGGCCCCACCCAAGGCGCGGGACCGGACACCGCGCGGCAGACGACCGCCGGACAAATCATGTCGGCTCCGGCACCAGCCGGGACGAGCTTCGATGGTGTAGGCGTTGGTCTGGCCGGCTTCGCACCTTCCAGCAACCCGCCGGATGTAAACGGACGAGTCGGCGCGACGCAATACGTGCAGTGGAACAACACCAGCTTCGCGATTTTCGATAAGACGAGCGGCGCGTTGCTCTATGGACCTGCGGCCGGCAATACACTTTTCCAGGGACTCGGCGGCGTCTGCGCTTCCCATAACGACGGTGACCCTGTCGTTTCCTATGACATTCTTTCGGGACGCTGGGTCTTGTCCCAGTTCGCCGTGGGTGGGCCGACCGGCAGCTACTCGCACCAGTGTGTGGCCGTCTCGGCGACGAGCGATGCAACCGGAGCCTACTACCTCTACGACTTTCTGACCGACGGCCTAAACTTCGTCGATTATCCTCATACCGGCGTTTGGCCGGACGGGTATTACATGGCCGCTCACATCTTTAATTCTGCTGGAACGGCCTACATCGGTGCCCGCGTTTATGTTTTCGAGCGGGAGAAAATGATTCTCGGTCAGGCGGCTCGCATGCAAAGCGCAAATCTCACGACCTACGGAGGCAGCTTCCAGTATGGTTTCCTGCCAGCCGATCTCGATAGCTTGACTCCGCCACCCGTGGGCGAGGCATCGTTCATTCTCGGACCTCACCCGACCAATCTAGCGCTGACTGCTTCGACTCGCGTCGCGGTGACGTGGGGAGCCACCCCAACGATCGCGCTGACCGAGACCACCCTCGCGAACACGACCTATACGACCGCCTACTGCGTCAGTACCGGCCGCCTCTGCGTTCCGCAATCTGGTCAGACCAGTACTGCCGCTCTCGATAACCTCAAGAGCCATTTCATGTATCGCCTGGCTTATCGCAACAACGGCACCCAGGCTTCTCCGCAGGAGTCGCTGGTGGTAAACATTCCCGTCAAGGGCACCACCAACCGCGACGCGCTCCGCTGGTATGAATTCCGAAACAGCGGCAACTCGACTGCCACGCCGACGATCTTTCAGCAATCCACCTACGACCCGGATACTAACTTCCGCTGGCTGGGCTCCACGGCGATGGACAAAGACGGGAACATTGCGATGGGTTTCAGCAGGTCGAGTTCAACGACGTTTCCATCCATCTATATGACTGGCCGGTTAGCCACTGACACGATCAACACGATGGGTGCTGAAGTGCTGATGACGGCTGGCCTTGGTTCCCAGGATTCTACCGGTGGCAACCGCTGGGGCGACTATAGCTCGATGACGCTTGATCCTATCGACCAGTGCACTTTCTATTACACGAATGAGTATTTGAAGACGACCGGTGCCTTCAACTGGTCCACGCGGGTTGCCTCTTATCGGTTCCCGACTTGCTCGGACGCTGCCGCCTGGGGAACACTCACCGGCACGATCACCTCCGCCGAAACCGGCGCTCCGATTTCGGGCGTCCTGGTATCGGTCGACAATGGTTACGCGGCGGCGACAAACGCTTCCGGTGTCTACTTCATGTTGGTTCCGGCTGGTGGTTACACGGCGGTAGCGGCAGATGCCGCTCGCAACTGCACTGTGGCGACGCCGGCCTCTGCGCCGTTGAGCGTAAATGTGAACGCCACTACGACTCAGGACTTCACCATGTCGGGAAGTTCCAAGCTCGAGGCGAACGGCTTCACGGTCGACGACTCAGCAAACGGCAACAACAACGGCATCGTCAACAAGTTTGAATGCTTCAACCTGAACGCAAACGTGAAGAACAACGGTTGCGCCACCGAATCGGCGATTTCTGCCACGCTCACCACCTCGACCGCTGAAGTGACGGTGGTCAATGACAGCGCCAGTTATCCTGACCTCTTGATCGACGCGAGCGGCAACAACAGCGTGCCCTTCCAGCTTTCGACATCGAACAGCTTTGTCTGCGGCACGAACATCGACCTGACGCTCAATCTCACCTACGCCAGTGGGTCCAAGATGATCACATATAGTGTTCCAACCTGCACCGGCGGTCCTAATCAGTTCATTCCCGCCAGTTCGCTTACGACTTCTGATCTGATCCAGACAGACCGGTTGGGGCGGAACGGCATTCCCAGTACTTGTGCCGGCAAGGCGAGCCCGGGCGGTGGATTCACCGGAACCAAGTATTACAAGACATGGACGTTCACGAACAACGGTGGATCGGCGGCCTGCTTCACGGTCAATATCAACGCAGCCCTTGGCGGCGCCGGTGACATCGAGAGCGCGGCCTATCTCAACATCTATAATCCGCTGGATCTCAGCGCCAATTACCTGGGCGACACTGGAATCGTTGGGCTTGGCACCACGGTGGGGAATGCATCCTACTCGTTTGTCGTGCCCGCGATGTCGAACTTTGTCGTCGTCGTCAATACGACCGGCACGACGACGTCATCAGTCTTCAGCGGAACCGTTTCAGGGTTCTTCGACCAGACACCGGGCCCGGGCGCGTGTCCGGCAGCCCCGGCTCCAGTTCTGGTTTCTGGGGCTTCTCGTTTGACCAGCCCAGCTGGGACATTCGATGTCAATCTCCCACTGAGCACGCCTTATGGAGTGGAAGATCGGGACGGCGGCGGCAGTTATACGATTGTGTTTACCTTCAACAATTCCGTGCAGAGCGGCAGCGCGACTATGACAGGCACTGGCACCGCAGGGACACCCACCTTTAGCGGCAATGAAATGCGTGTGCCTCTGACGGGTGTTACCGATATACAAAACGTAGCGGTGACGGCCACAAACGTCATGGGGGCTAACGGCGGCGTATTGGCCTCAGCCGTGCTGAACGTCGGATTCCTTATCGGCGATACCACGAATGACGGCTCCGTGAATTCAGCGGATATCGGCCAGACGAAATCGCAATCCGGTGTTCCCGTTACTGGCTCTAACTTCCGTGAAGACGTGACCAATGACGGGACGATCAATAGCGCCGACATCGGGCTGGTGAAATCCAAGTCGGGCAACGCCCTGTAAAAATCAGAAGCGACGCGAAAGGCGTCGAATTAGCGTGGGGCTCGCTGAGCCGGTCGCAAGAATGTGGACCGGCCGGCGAGCCCTCTGCGCAAATGGCACATCGTCTCATTGGCGGTCGGAGTCTCCGTGGGCGATGGTATCGTATGAAAAATCGATATTCCCGCCGTTTGAGCGGAATTTTTACAGCCCTCTTGCTCGTCTTTACCATGGCCGAAACCGCGCCCGCTTCCGACAATGGGATTGAAGGAGTGATCTCAGTCTCGCCGGCTCGTCCCGGTCCCCAACGGATGGGTGAGCCTGATAAAGTTCCTGTGGCCAACACCACTTTTGTCGTCAAGCAGGGAGAAGAGAGGGTGACCTCCTTCACGACCGACGCATCCGGACACTTCCGTGTCGCCCTCCCGCCCGGCCACTACGTCGTTACCCGCGAGGGTCCCGGTGCGGCGATCGGGCATTGGCAGTTCGAAGTCGATGTCGCCTCCGGCAAAATGGCCAGTGTCAATTGGACCGGCGACAGCGGAATGCGGTGACCAACCGCGCAAGTCAGACCATCCCCTTGTGAGGATTTTTACAGCCGTCCTGTTTGTTTTGCCCTGTCTGCTGATCGTGGCCTGTTCCGATCACTCGGATTCGGATAACGACCGGAAACCGACTCCGCAATCTCTGGCCGAAAAGGAACCAAAAGCCGCTGCCGAAAAAGAGTCTGGAGAAACGGAGCTGACTCCCGAGCCGGATGAAATCGGCGAAGATTGTGTCGGATTTCTCCGCGCCACGCAAGTAACTCAGCCTAACGTTGCAGGAAAAGCCTGTCCGGAATGTCCCAGCGGGACTGCCGGGTTCGAGGCTTTAAAATTCAATGGTTTCAAGATCGAGAAGATCTCGCCCTCCGAGGCGGGCTGCGAAGTGATGGTTGAAATCCGCGCCGAATTCAATCCCAGCCCCGGGGGAACCATCATTGGCGGTTTGGTCGGCTGGATCTACCCCGAAAAACGAGAGCAGTATGCGCGGGGACAAACCCCGGCGGGCGAGCAGTTCTACAAGGTGAAAGTCATCTACCGGCGAGCGGACGGGTTTTGGAAAGCCGTCGAATTCGAGCGGGGCGATCAATAGCCGCATCGACCGGCCGCGGCCCCCTGGCCAGGAAAGGGCGCGCGACCGCACAGCCCTCTTCCTTCCTATCTCTGCGATTTGTGCAAATCTAGGGATGAATGCGCTTCGAGGATAATACCCTTCTTTTTGGCTTTGACTCGACCTCGCGGATTGTCGCGATTGAACTCGGTGACACCGGCACAGTGCGAATTTACCGCCGCGGAGAGAACGGCACGACAGTTTGCGAGAATGAGGAGTTCCATCCCTTCCTTTGGGCCGATGGCGATGTGGCCGATCTCGGCCTGGCGAATGCGGAAAAGATTACCGGCGACCTGAAATACAACTGGCTGGTCACGGTCGACAGCTGGAAAGAGCTGATCGCTCTGCGCAACGGTCTCAAGAAAGCGGGCCGCAACTTTTTCGCGCTGAGCGACCCGGTCCAGCATTACCTCACTCACACCGGACGCACGCTCTTCAAGCAGCTTCCTTTCGAGGAGTTGAAGCGGATGCAGATCGAGGTGCTGGCTGTAGCCGGGGACGCGGTCCCCGGCAGCGCGGCGGGAAAGAAGGACGCGGCAGGTGGCGCGACCGGGGACAGCGTCCCCGGCTACAGCGATCACCTCACCAGCATCGCCGTTTCGGACAACACTGGCTGGGAAGAGCTGATCGAGGTCAACCCAAACGCGATCGAGGAGTCGGAACACGCCGCGATCAAACGCCTGACGAATTTGATCAAGGAGCGCGACCCGGACGTGATTGAGGGTCATAATCTCTTCAAATTCGATCTGCCATTTCTCGTGGCGCGGGCGCGGAAGGCGAAAACAAAACTCGATTGGGGAAGGAGCGGCGGCTTCCTCCGTTCGCGTCCGTCGCGGCTCCAGATCGCGGAGAAGACGATCGACTATCCGAAGTTCACCGTCGATGGACGCCACTTCGTCGACACCTTCCTGCTCGCGCACTTCTACGACGTCGGCATGCGCTCGTTGAGCGGTTTCGAGCGAAGCGATGTCGCGGAACATTTCGGCCTAACGAGCGCACTGGACGTCTCGCAGCTATCCGGCAAGGAACTGCAGCGCGCTTGGGAAGATGAACCGAGGCGTTACCGCGAGCGCGCCCTCTGTGCCGTCCGCGAGACCCGCGCCGTGGCCGATCTCTTGAGCCCGAGCTATTTCATCCAGGCGCAGATTTTTCCTTACAACTACCAGGACGTGATCGTGCGCGGCAATGCCACCCGGATCAACGCGCTCTTCCTGCGCGAATATTTCCGGCAGCGCCACGCGATTCCCGAGATGCCGATGGCGCGCGGATTCGAGGGCGGTTACACCGACATTTTCTTCACCGGCGTCGCGCGCAACGTCTGGCACTGCGACGTCGCCTCGCTCTATCCGTCGATCATGTTGCAGTTCGATTGCTTCCCGGTGAACGATCAGCTCCAGATCTTTCGTCATCTGCTGACGGATCTGCGCACCTTTCGCCTGCAGGCGAAGAGCAACATGCGCGACGCGAAGGAGGCCCCGCAACGTCGTTACTTCCACGCGCTGCAAAACACCTTCAAGATTCTGATCAACAGCTTCTACGGCTATCTCGGTTTCGCGCAGGGGAACTTTGCCGATTTCGAAGCCGCCGCGCGCGTCACCCAAATCGGGCGCGACATTCTCAAGCAGATGATCGATTGGCTCAAAGCCCAAGGCGCGCAAGTCATCGAAGTGGATACCGACGGAATCTATTTCGTGCCGCCCGCTAATATTGTAGCCGGGGTCGCTGACCCCGGTGGCGCAGGGCCTGGCCACGCGCAAGACCGGCCGGGGACAGCGTCCCCGGCTACCACGGACGCCAGCGAAAAGCTGCGCGTGGCCCTAACGAATGAACTGCCACCGGGCATCGAAGTCGAGTTCGACGAGCAATTCGAAGCCATGTTCAGCTACAAGGCAAAAAACTACGCGCTCCTCGACAAGGAGGGCGAAATCACGCTGAAAGGCGGCGCGCTGAAGTCGCGCGGCCTGGAAAAATTCCAGCGCGTTTTCCTTGAGGAAATGATCAAGCTCCTCATGCAGGAAAAGAGCGGCCAGATCCCGGCTTTGCGCGAGGAGTTCGAGCGAAAAATTCGCGAGCGCGAATGGCCGATCGAGATGTTGATGAAGACCGACACCCTGCAGGATTCGCTCGAGAAATATCGACAAAAGATCGCAGGCGGCGGCCGCAACAAGGCGGCCGCTTACGAGCTCGCCCTAACGAGCGGTCGCGCCTATAAACCGGGCGACCAGATCAGCTATTACGTGAAAACCACGCCGAAGAAAGTCGCGGCTTACGAGGCCGCCAAATTAGTGGCTGATTTCGACCCAGAAAACCGCGACGAGAACATCGACTACTACGTCGCCAAGCTGGCTGACCTGATGAAAAAGTTCGCCGACGTCGCGTCCCCGCCTGCCAAGGATCAAAGGCAAGGGAGCCTGGCGCTCTAAGGTCGATAATGGTGACGCAACTGGGCGATGCGCAGGTCGTCGCCGGAAACGCGATAAACGATACGGTGTTCGCTGTTAATTCGCCGAGACCAATACCCTTGCAAGGCGTGCTGGAGCGGCTCCGGTTTGCCGATGCCGCGATAGGGGTCGCGCCGGATATCCCTGACCAGTTGGTGAATCCGTTTGAGGGTCTGAGGATCTGCTTGTTGCCAGTAGAGATAATCCTCCCACGCATCGTCCGAGAAGACGAGATTCACGCGTCCAGTTTCAACCTCTTCCGGTTACCTTTGCGGCGCTCGAGCTGATCAATGGACCGCAGAAGTCGCCGGGCATTCTCTGGCGAGCGCAAGAGATGGGCCGTCTCCTCGAGAGACTCATATTCTGCCAGCGAGAGCATCACGACCGCCTGATCGCGATTACGTGTGATCACCACAGGCGCAGAATCTTCACAAACGCGATTAATGGTTGAAGCAAGATTCTCGCGCGCTGCAGTGTAGGTGATCGTTTTCATGGTATGGACAGGATAATGTCCATAAGTGCGCTCGGTCAATAGCCGCCTTCAGGCAACCACACGCAGTTTTTGTAACTGGTGCGCCAGCTCTTCCTGATCGGCAGCGTAATAGGCTTCCCATTTCGCGCGTTGTTCGGCCGGGAGCGGCTCGTACTTTTGCGCTTTGCTGTTGAAGCGGTGGTAGACGTCTTGCAGCGACTTGGCGACAGCGGGCGATTTCAGAATCTTCCCGACACCCGGAAGCGCGGAGACGCCGCTGTAAATAGTCTGGGCGCCCGACTGCAGAAGCGGAAAACGCGGCGCGCGGGCCGCATTCTGGCCCTTTTCGAGCTGCGGCTTAAAATCCGAATCGACGTTCAGGAACTCGTAAACGCCACGTAGGACTTTGTCGGGCGAACGCCGGATGGCGTCGAACTGTACAACGAGAAAGTTCTCCGCCGGAAATCGCTCGAGGTAGCGGCGGAAATGCCGAGCGAAGCATCCAACGTCGCGCAGGAACGGATTTTGCATCATCCCTTCGAAGGTCTCCGGCATCTTCGCGACAACGGCGTTCCGGCCGTACCAATACCAGGAGTAAATCATCTCGACCGGCGGTCGCAGGCAGAGGAGAAGTTTGATGTCTGGGCGGTAGGCTTTGATCCGGTCGGCCGCTTCATCGAGGTAAAGATAGGAAGGACAAAACTCTCCCCGGCTAACGATCGGAGCGACCACTGGAGGAAACTGCTCGTGATACCAGGCCTCGCCGCGCGCAAAACAGTTCAACTCGCTGCCGGCGAGCCGGCGCATGATCGTGTCGGCGAAGTAGTAGACCTCCTTCTCGGGTGCGAAGCCAATTTGCGGATGGGCCTCGAGCTGCGCCGAGAGCCAGGTAGTCCCGCATTTGGGCGCCCCGATGCCGATGAAGTCGATCTTGGACATAAAAAATTAGACTAACGAGAAGCCAGGGAAGCAACTCCCGCACCGATTCTCGCCGCTTTGCTTCGGGCGGTCACTGGCTCTTTTCAAACTTTCGTCAGCTTCCTGGTTTCCTTCGCACCGAGGCTGGGCACCCGCGGCAGGATGTCCTTAAAGGTTGCGCCGTAAATGTCCCAGACGGTCAGGAACAACCCGCACACCAGCGGACCGACGATGAACCCGATCGGCCCGAAGAGAAAGAGCCCGCCTAACGTTCCGACAAGGATGAGCAGATCAGGCATCTTCGCATCCTTCCCGACCAGCATGGGGCGCAGAAGATTATCGACCGTGCCCACGACCGCCGCGCACCAGATGAGGAGTAACGTGGCGGTGAGTGATTGCCCAATGACGTAGAGATAAATGACCGCCGGCACCCAGATGAGGGCCGCGCCGATCCCAGGCACGACGGAGAGCACGGTCATAATCGTTCCCCAAAAGGCCGCTCCTTCCAGTCCCGCCACCCAAAATCCGAGACCAGCGAGCGCGCCCTGGATGATGCCGATGACGAGCGTGCCTTTGATCGTCGCCCGCGTGACGGAGCTGAGTCGTTCCAGCAGCCGCACCTCGTCTTCGTGATCGAGCGGGACGTAATAAAAAATTTTCTCCAGGATGACGCGCCCGTCGCGCATGAAGAAAAACATCGCGTAGAGCATCACGAAAAGATTGAGCAAAAAGGTGGCGGTCCCGGCGGTGATCTGCGTCGCGCCCGCGACGAGGAATGCGCCGGCCGCTTTCGCGACCTTGGCCGCCCCATCGGTGATCTGTTCCTGCTGCGGAACGTAGGCGGCGAGCGATGGAAAGCGTCCAACCAGCCAGTCGTGCGCGTTGAAAGCCGTGGCCGACCCGAGATGCTCCTTCACCCAGGGGAGGGCATCGTTGCTGATGCCGATGGCTTGATTCACCACCACCCCGATGAATGCACTGATCGGGCCCGCCACCAGAACAAAGAGAATAAAAAGCGTCAGCGCGGCGGCGAGCGATTCGCGTCCCCTGAGCAAACGGGCGATCCATCGATAAAGCGGGTGGAACAATCCGGCCAGCAACGCGCCGAGCAGGAGCGGTTTCAGGAACGGCCAGATGACCAGGAGAAACAGGATCGTGACCGCGAGGACGAGGAGAAGAACAAAAGCTGTTCGAAAAGTCTCTCGACTGACGTTGGCCCGTTCCATGGGGCCAGTATGAGCCGAGGGAGCGCTCGGCGCCAACCTAACCGGCACGATTACTCGCGAAGCAATCCAAAGTGCGCGTGCCGTTGACGGTCGCCATTTTCGATCTGCCCGCCAGAATACCGTCATGCGGCAGAGTTTCTGTCGTTAACGCGACGACGCAACCGAGCCCAGGCCGAGCGCCGCGCGAAGATGCGGCACCAGCGCCCCGTAAACTCTTCGGAATCGCCCGCGGAAAGGTGCGACCCACTCGGGACAGGTGAAGCCGGCCAACTCTTTGAAATCCTCAAAGTGGGCCCGCCATAGGCAAAGACAGTGTCGGCCGAGGTCGCGAGAAGGGTGTCGGCGAGCACGACTTTTTCGAAAAGCCTAACGTCATTAAGAGCAGGCCCCAAAAAAAAGCGCCCTGTTGCGGTTTGGGCGGCGCCTCCAGTTGCGGGAGAAAATCGCCCGCGCGCACGATCGGGCCGGCCACAAGCTGCGGGAAGAACGAAACCGCGAGCACGAAATCGCGCACCGACCGCGTCGGCTGCAAGACCCCGCGGTAGATGTCGAGGGTGTTGGAGAGCGAGTGGAAAGTGTAAAACGAGATGCCGATCGGAAGAAAGAGATCGAGGTGCGGCGGGTTGTAGGCCATTCCGCCGCGTGACAGGACCCATTGGAAATTCTCGAGCAGAAAATTTCCGTACTTGAAAAAGCCGAGCATGCTCAGGTTCACCGCCACGCTGATGACCAGCCAGATCTTGCGCGCCTCCGGCCGTTCTGCTTTCCCCATGATCCGCCCGAGATAAAAATCCATCGCGGTCGTCCCGAAGAGAAGGAGCGCGAAGGGCGGGTTCCAGGCGTCGTAAAAAATGTAGCTCGCGACCACGAGCAGATTTTTGCGCGCCAGCCAGAAGCGCATCGACCAATACGCGCTCACCACCACGACGAAAAAGACGACGAAGGTCAGTGAATTGAAGAGCACGCGGTCGCATTTAGCGAACTGCCCCCGAGAAGGACAAGGAGATTTTTCGGTTTAGTTTGCCAAGCGCCACGATATCGAAGATCAAGGCCGAGCACGCCGCAGATCCGCCTCATGTCCTTCGTCGCCGAACCTCTTTACGTTGCTGCGGTCCTTTGCCTTCTGATCGCCTTCTCGGAATGGCTCTCCCGACAAAAGTTTTTCAGTTTTCTCGGCTCGGCTTTGATCGTTATCCTGGCCACCGCCGTCCTGGCCAACCTGCGCATCCTGCCTTCGTCGCGCAACGCCCCGCCGCTTTACGACGGCATCTTCAATTACATCGCGCCGCTCGCGATTTTCTTCCTCCTCCTTGACGTGAAACTGAAGGATCTGCGCCAGGCCGGCCTGCCCATGCTCATCCTTTTCGGGCTCGGTGCCCTCGGCACCATGGTCGGAGCCTTCGTCGGTTATCAATTGCTCGCGCCGCAGAACCATGGCGTCGACAAAGCCTACGCGGTGGCCGGGATGTTCACCGGCACCTACACCGGCGGGAGCGTGAATCTCAACGCCGTCGCGTTGCAATTCGGCGTGACCAAAAGCGGGACGCTCTTCGCCGCGATCAACGCCGCGGACAATATCATCACCACGATCTGGATCGTGGCAACGCTGCTCCTGCCCCGACTGCTACAGCGCATCTGGCCGCGGGGCGCCGGCAGCAGCGCGGCGAGCGCCGCGGCCATCGCACCCGAGCTCGAGTCCAAAGAACCATTGCGCGTGACCGATCTCTCTTTGCTCCTCGCCCTTGGGTTGGGCAGCCTTTTCCTCTCCCAACTGGTCAGCCGATGGCTGCCGGCAATTCCTTACGTCCTGACTCTCACCACCGCCGCGCTCATCCTGGCACAGGTCCCCGCGATTCAGAGATTACGCGGCGGGACCGTTCTCGGTTATTTCACCGTCCTGCTCTTTCTCGCGGTGGTGGGCGCTTATTGCGACCTCGGAGCCCTGATCGCAAACGGCGCCGTCGCCGGGACGCTTCTTGCCTGGGTCACGGTCATCGTCGGAATTCACGCCCTGATCCTTTTTGGAATCGGCGGATTGTTCCGGCAGGACTGGGCTCTGATCGCGGTCGCTTCGAATGCGAACGTCGGCGGCGCCACTTCGGCCGGTGTGCTTGCGACCGCAATTGGCCGCGGTGACTTGCGCCTTCCGGGCATCCTTGCCGGTTCGTTAGGCAACGCTGTCGGCACCTACGCCGGCGTCCTGATCGCGCTCTGGCTGCGTTAAATGTGGAAGGGGCCTCTGCGCCCGAATCTGCGAACCGTCGCCAGCAGGGGTCGGGACGCAAAAACCTCCCGTCGATCAAAACTTTTTCGTTAGGCTGACGTAAACGAAGCGGCCGGTCGAGTCGTAGAGGAAGTCGGCGTAGTTCGTCGTCGACTGGGCCTGCGGCGGATCCTGACCAAAGACATCATTGCAGCCGAGGGTCAGGGTGGTGTGGTTGAGCAGGCGCTTCCAAATCGGCAGGGCGAAGTTGGCGGTTTGCGCACCCGCACTTTCCACTGGTTGGCCGTCGTGCGCGAGAGTCATGTCTTGAGTATCCTTGGCGTAGCCGGCGACCGGTTGGGTTTCGACCGGCGCGACGAAAGTGAAGTCGTAGGAGGCCTGCGCATCGAAGAACCAGGTCTGTTTAACGTAGTGCTCTTTTTTCCCATCTGGAAAGGGTTTTCCTGAGTCTCTGGTCGTATTGACGATTTCATGGAAGCCATCAAGATAGTGAACCGTCATCCCCACGTCGAACCCGCGCCAGGCCCAGCCGAGTCGGGAATTCGCGCGCCATTTCAAGTAAGCTTCATCGGGACCCACAGGACCGCCGCCACTTCGCAGTTCGACCTCGGTCTCGCCGGGAAGTTGAGCGAACTGGAAGGAATCCAGATAACTCGCCTGGGTCAACCAGGTGAAGACTCCAAACCGCGTTTCGACCTGATACTGCAGACCGAAATCGATTCCACGCGCCTTTTGTGATCCTGAATTTTGGAAGGCCTCTTCGAGGGACACGATATTTCCATCGGCGTCGCGGTTAACCTGTTCAAGAGGCAGCAATTGACCGGTGACAGACCGGTTAATGACATCCTGTATGTCAGGGATAGCTACCCGGCCTTTGCTTTCGATGTCGTATAAGTCGATCGTTAACGTCAGACCCTGGACAAATTTCGGCGTGTAAACGAAGCCGCCGCTGAAGGAGCGCGAATCTTCCGGTTGCAGGTTGGGATTGCTGCGGATAATAAAAGGAATCTCTCCGACTCTCGTCCCCGTCGCCGGATCAAACAATCCTCCAACCCCCAAGGAAGGGGTTAGATCCTGGGAGGGACTTCCAAATAACTCGATCAATGAGGGCTGATGAAACCCTTCGCCCCAGGTGGCGCGCACAGTAAGCGAATCATCGAAGGGTTGCCAGCGCATCCCGAATTTCGGAACGAGAACGTTGGTATCGTTATTACGAAAATCTTCGAAACGCGTCGCCGCCGTAAACTCCAAAGAGTTAAAGCCCGGAGCGGCAAAGACCGGACTGAAAACGGGGAGACTCGCTTCGCCATAGATTGCATAGGTCTTCCGGCCCGCGTTGGTAAAATTGCCGGTGATCACCGAAAACTTTGTGCTCGGTGTTGACAAAGCCGCCGTAACGCTCCGAATCGGGCAGCGCCACGGAGAAGGCATTGGGGTTGAAGCTCGAGGCGCGGAAGGGCGTGTAGGTGTAATCCGTGGCGGACGCGGTGCCATTGGTAAAAAAGGGCGCGTGCCCGAAAAAAGTGTCACTATCTGGAAGGTCCGCCGCTGAAACTCCCGCGGCCAGAACGGCCTCGCGCGAAAGCTGGAGATTTTGCGGGCTCGAACTGCTCGACCCGAAAGGAAGTTTGCTCGAGTAACCGCGATCTCGATTCAAGATGGAGTTACGATGATAAAAATTCAGCACGCCGCTGACAGTGGTTTTGTCGTCGCCCGCGCCGAAGAGAACCGAGGCGGAAAATTCGCCCGAGTCCTTGTCCAGCGCATTGCCGTACTCGACGCTCGTTTCCGCGCCTCGATAGTCGTGGCGCAGCTTGATGTTCACGACCCCGGCGACGGCATCGGCGCCATAAATGCTCGACGCGCCGTCCTTCAAAACTTCGATGCTTTCGATGGCGGCGCGCGGAATCGAGTTGAGATCGACAAAAGTCACTGCGCCATTGCCCGTGCCCAGCGGATAGGGAGCGACGCGACGGCCGTCGATCAAAGTAAGTGTGCTGCTGGCGTCGAAACCGCGCAGAGAGATCGATGATGCGCCCGGGGTAAAGCCAGCGCCGTTGTTGGAGCTCGGAACGCCATTGGGACCCGCCACGGTAAGATCTCTGATCAACTCCTCCGTCGTACGTTCGCCCGATTTATTGATTAAATCGCGGTCGATGGTCTGCACCGGATTAGGCCCCACTTCTGCCGCGCTCGGAATATTGGAGCCGGTCACGATGATGCGTTCGGTCTCGGCCACAGCGGCGGGCGAAGGTGATGTTTCCTGGGCGAAGGCGAGCGGCGCCACGAGCAAAAGAATCACAACTACGCCTAACGATGTCCGACAGATGAATGGTTTTCTGATGGGAATCTCCTTTCGCCGACTGTGGCCAGTTCTAGGGGAACACCGGAAGCTTCACAAGCATTTTTCACGAATTCCGTTGTAGCCGGGGTCGCTGACCCCGGAGAGCAAACGCCGTTCATATTGGCGAGGTCAGCGACCCCGGCTACAACGTCAGTAAACCGTCTTCGGTTCCGGGCTGGCCAGAATCTTCTGGAAACGCGGATCGTTCCGCAGCGGATCCCATTCCCAGCGCCACTTCAATTCGGCCACCGTTATGTCGTAATTTGTTAACACAAAGAAGTCAGCAGGTACGGTCAGTAAATGTTCGATTAGCTCGATTGCCTGGTCGGACTCGCCGGTCCGTGCGTAGATCAAAGCCAGGGCAGCGGAAGCATCATTCTTTTCCAACGGATCGGAGGTCATTTCAATCGCGCGTTGGCCCTCGCGAACGGCTTCGTTTTTCTTCCCTAGAAAAGCGTCGATCAATCCCCGATTGATGTATGATTCAAACTCGTTAGGCGAAGAGGCTATCCGCTTTTCGATTTCCTGCCGCGCGGTAATGAGAGCGCGCTCGACGGCGGCGCGGTCGCCGCCACGCGCCACCGCCAGCAAGGCTTCCTGCATTGCTTTCAGTTGTTGTGGATAGTTCTCATCGCGCAGAAGCCGTTCCGCGGAAGTAAAATCGCGCGTGAGCATCGCCAATTGGTATTGCCAAAAGATGTAGTCTTCCTGAGTGTCTTCACGCCCAGTAGGAAGTTCGTCTGCCACCTTCCTTAACTGGTCAACGTTTCCAGTCAGCCGAAATTCGTCCAGAGCTTTTGCGCATTTGGCCCCGCGTTCGGGAGTGGGCAGAATTGCCAGCAGCCGATTTCGCGCCTGTATCGCTTCGGGCCAGTTTCGGACGGTGCGGAACGTTATAGCCAGCGTCAACAAGCCGTTGCTGTTGCGCGGGTCCAGGGTCTCGGCTCGCTGTAACGCGGCAATTCTTTCGCGAATCTTGTTCTGGTGCCGGTAGATCGACGCGCGAATCTGCCATACCTCGGCCGAATTCGGCAGCAGCTTGTCGGCCTGCGCAAGTTCTACGAGGGCGCGATCAGGATTATTCGTTTGCCAGTAATAAACTCCCAGGGCCAGCCTGCCCTCGCCCATTTCGGGCCGGAGACGCAAGGCCTCCTCCGCTTCAGCCAAGCCTTTTGCCTGGCGCTTCGCCATACCTGTCGCGTCGCCTTCCTCCTCGTCAGAACTCAGGCGAATCGAGAGCCGGGCACGGGCGAGAGCAAAGGTGGGATCGAGATCAACCGCCTGTTGATAAAGTTTTGCCGCCATTGCATAATCGGGCCCCGAAGGCCCAAACTGAAGGTCTATCTCCCGCGCCCGCAGGTAGAGAAGATACGCTTCTGGGTTCTCGGTCGGCTTGGTCGCGACCACGCTTTTTTCCCGGGGAGTAAGAGTAGCCTGCAGTTCGTGTGCGATCTCGACTGCTACTTCACCTTGCAAAGAAAGCAGATCGGTTACACCCCGCTCGTAGCGTTGCGACCAAACCTCTCGCTCGTTCCGGGTGTCAACTAACTGCACATTGATGACCACCAACTTGGGCGAACGGCGCACGCTCCCTTCGAGGACGTGAGTCACGCCGAGCGTCTGGCCAATCTGCCGCAGTTTCCCAGCCAGGGCTGCTCCGCGATAGGCCATGACCGAGGCGCGGGCGATAACTGTCAGTTCCTTGATCTTGCCCAGACTGGTCAGGACATCATCCTGGATTCCATCGGCCAAAAACGCGTCATCCTTCTCCGCGCTGAGATTTTCGAACGGCAGCACCGCGATCGATTTCTCGTCGAGGGGAACTGGGGGCGGCGTGACCTTCCCTCCTTCCGACGAAGGGACCGGTCCATGCGCCCGCCGGCTTGATTCCATCCAAACCAGGAGCGCTCCCAGCGCCAGGACCAGCGCCGCAACGCCGCTCAGCACAATCATCCGCCGGCGGCGCGACGCAGCGCGAGCCCGCTTCAACTTTTTGGGCAACTCCGGGTTCCCTTCAGTCTCGGTGTAGAGACTAACGAGTGAAAGCCTCACCCCGTGCTTCACCTCGCATTCGCCGAGCTCATGCAGGAGTGGCTGCCAGTGCTGGTACTCCGCCAGGTCGTCGGCCGCGCGTTTCGAGAGAAGGATGTGGCCAGCATCGCCGCAATCCATCACGCGCTGGGCCAGATTGATTCCGGCGCCGGTCACGTTCGCGCGCTCATTCACATCGGTCACGGTATTAATTGGTCCGCTGTGAATCCCCATCCGTAGCTGCAGTTCTGGATGTTGTTTGTCGGCTCGGCTGAGCTCGAGCGCGCATTGGGCCGGCGCTTCCGGGCTGTTGCGAAAGACCAGTGCCATCCCATCGCCCGTCGCGAGCCGGATTAGTTTTCCTTCCGCCTCCGCGGCGCGGACCTGCTCTGACCCGCGGACCATTTCTTTTAAGTGTTCCAACAACTCGCTCTGCGCGTTGATGAGCAACTTCGAGTAGACCACGATATCGACGAAAAGGACGTGACCGATTTCGGCTTTGAGGTCAGGAGCCGATTCCGTGGACATGGCGTGGAGGAAGGATACTCCAAATCAACGGCAGTATACCTGCATTAGTAAATCGTCTTCGGCTCCGGGCTGGCCAGAATTCTCTGGAAACGCGGATCGTTTCGGAGCGGATCCCATTCCCAGCGATACTTCAGCTCGGTCACGGTCATGTCGTAGATCGCCTCGTTGACCAGGTTTGCCGGCACCGTCAGTAGATGTTCGATCAACTCGAGGGCGAGATCTGGTTCATCAGTGCGCGCATAGATCAAAGCGAGGGCCGCGGACGCATCGTTTTTCTCCAGCTGCGAAAAGGCCGCCGTCAGCTCCACCGCGCGTCGCCCCTTGCGAATGGCTTCTTCTTTCCGTCCCAGAAAAGCATCGATCAATCCCAGATTGATCCACGCTTGGTATTCGTTAGGCGAGGCGACCCCCAGTTTCTCGATCTCCTCACGCGCGTTTAAAAGCGCGCCCTCGATGCTGGGGCGGTCGCCGCCCCGGGCCACTGCGAGCAGAGCCTCATACATGATTTTCGGATGCGGTCCCTCCTCGGCAACTTGCGCTGGCAACTCGGCGAGAATTCGTTCCGCGGTCACAAAATCGCGCTCGAGGATCGCGAGTTCGAATTGAAAAGACTGATGCAGCTCTGGCGGGTCGCTTTCGCCGCCAGCGGGAGGCCGGGCCAGCTCTTGCTTCATTGGCTCCAGCGTTCCAGTCCTGCGGACTTCGTCCCAGGCGCGAGCATATTCCCAATGCCGCCTGGCGCCGGGAAGTAGGGCGCGCACCCGGTCTGCGGTCCGTTCTGCTTCGGGCCAATCGCGCACGTCGCGCAGGGTCATGGCCAGCATGCGCAACACCGTGATATCGCGTGGGTCCAGGATTTCGGCCCGGCGTAGGGCGGCGATTCTCTCCCGAAATTTGTTCTGTTGCCGGTAAATCGTCGCCCGGGTCTGCCACACCTCCGCCGAATTCGGCAGCAATTTTTCCGCTTCCGACAGTTCCGCGAGCGCGTGATCAGAATCACGGATTGCCCAGTAATAATAGGCCAGCGCCAGCCGAGCCTCGCCCATCCCCGGCCGCAAGCGCAGGGCTTCCCTCGCTTCAGCGAGAGCTTTTTCCCGGCGGATCGGATCGCCCTCAGGTCCCGACGAAACGCCGCTCAGCCGCATGGAAAGCCGGGCCCGCGCGAGGGCAAAGCTGGGATCGAGATCGAGCGCTTGTTGATAAAGCTTCATGATCTCTTCGATATCTGCGCCCTCAGTCAGGAGCCGAAGTTCCATCTCCCTTGCCCGCAGGTAGAGGAGATAGGCCTCCGGATTCTCGGTTGGCTTGGTCGCGACCACGCTCTTTTCCAAGGGAGTGAGAGCGGCCTGCAGTTCGCGCGCGATTTCGAGCGCCACCTCACCTTGCAGCGAAAGCAGGTCGCTCAAACCGCGCTCGTAGCGCTGCGACCAGACCTGCCGCTCGTTGCGCGTATCGATTAACTGCACATTGATGACCGCGATTTTCGGCGAGCGCCGAACACTCCCTTCCAGGACGTAAGACACGCCCAGCGTCTGACCAATCTGCCGAACTTTCCCGGCCAGCGCCTCTCCGCGATAACCCATAACCGAGGCGCGCGCGATAACCGTCAGGTCCTTGATCTTGCCCAGACTGGTCAGAACATCGTCCTGAATCCCGTCGGCCAAGAAAACGTCATCCTTATCCGCGCTGAGATTTTCAAAGGGCAGCACGGCGATTGATTTCTCGGCAAGAGCAACTGCGGCCGGCGTTATCTTCGCTTCTTGCGATGAAGCGACTGATCGACGCGCGCGCCGGCTTTTTTCCATCCAGAGGCCCAGCGTGGCCAGCGCGAGGATCACCGCCGCGATGCCGACAAGGACAATCCTCCGACGCCGTGCCTGAGCCTGCCTCAGCTTACCGGGCAGTTCCCGGTTGCCGTCCGTCTCGTTATAGAGATTAACCAATCCGAGGCGAACGCCATGCTTTACCTCAACTTCGCCGAGGTCGTGCAGGAGCGGCATCCAATGCCGGTATTGCGCGAGGTCGTCGGCCGCCCGCTTCGAGAGGAGGATATGACCGGCGTCGCCGCAATCCATGACTCGCTGCGCCATGTTGATCCCGGCACCGGTGACGTTGGCCCGGTCGTTCACATCGGTCACCTCATTGATCGGTCCACTGTGGATCCCCATGCGCAGTTTCAGTTCCGGATGTTCTTTGTCGGCCCGCGCCAGTTCGAGCGCACATTGCGCGGGCGCCTCCGGGCTATTGCGAAAAACCAGTGCCATTCCATCGCCGGTGGCGAGCCGGATCAGTTTCCCCTCCGCATCGGCGGCGCGGACCTGCTCCGAGCCGCGCACCATCTCTTTCAGATGCTCAAGCAGCTCGCTCTGCTCGTTTATGAGCAGTTTCGAGTAGCCGACGATGTCAACGAAAAGGACGTGGCCGATTTCGAGGGTTAGCTCGTGCTTTCCGTCAGCCGGCATCGGGTAGCATTATCATTTCGCGTCCTTCGGGGCGAGCGAGGCGACGATCTTTTCGAAGCGCGGATCGCCCCGGAGCGGATCCCAGTAGGGCTGAAGCTTGAGCTGGCCGTAGCTCAGGTAGGAAGGGTTTTTCAGTACCGTTTCCAGTTGCTCCAAAGCCAGGTCCTTTTCGCCCGCCCAGCCGGAAATGATGGCATTGAATGCCATCACCTCGGATCCGAGCGCTGCGTCTTTCGTGACGGGGATCAGTTCCTCGGCCCGTTTCCCTTCGCGCAGGGCGTCCTCCTTGTTCCCGAGCATGGCGTCGATCAACCCCAGGGCGCAGATCGCGATTCCATAATCGGGCTGCTTTTCCACCAGTTCCTGCTGCGACGTCCGAGCCGCTTTCAAACCGGCTTGAAATCCAGCGCTATCGCCGCGCAAATACTGCGCCATCGCCTGCCCGAAGACAGGATCAAAGCCGACCTGGCTTTCGCCGAAACGATGTTCCCCCAGAGCCGCCAGGGCGCGCTCCAGTTCGGCGGGGTCCCGCCGAAAGAGCGAGAGGATCGTCCAGTTCTCGGCCACGACTGCCGCGGCAGACGAATCGCGCGCCACGACCTCCTGGATGACATCGTGGAGAGGCTGCGGGTTAGCCTGCCAGAGCATGGCCACCTGAGCCCGCCCAAGGCGAGTTTCGACCCGGCCTGGATCGACCGCGAGGGCGCGGTCGAGGACCGCCACCATCTCACGGTAGTGGCGAAGGAATTGGTAGTTCAGCGCCGTTTGCTGGAGGAGGAAGATGCTGTGCGGATCACGGGCAATCGCCTGCGTCAGCTCCCGCAGTGACTCCTCCCATTTGCCGGCCCGGCGGTCGATGAAAGCACTCAGGCTGAGGATGGACGATTCGTTAGGGAGGGAGCGCGCCGCCTCCGCCAGCTCGGCCCGCGCGCCGGCATAATCCCGGAAGGCGAAGTAGCGATGGCGGGCGAGGGCGAGGTGCGTTTCCCCGGCCTACGGCCGAATGTCGCGCAGCTTGTTAATCGCGGCCTCGGCCAGCGCGAGACGGGCCGGGGTGTGATCGCCGGCGAGGGCGTAGAGCAGATCGTGCGCTTCCGCCAAGCTCACGTAAGCGAGAAAGAAATTAGGATCCTCCGCGATCGCCTGGTTTAGGAGATCGACCGCCTGGCGCAGATTGTCCTGGCGCACGGCGGTGAAAGAGATGTTCAGCATGAGATTGCGCGCCCGGGCGTAGAAATCGAAGGCGGCCAGGTTGGTCGTGGGTGGCTGCTCGATCGCTCTTTTCTCGTTAGGCGAAAGTTTGGCCTGGAGTTGGTCGGCAATGGCCTTGGCGATCTCGCTCTGGATGGCAAAAACGTCCGCCAGCTCGCGATCATAAGTCTGGGCCCAGAGATGGGCGTCGGTTCGCGCGTCGATTAACTGCGCATTGATTCGCACCCGGTTACCCGCGCGCTGCACGCTGCCTTCAAGGAGATGGGCGACGCCCAGTTCCTGGCCGATCTCGCGCAGGTTGCGCGCGGCGCCGGTCTTGTATTGCATCACCGAGGTGCGGCTGATCACTTTCAAATCCGCAATCCGGGCCAGATTCGTCAGGATTTCGTCCTGCACGCCATCGGCGAAATAGGCGTTGGCTTTCTCTTCGCTCAAACTTTCGAAGGGGAGAACCGCGATGCTTTTCTCCGGGATGGCCGGCGTGCTGGCGGGCCAAAGCGCGCTGGAGCTCGGCGCCGGGACCGGGCGCCGCGACTTGAGGATGGCCGGGGCAAAGATCAACGCCGCAATCCCGAGGCCGATCAGCAGGAAGATGAGCAGGGATATTTCCACCAAGGGAAGCGACGATTTCCGCCTCGGCGGCTCGGGGGCGGCTGCTCCCGCCTTCTTCTTGAATTTTTCGGG
>JBBPZW010000140.1:0-49392 GCA_038198475.1 Chthoniobacterales bacterium | reverse complement strand
ATGATAACGGCGCCTGGGCCCGCCTCGCCCAGGCCCAGTTTGGCCTCGGCGACTTGACTGGCCTGCGGCAAACCCTGGCCGACTGGAGGGGCGCGGTAAAAAGAACCTCCGCCAAATACGATGAGTACCGGGGCGACCTGGCTTTTGCTGAAAACCGGCGCACCGAAGCGCTCGCCGCCTGGACGAAAGCGGTCGCGCCGAAGGATCGCCGGCTGCGTGTTTTCCTCAAGATCGCACGCCTCGAACAGGCCGACGGACATTGGCCGGAAGCGGCCGCCGCCTGGACACGCGGGATGAAAGGTCGGGCAACAGCTGAGGTCTTGCTCAACCGCGCGCTTTGTTACCGCCATCTACACAGTTGGGATGCCGCCCGGGCTGACGTCCAGCGCGCCGCCCAGCTCGCGCCAGATAGTCCTCTCGTTAGGCAAGCACTTTCCCTGAATGATCGGCTCGGCAAATTTCTCGCCGAGGTGCGCGATCTCGACCGCGACCTAAGTCTTCGGCCTAACGATGCCTCGTTCCTGGGCGATCGCGCTCTCCTCTTCCTGCACGCGGGAGACGCCGCCCTTGCGCTCGACGACGCCATCAAGGCGGCAGGCTTCGCGCCCGGCGCCGTCCGCCCGAAGCTGTTGCGCTCCCTGGCGGAGCAGATGCTCGGCCGAGCGCCGGACCCGGCCACGGCGCCCGGTGTGCTGCAATTGGAAGCGCTTTCGCCCGATTTTTTACAAACGCTCAGGCGGCTCGACGCCGAGATCGCAGCCGAGCCAAAAAGCGCCGATCTGCTCACAAATCGCGCCTGGCAACTCAACGAGATCGGGCAGCCGAAGCTCGCGCTAGCCGACGCTGCGGCGGCCCTCGACGCTGACTCAAAATCGGCCGGCGCCGCCGCCGAGGCGAGCTACGCGCTGGCCAAGCTGAAACGCGCGCCCGAAGCCTATGCACGGATCAAACAGGCAACGGAGCTGGACGCGAATTTTTCCACCGCCTGGCAGTACCGCGGCGAACTGGAAATGCAACAGCGCGATTACCTGGCCGCGATCGAATCGCTCTCGCGCGCACTGGCGATCAACCAGACGGCCGCCGCTCTCGCCAGGCGCGAGGAGTGCTATCGCAACCTTGGCCTGCTGGCGAAAGCGGAGGGCGATCGCAAGTCGCTGGAGGAACTCAGCGCCCCGCACTAACGATCGCCTAACGAATCGCCTCGAGGCTGACGTTGCCATTTCCGGTGCGCAAGCCTAACGAGACCGGCGGGTCCGGCGCAGTCGCCGCCGTCAGTGTTTGCCCCGCGCCGAGATTCGTGGCCGGCGGGAAATGAAATTCGTCATGGATCCGTCCCTGATCGGTCCGCGCCTCGACCCGGAACTGCGCGGCCTTCGGTAGACGGACCGCGATCCGCCCGCGCTCCATGGCATAATCGAATTTCGCGGGAAGTTTCTCCCACCATTCGAAAAGAGCTTCCAAGACGCCGTTCCGCGCCCGCGCCCGGATTTCGGCATAGGAGTTGATGACGAGCAGTCGCCCGTTCTCCATCGCGAGATCGACTTTCGCGCCACGCAAGCCCTGCAAACTGATTTCCCCACTGGCCATTTTGAGTTTGAGCCGCGCCGGCTCGGGCACGGTCAACGTGTATTCGATCGTCCCGGAGCGATCCGCGAAGAGGTCGGACACTGGCGGAATAACTGTGCGCACCATGAGCGCGTCCGACTCGGACTTTGTCTCCACGCGAATCTGCTCCAAGCGAGGTGCAGTGTAGGCTTTGCGTACGGCTACCAGCCGCACCCGCGGCTCATGCCAACCATAAATGTGAATCGACCCGTCGCCGTGCTCGAGCGTGAGCGCGCCGTCCAACGGGAGCGGAAAAATTTCCTCACTGCGCTTTTGCAACGGATCTTCCGCGCGCGCGGCCGCGATCAGGCCGAGTAACGAGCAAAGGATGATCGAGAGCTTCCAAGACAACGGAAGCAACAAAGTCCAGCGCGTGATTTCGGCAACGTCCTTTCCAGGAGAAGTTGTCCCGTCGGCGAATCCCGATGACCCCGACCGGCGCGCTTGACGATTCCTCCCCACCGTGTTGCGTAACGGAGGTCGTTGACGCGCCGCTGATGACCTTCGCACTTGCTTCATGACCAGTTCTACGTCCGCCAAATCGACTTTGCCTAACAAACCGCCTGCCATTCTTTCGCTCATCGGCCACACCCCGCTGGTCGAGATCACCCGGATGGACACTGGCCCCTGCCAGCTCTTCGTGAAGCTGGAAAACCAGAACCCGACCGGTTCGATCAAAGACCGGGTCGCCCTCGCCATGATTGAAGCGGCCGAGCGCGAGGGGAAATTGCAGCCTGGGGGCACGATCATCGAGGCAACCGCGGGCAACACCGGCCTCGGCCTCGCCCTCATCGCCGGCGCAAAGGGTTACCGCATCATCCTTGTTATCCCGGACAAGATGTCGCAGGAAAAAATCGCGCACGTTCGCGCTCTCGGGGCAGAAGTTCGCCTAACGAGAAGTGACGTGACCCGAGGTCATCCGGAATATTACCAGGACGTGGCTGCGAAACTCACGGAGGAAATTCCGGGCGCGTTTTACGTCAACCAGTTTGGCAACCCGGCCAACCCGCTGGCCCACGAGACCACCACCGGCCCCGAAATCTGGGAGCAGATGAATCACGACGTCGATGCAGTCGTGGTGGGAGTCGGCTCCGGCGGCACGCTTACCGGGCTCGGGCGTTTCTTCAAAAAAGTGGCGCCGCAAACAGAGATGATCCTGGCCGATCCGACCGGCTCGATTTTGTATGAATGGGTCAAGACCGGCAAACTGGAGAAAGCCGGCAGCTGGGCGGTGGAAGGGATCGGCGAGGATTTCATTCCCGACATCGCGGAGATGTCGTATGTCAGCGACGCCTTCGAGATCGACGACACGGAGAGCTTCGAGGTCGTACGCGAGTTGCTGCGCAAGGAAGGCATTCTCGGGGGTTCCTCTACCGGCACGCTCCTCGCCGGAGCGCTGCGCTATTGCCGCCAGCAGACCGAGAAGAAGCGAGTCGTGACCTTCATCTGCGACACGGGGAACAAATATCTCTCGAAGATGTTCAACGATTTCTGGATGGCCGAGCAGGGCTTCGTCGAGCGCCCGAGCGAGGGCAACCTTTGCGACCTCATCTCCCACCGGGCCCAAAAGGGCGAAGTCATCTCAGTCGGGCCTAACGACACCATCCTGACCGCCTTCAAGCGGATGCGCTCGGCCGACGTCTCGCAGCTCCCGGTCATGAACGGAGACGAGCGCGCGGTCGGGATCATCGACGAATCCGATATTCTGGTGCATCTCCATCGGGAACCGGCCAAGTTTAACGAGCTGGTCAAAGAAGCGATGACGGACAAGCTTGAAACCTTGTCGCCGCAGGCCAACATTTCCGACTTGTTAGGCGTATTCGATCGCGGCCGGGTCGCGATCGTGATGGACGGAGCCAATTTTCTCGGCCTCATCACCCGCACCGATTTGCTTTCCTACCTTCGTCTCAATATGTCGAAGTGAGGACGCGCCTAGCCGAGCAAGCCTCAAGCTGGGCGGCCGCGGACTCTTCCCCTGACCTATTTTCCTGATTCATCGCCATGAAGAAAAAACATCATCTCGCCACGCGCGTCATTCACGCCGGCCAATCACCCGATCCGTCGACCGGCGCGGTCATGACCCCAATTTATCAGACCTCCACCTACGTCCAGGAAAGCCCCGGCCGGCATAAAGGCTACGATTACGCGCGCTCGATCAACCCGACCCGCTGCGCCTACGAACGTTGTGTGGCCGACCTGGAAAGTGGCACTCGCGGTTGGGCCTTCGCTTCCGGTTTGGCCGCGATGTCAACCGCGCTTGAGACGATCGACAGCGGCTCACACGTGCTGGTGAGCGACGATCTTTACGGCGGCACCTACCGGCTTTTCGAAAAAGTCCGGCGCCGTTCCGCCAATCTCGATTTCACTTTCATCGACATGAGCGACCCGGCGAAAGTCGAAGCCGCGATGAAGCCCAACACGCGGATGGTTTGGGTCGAGACTCCAAGCAACCCACTTCTCAAGCTGATCGACCTCGAAGTAGTCGCGAAAATTGCCCGCAAGCACAACGCGATCTCGGTTTCCGACAACACCTTCGCCAGCCCCTGGATTCAGCGCCCGATCGAGCTTGGCTTCGACCTGGTGATTCATTCCGCGACCAAGTATCTCAACGGACACTCCGACATGGTCGGCGGCGTCGCAGTCGTCGGTGACAACAAGGAACTCGGCGACCAGATGCAATTTTTGCAAAACTCCGTCGGCGCAATCGCGGGACCGTTCGACAGCTTCCTCGCCATGCGCGGGCTGAAAACACTCGCTCTGCGGATGGAGCGGCATTGCGAAAACGCCGCCGAGCTCGCTGCCTGGCTGGAAAAAGAACCGAAAGTGCGGGAGACAAAATATCCCGGCCTAACGAGTCATCCGCAGCATAATTTGGCGAAGAAGCAGATGGGCGATCGTTTCGGCGGCATGGTGACGCTGATTCTCGATACCGACCTCGCCGGGACGCGGCGTTTCCTCGAAAACACCCATCTCTTCTCGCTCGCGGAGAGTCTGGGTGGCGTCGAGAGCCTGGTCAATTACCCGCCGATCATGACCCATGGAGCGATTCCCGAGGAAAAACGAATCGAGCTCGGCATCACCGAGTCACTCGTTAGGCTATCGGTTGGGGTCGAAGATGTGGAAGATCTGCGCGACGACCTGAAAACCGCCTTCGCGGCGATCTAGGCGCGCGCTCCTTTTCATTCGGCGGGCTTTCGTTAGACTGCGCTGCAATGGGCAGCAGCTTCGGGCAACTTTTCCGCATCACCACCTTCGGCGAATCGCACGGGGGGGGCGTCGGCGTTGTGATTGATGGTTGTCCGCCTCGCATTCCGTTAGGCGAAGCCGAGATCCAGCGCGAGCTCGATCGCCGCCGACCGGGCCAGAGCGCGATCGTCTCGCCCCGCAATGAAGCCGACCGGGGCGAGATTCTCTCGGGCGTTTTCGAGGGTCAGACGTTAGGCACGCCGATCGCCATCCTCGTCCGCAACCAGGATGCCCGCCCCGAAACCTACCGGGAAATGAAAGACACCTTCCGTCCTTCGCATGCCGATTTTACCTACGAGGCGAAGTACGGCATTCGCAACTGGCAGGGCGGCGGCCGCGCTTCGGCGCGCGAGACGATCGGCCGCGTCGCTGCTGGCGCAGTCGCGCGACAGGTCCTGGCGCATTTTCAACCGGGGCTGGAAATCATCACATACGTGACTCACGTATATGATCTAAGCGCTGTCGTGGATCCGGCCAGCGTGACGCGCGAACAGGTTGAGGCCAATATCGTGCGCTGCCCGGAGGCGATGACGGCGGAGAAAATGATCCGCGCGATCGAGCAGGCACGGGCGGAAGGCGACTCGTTAGGCGGAATTGTCGAGTGCGTGGCGCGCGGAGTGTCACCCGGCCTCGGCGAACCGGTTTTCGACAAGTTGGAAGCCGATCTGGCCAAGGCCATGTTGAGTCTCCCGGCGACGAAAGGTTTTGAAATCGGCTCCGGTTTTGCCGCCACCCGACTGCGCGGCTCGGAACACAACGATCCTTTCGAAATGCGCGAGGGCAAAGTCCGGACCACATCGAATCGGTCCGGTGGCGTGCAGGGCGGGATCAGCAACGGTGAGAACATTGTTTTCCGAGTGGCGTTCAAGCCGACCGCAACCATCTCCCGTGCGCAAAATACCGTGACGGCCGCGGGAGAAAAAACCACCCTGGCTGCGCGCGGACGTCACGACCCATGCGTCCTGCCGCGCGCTGTGCCGATGGTCGAGGCGATGGCGGCACTGGTCCTCTGCGACCACGCCTTACGACAGCGCAGCATTTCATGACCGCCGGTTCGCCCCTCTGGCAGACAATCTTTATTTCCTTCGCGGTCATCCTGATCGCATTCGAAATCGTGCGTGGCTGGCGGCTCGGAATCGTCAGGCAACTGGTGCGCCTGCTGGCGCTGGCCGCAGCCTACGCTGCGGGGCTCTTTGGCGGCCGGCTTTTTCTCCCAATCCTGCGGCCGTTTTTGCGCGTGCCCGATCTCCTCATCTCGCTTGTGGCGGGAGCCATCCTCGCCTTGATCGTCTTCGCCGCCATCAGCACGCTGGGCGCGATCCTCTTCAAACGAACGGGGCAACAGAATGCCGGCCTGGTGCGTCTGGTTTACGGGATTTGCGGCGCGGTCCTGGGGATTTTCTTCGGGCTCTTCAGCGTCTGGCTGGTGGTGGTCGCGATCCGATCGACGGGCGCGATCGCCAGCGCCGAGTTACGCGCACCGGAAGCGGTCGCATCTCGCTCGGCGAGTCCCGCACCTTTGCGTCCGGCGCGGCCAACTCCGCCTAACGAGCCCGCGCCCATTATTCAATCCCTCTCCAAATTGAAGAATTCGATCGAGCTCGGTCCTCTCGGGGAAACGGTCAAAGCTGTTGATATCGTCCCGGCCCAGACTTACCAGACACTGGGGCAAGTTGGAACGGTGGCTTCGAATCCTCGCAGCGCGGAGCGATTCCTCAGCTTTCCAGGCGCGAAAGAGCTGACTGAGAATCCGAACATCATCGCTCTGCGCGACGATCGGGAGATCGTCGAGTTGATTCAGCAGCAGCGTTATCTGGATCTGCTCCAAAATCCGAAACTGATCGCGGCGATGAACGACCCAATGCTGGCCGCGCAGGTGAAAAGCTTCAAGTTCCAGGAGGCGCTCGATTACGCGCTGAAGAAAGAGCCTCACACGAAGGCCACAAAGGACACCAAGAATGAGTGAGAATGAGATTGCGAAGTTCGTGCTTGATTCGGCGTTCACCGTACATACGAAATTGGGGCCGGGATTGCTGGAATCGGTTTATGAGGTCGTTCTTGCGCACGAGCTGCGGAAGTCCGGAGCGTCGGTGGAACGCCAGAAAGCGATGCCGATCGTTTACGATGGCATCAGATTCGATGAAGCCTTTCGTTCGGATTTGGCGCTGGGCGAAAAAGTCATAGTCGAAATCAAGTCTGTCGCTGCCTTGACCCCTGTCCACGCGAAGCAACTCCTCACCCAACTACGCTTGAGCGGTTTAAAGCTGGGCCTTCTCATCAACTTCGGCGAATCACATCTCCGGAACGGAATCAAACGTGTCATCAATGGCCAGCTCGACGAAGACCCATTCGACCTCTAAATGCCCTTTGTGCCCTTTGTGATCGTGGTGTGAGATTCTTCTGCCAAGCATGCTCTACCTAACGACCATCGGCCTCGAGGTCCATGTCCAGCTCACGACGCGCTCGAAGATGTTTTGCGGGTGCGCGGTCGAGTTTGGCGCGGAGCCGAACTCGCTCACCTGCCCTACCTGCCTTGGACTGCCGGGCGCGCTCCCGGTGATGAATGAGGAGGCGCTCCGCCTAACGACTCTGACCGGCCTTATGCTCGGTTGCGAGATTGCGCCGGTCTGTCAGTTCCACCGGAAAAATTATTTCTACCCGGACATGCCGAAGAATTATCAGATCTCGCAATACGAGACGCCGCTCTGCGCGAACGGGCGGGTCCCGTTGCATGTTTTCGCCTACCCAAAAGATGTGCAAAAGGATCTGACCGGCCCCGAGAAAGAGATACGCCTGGTCCGGATCCACCTCGAGGAAGATGTCGCGAAGAGCTTCCATTTCGAGACGAGCACTGGGATCGATTTCAATCGTGCTGGCACGCCGTTAATGGAAATCGTAACCCAACCGGAGATCAGTTCGCCGGAGGAAGCTTTTGCTTTTCTGACCTCCCTCAAACAGGTCCTGACCTACGGCAGGGTGAGCGACGCGGATATGGAGAAAGGGCAGTTGCGTTGTGACTGCAATATTTCGCTCCGACCTGAAGGGCAGCTCGAACTGGGAGCCAAGATCGAGATCAAGAATATGAACTCGATCAGCGGAGTGCGGCGCGCGCTGGCTTACGAAGTGAAACGGCAAAGCGCGGCGCTCGGCCGCGGCGAAACACTGAGCCAGGAAACGCGGCGCTGGGATGACGACGCCGGCCAGACCTTCCTTATGCGAACGAAGGAGATGGCGCACGATTATCGTTACTTTCCGGATCCCGATTTGCTCCCGGTCAGGAGCGAAAGGTTGCTCGCAGCGGTCCGCGATCGCGTGCCGGAATTACCGGGCGCAAAGCGCGCACGGTTTATTAAGCAATACGCAGTGAGTCCCTCCGATGCGGGCGTGCTGGCCGACGATCTCGAGCTGGCTCGCTATTTCGAAAGCGCCGTGCAGAGTGCGCGCAGACCGAAGAGGATCGCCAACTGGATCCTGAACGACTTGCTCAGCTCCCTAACGAATGCCGGATTGACGATCGCACAGTCTCCGCTCCCACCGGGCGCGATCGATGAAATGGTTAACCTGATCGACGAGGGCAAAATCAGCACCCGCCAGGGAAAGGAAGTTTTCGCCGAAATGTTTGCCAGCGGCCGACCGGCGAGCGCCATAGTGGAGGAGAAGACCATCGCGCAATTGAGCGACGCGGGCGCGATCGAGGCGCTTTGCGACCAGGTGATCGCCGCGAATCCCAAGCCGGTGGCTGATTTCCAGGCCGGCAACGCGGCTGCGCTCAACTTTCTCAAAGGGCAGGTCATGAAACTCTCGCAGGGAAAGGCAAACCCGAGTTTGGCAGGCGAAATCCTCGAGCGCAAGTTAAAGACCCGGACAGACGATTGAATCGCGCTTGCGCTGCGGTGGCCGGCCAGCGCACGATAGCGGGATGTTTAAAAGACGACGCCAGGTGGTGCCGGGCGAAGCACCCGGGTTGCTCAAGCTTTCCCAGGATGCTCCGAAAGTACCGCCTGTCATCACCCTCATCGAGTACGGACCGGGTTGCCTGGAGGAACAGAAGGATGTCGGCTGCGACGAACTCCTTGCCCACCTCAAAAACGAGCTGGTGACATGGATCAACATTGACGGTCTTGGCGATCTCACTGTTCTCCGCCTCCTTGGCGAACGCTTTAACCTTCATCCTCTGGCGCTGGAAGACGTGCTCGATACCAGCGCACGACCCAAGGTCGAACAATACGACGATTATCTCTTCATCGTCGCCAAGATGATCTATCTCGATAAGGATGACGAGATAGGTGGTGAACAGGTCAGCATGTTTCTGGGTAAGACTTTCCTTATTACCTTGCAGGAAGAACCCGAGCGCGATGTTTTCGAGCCCGTCCGTGCCCGGATCAGGAGCGGCAAAGGTCGCATCCGAACCGCCGGGCCCGATTACCTTGCCTATGCCTTGCTCGACGCGATCATCGACCATTACTTCCCAGTCCTCGAGTCGATCGGAGCCGAAATCGACGTCATCGAGGATGAGTTAGTTGACAACCCTTTGGTGCGGCCTGTCGGTAGTCTACATGAACACAAGCGGACCCTCACCCAGATCAGGCGAATGGTTTGGCCACTGCGCGATGTTACGAATCTCCTGCTGCACGAAGACCCAGGTCTTATCCGACCCGAGACCAAGGTCTACCTGCGCGACTGTTACGATCATAGCGTCCAGCTCATGGACGTCGTCGAGAGCTATCGCGACGTCCTTTCGGGACTGACTGAGATACACATCTCGAGTATCGGCCTGCGGACGAACGAAATCATGCGCATCCTGACTGTTATCTCGGCGATTTTCATCCCTCTGACCTTCATCGCTGGCGTTTACGGGATGAATTTTCAACACATGCCTGAGTTGGCCGGACCCTATGGTTACTACATCTGCCTCGGGGCGATGGTTGCGATCGCGGTCGGGCAACTTATTTACTTCAAAATGCGTCGCTGGCTTTAAGGCCACGGCGCACCAGTCTTGACCCGGCCACGGAGCGACTCTATCACCTGTTATGTCCAAGTATCTGGTCGTGAGCGCGAGTGGAAATCCATCCAGCAGGAGCCGTAAGATGGGGCGGATTGCATTCCAGTATCTGCAGGAAAAGAAGACAGATAGCAGCTGGCTGGATCTGGCAGAGCTTGATCTGCCGCTGTGCGACGCAGACGCCTGTTATGCACATCCTGCGGCAAAAAGATTGAGCGCCGCGATTAAGACGGCCGACGGGATCATCGTGGCGGCACCGGTTTATAACTATGATGTCAGCGCCTCAGCCAAGAATATGATCGAGCTGGCCGGTAGCGCTTGGGATGACAAGATCGTGGGCTTTCTCTGCGCGGCCGGCGGAATGGGCAGTTATATGTCAGTCATGGCCTATGCCAATAGCCTGATGCTGGATTTCCGCTGTGTGGTCATTCCGCGTTTCGTTTTTGCGACAGCCGACGCGTTCGACAATGAGAACGTGACTGACGACAAGATCGCCGTGCGCATCGAGCAGGTCGCGGCCGAGTTGGTGCGCTTCACGTCGGCCTTGCGCGGCTAGCGCGAGAACGAAAAATTCAGGCCCTCGCACCTAACCAGACTTCCGCGCCTTCGCGGGCAGCATCCACTTCCATCGGTTTGCCGCTTTCCAGGACGAGCATGCGCGCGCTTTCCACCATGGCGTCGACCGCCCGGTCATCGCGCGAGGGGTCATGATGAAAGAGGAAGAGTTTGTGCACCTGGGCGTCGAGCGCGAGGGAGACGACGCTGCTAAGTGAGCCATGGCCCCAGCCGGCTTTCTTCTCGTACTCATCATCGGTGTATTGCGAATCGATAATCAGGACATCGACTCTGCGCAGGAAGTCGACCAGCTTGGCCCGGGCGGCGGCGGCGTAGGCCTGTGCTTTCTCACGCTCCGCTTTTTCGCGACCGGCGAGGCTGCTTTTGAGAACGTCGTAGGACTCGTTGTCGGGCAAATACGCAACCGATCCGTTCTTCGTGTAAAGACGATAGCCCACACAGATCCCGGGGTGATTCACGAAGCGCGCTTCCACGCGGACCTTGCCAATATTAAATTCCATGTCGCGCAATTCCTCGATCTCGATCGCGCTCGGCATGTCACGCAGACTAACGGGAAAAACCGAGGTCTCCATCTGGCTGGCGAGGATGGTGGCGAGACCGGCACGCGCGCCTTCATAACCGAGGAGCCGGAGAGAGTTTTTCTCGTTGTACGCGGGAAGGAAGAAGGGCAGCCCCTGGATATGGTCCCAGTGAGTATGTGAAATCAAAAGGGTCAACTTGATCGGCCGGCTGCCGAATTCCTGTTCGAGCGCGATCCCCAACGCACGCATCCCGGAGCCGGCGTCGAGGATGATAATTTCACCGTCCGCTCTGACTTCGATGCAACTGGTGTTCCCGCCGTAGCCGACCGTCGACGATCCCGGGACGGGAATGGAACCGCGCACGCCCCAGAAACGCAGCCGGGTGGAAGGCGGCGTGAATTCCGGTAGCGGCCCAGTCGGCTGACTGGCGCCGGCCTCGGGCATGACTCGGTCGATGACTTCGCGCAATTTTTCCCAGGAGATCGGTTTGACCAGGTATTCGTCCGCCCCCGCCTCGAGCGCGCTCTTGCGGTCGACTCCGTAGTCCCGGCCTGAGACGATAATGATTTTGCTCCGTTCCAAATGCTGGCGAATGGCGCGGCAAACCTGGAAGCCGTTCACTTTCGGCATGAGCAGATCGCAGAGGATCAGCTCTGGCCGTTTCTCAAGGGCGAGGCTGATACCCGCTTCGCCGTCGCCGGCTTCCAGAATGCTCCAATCGTCCCGGGCAAAAAGTTCCGCCGTGGTGCGACGGCTTTCGGCATCATCTTCGATCAACAGGACGGTAGCCATTGGTAGCGGAGCCGATTCTTCACAGACCGGGGCGGGAAACAAGCGGGAATTGTTCGCCTGCGTTTTGCGGCCGGCACGGCCGCCTCTACATTGTCGTTAGGGGCGCGTCGCCGCTTTCCAGCGCAGCTCCGGCAGCAGGTTGACCTCCTGTGGGGAAACATCGAACCCGACGGCCCGGAGCAAACAGGAAACGCCTTCCCGGCTCTCCATCGTCTCTTTCAAACTGCGGGCGAAGACTTCGATGTATTCCTTGTAGGACTCGAGCGCCAGCCGGCCGTCGGCATAATGAGCCGCGAGCGATTCGTCGTGATTATCGATCAAGTCGATCAACGCCCGGCGCAGTTGCTGGCGCATCTGCGGGTCGACTACGGTCCTGAACGGGCTCGCTCCGGGATCGGCCACCGCCGGCGCCTCACGCAAGGGTGTGGGCACGAGTTGGAAGTCGGGCGTCTCCATCTTTTGCTTTTCGTTAGGCGCAGGGCTAGAAGAAAATCGGGATGATCAAAATGGCGACAATGTTGACCACCTTGATCATGGGATTGATCGCGGGACCGGCAGTGTCTTTGTAGGGATCGCCCACCGTATCACCGGTGACCGAGGCGGCGTGGGCAAAGGAGCCTTTGCCGCCGAGATTGCCTTCCTCGATAAATTTCTTCGCGTTATCCCATGCCCCGCCGCTCGAGGTCATGGCGATGGCAACGAACAACCCGGTCACGATCGTACCAACGAGCAAGCCGCCGAGAACGACCGGACCGAGCTGCGGGATGACCGCGACCGCAACCACGAAAGCAACCGGCAGGAGCGCCGGAATGATCATCTCGCGCAGGGCCGCCTTGGTCACAATATCGACGCAAACGCCGTAGTCCGGTTTGTCTTCGCCCCGGAGAATGCCGGGCTTGGCGGTTAATTGCCGGCGCACTTCGCGCACGACCGCGCCCGCCGCTTTGCCGACCGCGTCCATGCTGAAGGCGGTGAAGATAAAGGGCAGCAATCCGCCGATGAAAAGACCGATGATGACTTTCGGTTCAGTGAGCGAGAACTGGAAGTTGAAAGGCCGCCCCGCCGCTGCGAAATGGGCGCGCAATTCCTCCACGTAGGAACCAAACAAAACGAGAGCCGCCAGACCGGCCGAAGCGATCGCATAGCCTTTCGTAACCGCTTTCATCGTGTTGCCGACTGCGTCGAGATCATCCGTCACGGCACGCACTTCCTTCGGCAGGTCGCTCATCACGGCAATGCCGCCGGCGTTGTCGGTGATCGGGCCGAAGGCGTCGAGCGAGATAATGATGCCGGCCATGGAGAGCATGCTCATGACCGCGATCGCGATCCCGTAGAGACCGGCGAAATGAAAGCTGAAGAGAATCGCGAGCCCGATGAAGCCGACCGGCAATGCCGTTGCATGCTGACCGATCGCGAGACCGGCGATGATGTTCGTCGCGTGCCCAGTCTCGGAAGCCTTCGCGATCTTGCGCACCGGGCCGTAGCTCATGGAGGTGTAGTAATTGGTGATGACGACCACGATGCCAGTCATGAGCAGACCGACGAGCGAGGCGCAGTAAAGGTCGTTAGGCGTGCGCAGGGCATCTGCGATGACGACGCCGTCGGGAAAAAGATAATGGGTCGCGGGCCAGAAGAGCACGGCCGAGACGATCGCACTGGTCATGACGCCACCCATCAGGGTATTGCCCGGTTTGCCGCCGCTGACGTTGACGAAGAGAATGCCGCAGATCGCGCCCAGAACCGAGATTCCGCCGAGAACGAACGGGTAAACGATCGCCGCCGGGACGTTGACCAGGGTCAGAGCCCCGACCAGGATGGCGCCGATCAAACTGACGGCGTAGGTCTCGAAAACGTCCGCCGCCATGCCGGCGCAATCGCCCACGTTGTCGCCCACGTTATCGGCGATCGTCGCCGGATTCCGCGGATCATCTTCGTCGAGCGTGTTCTCGATTTTACCGACCAGGTCCGCGCCGACGTCGGCCGCCTTGGTGTAAATGCCGCCGCCGAGTCGCGCAAAGACACTGATCAAGCTCGCGCCGAGAGCGAGGCCGATGAGACTGCGAACCGCGGGTTCATGTCCGATCATTTTGCCCGCGATGGTGTAGAAGATTCCAACCGAGAGGAGAGCAAGGCCGACGACCAGCAGACCGGTGACCGCGCCGCCGTTAAAGGCGACCCGCATCGCGGCAGTCCGCGATTGAGTGGCGGCCTGGGTGGTGCGGGTGTTAGCCAAAACAGCGATCCGCATTCCGATGAAACCTGCGGCGAGCGAACAGACGGCGCCGACCACGAAACCAACCGCCGTCGGGTGATCCTTGAAGAAAAAGAGGAGGAGAAAAATCACTACCGCGATCGCGCTGATCGTGATGACCTGGCGATTGAGATAAGCCTTGGCTCCTTCCTGGATGGCGCCGGCGATTTCCTGCATCCGGGCATTGCCGGGGGAGGCGTTGATGACCTTGAAGATGAGGAAGAAGGCGAAGACCAAACCCGCGGCCGCGCAGAGCATCGAAAGAGTGATGCCGGAAGAGAGAAAAGATAAGGCTAATAGCGTCATAAATGGGTCCCGGAGAGAGGAAGGCAGGACATTAGAGGGATTTGCCTAACTGGCAACCGCAATGTGACGGAGGTGCGTCGTCTCGTTAGGGCAAAAGCCTACAGCTCGAAGACCGACCGGAGCCGCCGGAGGAAGGTGGCGCGATATTCGCGGGCGGTCTGCTCCTGAGCCAAACCGTCGACCAAATCTTTCAGCAGGCCTTCCGTTTCCATCTTGCGGGTGGCGAGCAATTCACTCAGCTGCGTCACGCATTCGGGCGCTTCGTGTAGCACGGTGGCCATCGCCGGCTGGGAAATCTCGATCACCTCACAATCCTCCTCCGCCCGCACCGTAGCGGTGCGCTTTTCCCCGGTCAGGAGCGACATCTCGCCGAAGCAATCGCCCATCCGCAGCGAGCCGACCCGGATCATGCTCCCGTTTTGCGAAACAGAAACGGCCGCCGAACCGTGGAGGAGGACAAACATCGAAGCGCCTGCCGCGCCCTGCTCGATGATCCTTTCCCCGCGCCCGAAACGGACTTTGCGCGAACCGCGGATGAGATGGTCGACCTGCTCGGAGGCGAGGCAAGCAAAGAGCGGCTCGCCCTCCAGGATCGCCTTCGTCTGGTTGTGCTGCTCCTGCGGCTTGAGCGGCGTCTTGCGATTGATCTCGAGGGTGCGAATTGGGAACGGAATCGTAATCCCCTGGCGCTTGAACTTGTACCAGATATTGGTCCGGATGGCGTCGCAGACGTTGTTGAACTCACTGTGATTGAGCATCCAAAACTTGATCTCGTAGCTGATCGCGAAATCGCCGAAATCCTTCAGGAAAATCCTGGGCGCCGGTTCCTTTTGCACCCCCTCAGCCTGGAGCGTGGCCTGGAGGAGGGCGTCCTTGACCTTATTCGGCGGCGCACTGTATTCGACCCCGACCACAATCCGCATGGCGTGGAGCTGTTGCGGGTAATGGAGGTTGATGATCGTTTGCCTAACGATCTCGTTGTTCGGGATGTCGAGATAAATGGCGTCGTTCGTGCGCAGCCGGGTCGAGCGCCAGTTGATCTCCATGACCTCGGCGTAGCGATCGCCGACCTGGAGCCAGTCCCCCACTTTGTAGGGCTTGCTGATCTGGAGTGACATCCCGGCGATGACGCCGCCGAGGAGATTCTGAGTCGCGAACGCGAGGATGATGGCGGCCGCTCCGGAAGTGGCGAGGAGACCGCGCAATTCGCGCTCGGCGTGATAACCGATGCTCAGGACGAGCAGGAGCGCGATCAGGAAAATGACGAGGGCGACCAGCTCGCGGAGGAATTTCGGGATGACGGTCTGGCGCCTATGTTCGAAATAAAGGTCCCAGAGATAGCGATCGACGAGCGCGATGACGACCGCTGTGCTCAGCAGAACGACCGCGGCACCGGCGTGATTGCGCCAGCGCAGATCGAGCCCGTAAACCCAGGCGGCGGCATAGAAGCTGAGCGTGAGGGCAAAGAGCTGGAAGAAAATCCCGAAAGGCACCCCGGCGCGCCGTTTAAGGAGACGCCCCAGCGCGAGGGTAAGGAGAAAAGTCGCGATGAAAACCGCGATCGTCGCGACCGATCGTTGGGCATCAGCCAAGGCCAGCATTCGTTAGGTAAGAAGATAGCAGAGAGATATGCGGGCCGACAAGCGCGGACCGGCACAATCCGTCTCCCAGCCAAACTCGCTTGACGATGATTTCCCAAATCGGAGAGACTCTGCCCAACATCGATTCACTCGATCGGGACCGCGCTGGTCGAAGTTTAGGACTTAAGTCAGCCGTCCGATTCGCAGTTGGCTAACATTAGCACGTGAGGCTACGTCGGGGTTCTCGACAACGTTATGATCGGCGGGATCATTATCGAGTCGGACGGGAGCGGCCCCGCACAGTGGCGGTGCGTACGATGGACCTTCGCTGGCGGATTCGGGGGTCGACGGTGCGCGGGCCGATCCGTATCTCGGACTCTACGACATCAATGGGATGCAGCTCGGGGTGAATGACAACTGGCAGGATGACCCGCAGGCTGTAGCCATCCTGGCTGATGGCCCTGCGCCATCCGCCCCGCTGGAAGCGGCCATGCGACTTCCTCTCCTTGCCGGAGCCTACACCGCCGTCGTGAACGGCAACAGACCCTTCCTCTAGAAGCTGACGGGATCGGCCTGGTCGAGGCTTATCAGGTAGATTAACGCCTCACGTCCCGGCGATCGGCGGCCAGATAACAAGACAAATCCAGCCGGCCAGGAAACAAAGACCGCCGAGCGGCGTGATCGCCCCGAGCCATTTTATATTCGTTAGGGCAAGGAAATAGAGACTGCCGCTGAAAATCACGATACCCACTACAAACAGGCTCGACGCCGCGCGGTTCAGCGCCGGCAAAGCGGCCAGTACGAGCAGGGCGAGGGCATGCACGAAATGGTAAAGGACGGCGGTTTTCCACACTTCCACGGTGTCGTTAGTCTGGAGCGTTCCCTTGAGGGCGTGTGCGCCGAACGCCCCTAATCCGACCGCCAGAAAGCAAAACCCGGCGGCGGTGCGAAAGAGCAGGGCGTTCATCGGCCCAAGCTAAAAGCGGGGAGGCGCGTCGCGCAACTGGCACTGGTCCGTCACTTCGTTGCGCCCGGTTTTGTTCTTTCCAATTCCGGACCGATCTGCATTATGGGGCTTTCATTTTCACCCACAAAGTTTATGGCGAACTTTTTCTGCCGGATCGCGCTAGTCAGCGCGCTGTTCCTCACCGTCTGCACAGGATTGCAAGCGGATGTTTACGATCATAGCGGCTCGAATGGCACGCCATCTACGATGTCCTGCCGGCCGGCGCTTACACTGTCATCCTCAGCGGGGTGGGCGATACGAGCGGAGTTGGTTTGGTCGAGTCCTACGATATCGATGGGACAATGGCTGTAGCCAAATAGTGCCTGACAGACTAACGCGGAACCTTCCGGACGAAGCGCCCGGTCGGTGTTTTCCCGGCAGGGCGTTCTTGTTAGTGAACGGCCCCGAAAGGCCAGAAGATCGGGATCAGGACGCTCGCCGTCATCCAGAGGATGAGGTTGAGCGGCACGCCGATGCGCGGGAAATCGGTGAATTTATAGCCGCCCGCGCCAAAAACGTAGGTGTTGGTCTGGTAACCGATCGGCGTTGAGAAGCTCGCGCTGCAACCGAACATGACCGCGACCGTAAACGGCCGCGCGTCGACGCCCATCGTCGCCGCGATCTCAAACGCGATTGGAGTCAGGAGCACGGCCACGGCGTTGTTGCTGATCATTTCCGTCAACACCATCGCGACGAAATACATGACCGAGAGGGTAACCGCCGGGCCGAAGCGGCCGAACGCACCCGTCACGCCGGTCGCGAGGAGATGAGCCGCGCCGGTGGTTTCCATCGCCCGGCCCAGCGCGAGCATTCCGAAGATGATGAAGAGCAATGGCCATTCAATCGCTTCGTAGGCTTCATCCACGTCGAGGCATCTCGTGAGGATAACGAGCACCGCTGCGACCAGTGCGAGGACGGTGATGGAGAAGACATTGAAGGCCGCCAGCGTCATGACCGCGATAATGGCGACGATTGCGAGCGGCGCCTTTTGCCGGCGAAACGCGCGCTGCTTCGGCTCCGTTAAGCTCAGAAAATCGCGTTCCTGCATCAACCGGTGAATTCCTTCCGCCGGTCCCTGCACGAGCAGCGTGTCGCCAAAGGCCAGTCGCACGTCCTCGAATTTTTCCCGCAGGTTTTCCCCCTGCCGATGGACAGCCAGGATGAGCACGCCATAGCGCTGACGGAAATTCAGCTCCCGCAACGTCTTGCCGACAAAGCCGGATCGGCTCCCGATGATTCCCTCCATCAGCACCGCCTCCCGCGGCGCGTCTTCCAGATCGGCTTCCGGTTGAAAGACGACGCCGGGCATTTCCTTGATCCCTTTTACCCCGGCGACCGGCGATTCGAGCAGGAGGATATCGCCCGACGCGAAACGCAATTCGTCCAGCGGAGTCTCGAGCCGCTGGCCGTCGCGCACCACATCGATGAGGCGCGCTTCGCGCAAACGCACGAGCGGCGTTTCCGGCAGGGTCTTTCCGACGAGCGGCGATTCCCGGCTGATCACCGCCTGCATGAGGAATTGCTTCGCCATCCCGCTCCCGATAAGAGCGGCCAGCGTCTCGCGCTGCGGGAGCAGCTTGCGTCCCAGAAAGAGAACGTAGGCGACACCGATGGCCGCGTAGATAATGCCTAACGGGGTGATCTCGAATATCCGGAAGGGTGGCTGGTGGTGGTGCCGGTTTATGCCATCGACCAGGATGTTGGTGGAGGTGCCGAGCAGCGTACAGGTACCGCCGAGGATGGAGAAATAAGAGAGCGGGATCAAAAGCCGCGAGGCCTTCAACTCCGTTGTACGCGCCAGCGCCAGCACCACTGGCATGAACACGACCACGACGGGCGTGTTATTGACGAACGCCGAGAGCGGCACCGTCAGCAAAGCCAGCGCAGCCAGCGCGCGCAGCTCGCTCTTCCCTGCCATCTGGAGAAAAATCCGGGCCAGCGCGTCGATCGCGCCCGTCCTTTCCAGCGCCGCACTCAGGACGAACATGCAACCGATCACGACCGGCGCGCTGTTGCTAAAGACCGCCAGCGTTTCGTCGGTCCCGAGAATGCCCGTGACCAAGAGCAGGCCCATCGCCGTCATCGCGACCATGTCGGGCGACATCCATTCCCGCAGGAAGGCGACAAAGACTAAGCCGACGAGCGCGAACACGACGATGAGATGAAACGAATGCACGTCCATGATTGCGCAGAAAATCGAGCCGGCTCCCTTTGTCGCCGACGAAGCGCCAGCGCACAACCGCGAAATCACGCCTTTTTTGCGATCATTCTGGCGGTTGCACAGCGCGCCTCGCGCAGTCTACCTTTGCAGGTCAAGACGTGAAGACCGCTCGGATTCTCTTAGTCGCCAACCCGCGGAGATCGTCCACGCGGATAGTCACCGGCCTGCTTCTCCTCCTGCTCGCAGGGTGCAGCTACCAGGACCGCGCCCGCACACCGCTCAGGCCGATGATCTCGGTCGTGCACGGGAAATCGAATGCGTTCGACACCCCGCCCAGAGTCCTCGAGGGATCGCGGCCGGAATACCCTGCCCAGGAAGCCGAACACCGAGAAAAAGGCTTCGTCAGCGTCATCTGCACGATCGGCGTGGACGGCCGGGCCGACGACTTTGCGATCGAGTCCATGACCAGCGCCGCCTTCGCCTACGCCGCCATCCAGGCGATCGCGAAATGGCGTTGGGAGCCCGCCATGAAGAACGGCCATCCCGTCCCCCAAAAGGTCCGGGTGCCGATGCACTTCAATTCCATCTAGCTGGTTGCCCGCGACGCTGGCTGGGGCGCCTCTGGGGTTGGCAACACAGGAATGCGTTTTCGCACGAAATGCGCCGGGATTGCCATCCGCATTCCTGTTTGCCCGCTCGTGGAATTGACGCCGCCTCGGAAATGCGGTTCTTCGTTAAGCCATGAGCCGCATTCTGATTGCCGACGACCAGCCCGATGTGCTCGAGGCGTTGCGCATCCTGCTCAAGGGCGAAGGCTACCAGACCGATACCGTGACGTCGTTAGGCGCGGTCCTCAACTCGCTCGAGAAACGGACCTGCGCGTTGCTCATCATGGACCTGAATTACACCCGCGACACGACCTCGGGGCAGGAAGGCTTGGAGGTGATCCCACGTATCCAGGCGCTCGACGAGACGCTGCCGATTGTCGTCATGACGGCCTGGGCGACGGTCGATCTGGCGGTCGAGGCGATGAAGCTCGGGGCGCGGGATTTCGTGACCAAGCCATGGGATAACGACCGGGTGCTGACGATCGTCCGCACCCAGATCGCGCTCGGCAACGCCATCCGCAAAAGCCAGCAGTTGGAGGCAAAGAACGAACTCCTCCGCGGCAAGATGCCGAACATCATCTCGGATTCGCCGCGCATGCGGCCGGTGATCGAACTGGTCAGCCGCGTCGCGCCTTCCGATGCGAATGTGCTCATCACCGGTGAGAACGGAACCGGCAAAGGGTTGATCGCCCGGGCGCTGCACTCGCTCTCCAATCGCGCGAGCAAGATCATGATTACGGTCAACATGGGCGGGCTCTCCGAGGGTGTGTTCGAGAGCGAGCTTTTCGGCCACGTGAAGGGCGCGTTTACCGACGCCAAGAGCGATCGCGCGGGACGCTTCGAGCTGGCCGATGAAAGCACGCTCTTCCTCGACGAGATCGCCAATCTTCCGCTCAGTCAGCAGGCTAAGCTGTTGCGCGTGATCGAGACGGGAGAGTTCGAGCGGGTCGGCTCTTCCCGGACGTTGCACGCCAACGTGCGGATCGTTTCCGCGACCAACTCCAACCTGACCGACGAGGTCGCCGCCGGTCGCTTCCGCCAGGATTTGCTTTTTCGCCTGAACACGATCGAGATCGCGCTTCCGCCCTTGCGCGAACGGCGCGAAGACATCGCGCCGCTCGGCGCGCATTTCCTGCGGCAACATGCCGAGCGCTATCGCAAGAAGCTCACGGGCCTGGACCCGGCCGCGCACGAAGCCCTCATGCGGCACGAGTGGCCCGGCAACGTGCGCGAGCTGGATCACGTCATCGAACGGGCGGTGCTCATGTCACAGAGCGCGCAGATCAGGCGGAACGATCTCGGCCTAACGAGTGGAGGCGACGGCTCACCGCGTCTCGAGGAGATGAGCCTCGAGGAAGTCGAGGCCTTCCTGATCAAGAAGGCGCTCGCCCGCCACGATGGCAACGCGCGCAAGGCCGCCGAGTCGTTAGGCCTGAGTCGCAGCGCTTTTTACCGCCGCCTCCAGCACTATGGGCTGTGACGATTTCTGATCGCGAAATCCGGATCGGGGGAAACACGTGGCCAGCCAGGCAGCTCTGAAATCAGACAGTAAGAATGAGAAACTGCGTCGTCGGCTCCGCACCTCGCACGAAAACCGGAACACCTGGCTGACCCTGGGCGCCGCCGGGCCGGCGATTGCGATCGCGTTCGCCCTCCTCTGGTTCGGCGACTTCAGCGCCAAGCTTTGCTGGACTCTTAGCCTCGTCATCGGCGGCTGCGCGCTCGCCTTTCTCGCCAGCGCGCGAGAGCACGTCGTGCGGCCGCTGCAGACGATGAGCAACCTTCTTGCCGCGCTCCGCGAAGGCGATTACTCCATTCGCGCCCGCGGCGCCCGGCCCGACGACGCGCTCGGCGAGGTGCTGCTCGAGATTAATCAACTTGGCGAAACGTTGCGCGTGCAACGCCTGGGGGCCTTTGAAGCGACAGCTCTCCTCCGCACCATCATGGCTGAAATCGACGTCGCGGTTTTCACCTTCGACCCCGATCGCCGTCTCCGCCTCGTGAACCGCGCCGGCGAGAATTTGCTCCGCCAGTCGATCGACAAACTTCTCGGCCGCCGCGCCAGCGATCTCGGTCTGGCCGTCTGCCTCGACGCCGACGAAGACGCTCCGCTTACCCTTACTTTTCCGGGCGCGACCGGCCGCTGGGGCGTGCGGAAAAGCAACTTCCGCGAACGTGGCCTTCCTCACGAACTCCTCGTCCTGACCGATCTCAGCCGCACGCTACGCGAGGAAGAGCGGACCGCCTGGCAGCGACTCGTCAGGGTGCTCGGCCACGAAATGAACAATTCGCTCGCGCCGATCAAGTCGATCGCGGGCAGCCTCGCGCAGTTGTTGCGGCGCGATCCGCCGCCCGCCGATTGGCGCGACGACGCCCATAGCGGATTGAACGTCATCGCGGCCCGGGCCGAATCGCTTAGCCGTTTCATGCAAGCCTACGCGCGGCTGGCGCGTCTCCCGCCGCCACAGAAGGAACCGATCAACATCGGCGAACTCGTTAGGCGCGTGGTCGGCCTCGAAACCCGGCTGCCGGTTCGGCTGGCCGAGGGCGGAGTCATCACCATCCCGGCCGATTCCGCGCAGATCGAGCAGCTCCTCATCAACATTCTGCACAACGCGGTCGATGCTGCGCTCGAGACCGGGGGAAAAGTCACCGCCGGCTGGCGGGAACGAGGCGATTGCGCGGAAGTCTTCGTCCGCGATGAAGGCCCCGGGATCATGAATCCGGGCAATCTTTTCGTTCCCTTCTTCACCACCAAGCCGGGCGGCTCCGGCATCGGCCTCACGCTCAGCCGGCAAATCGCGGAAGCCCACAACGGTTCGCTCACGCTCGCGAATCGAACCGACCGCACCGGCAGCGAAGCTCTTCTTCGTCTGCCTCGTTAGGCCTGGAAAATTGTCGACCGAATGGCGTCCCGCAATCGGGACAGCTCAATCCCAACGTTGAGGCAGATGCCGTGCCGCATCAAAAATGGCGTTCGTCATACTCCACTTGATCTCAACGGTTTATAAAAAGAAAAATCGGTTGGCACGGCCATTGCAATAAGGTGCGGCGCCTCAGGAAAAAATTCCTGAATCCAAACGCGAGAGCAAACGCATCTCACCAGTAACAAGCAAACGAATATGAAAACCACAACGCAAATCCAAGATCTCAATCAGCGGGATGAATCGGATCCGCGCGCTGAGCGCTCCGTTTCGAGCTTCCCGCAAATCAGCCACAGCTACCAAAGCGTGCAGTTAGGCGGCAGTTGCGGAAGTCCGATTAAATTTCACCCGCCGGCCTTCTGCGAAATCAGCAACGAGTATTTCGCCCGTGAAGCTACGCTCGGTTTTCTGGTCGACACCGGCGTCTTCGCCGCGCTCTTCCTGACCGCGCTCTTCTCAATCGCGAACGGTCTCCAGGCTGTCGCGACTCTCATTCAAACCGTTGGCGTGCTTTAAGCCCGCAATTCGGTCATCATCGTGCAAAGAAGCTTCGAAGTAATCGGCGGCGGCACCGAGCCCGCCCGTGCTCCGGGCTTCACACCCGTCACTTCGTCCATGGATGTCCCGCGCCCCGATGTCGCCCGCAAGAAAAAGAAACGGCGGCTGATCATCGCAGGCGCGTCCCTCCTCGGCCTCATCCTCATCACGGTCGCGATCTCGCGCCTGAAACCGGCGGCGGTCAGTGTCGATCGCGCCGCCGTCTGGGTCGACACCGTGAAGCGCGGCCCAATGCTCCGCCAGGTGCGCGGGCTTGGCACGCTGGTTCCGGAGGACATCCGCTGGATCGCCACGAACAAGGAGGGCCGGGTGGAAAAGATCATCGTTAGGCCAGGCGCCAAGGTGGAGCCCGACACCGTCATCCTGGAGCTTTCCAGTCCGGACCTCGAACAGGCCGCACTCGACGCAAAATCGCAGGCCACGACTGCGGAAGCGGAACTCACCACCCTGCGCGCCACCTTGCAGCGCGAGCTTCTCAACCAGGAATCCTCCACCGCACAGGTCCGCTCGGAATATCAGCAGGCGAAAATGGAAGCCGAGACGAATGAGAGCCTGAAGAAAAACGGGCTTATCGCCGATCTCGCCTACAAGACCTCGATCATCAAGCGGGACGAACTCCAGAACCGCGACGAGATCGAGCGGAAACGCCTTGAGTTCGCCCGCGATTCGATCGAACCGCAGCTCGCCGCTAAACAGGCCACGGTCGATCAACTCCAGGCGGCCGCGAAATTGAAAGCGCGCGACGTCGAAGCGCTCCATGTCAAAGCCGGCATGACCGGCGTGCTGCAACAACTGCCCGTCGAGGTCGGCCAGCGCGTAATCGCCGGCACCAATCTCGCCCGCGTCGCTGACCCGAAGAAATTAAAGGCGCAGATCAAGATCGCCGAGACGCAGGCGAAGGATATCCAGATCAACCAACCCGCCTCGATCGATACCCGCAACGGCATCGTGGCCGGCCACGTCATCCGGGTCGATCCCGCGGTCGAACAAGGCACTGTCACGGTCGATGTCGCCCTCGATGGAGCGCTCCCCAAAGGTGCGCGCCCCGACCTCAGCGTGGATGGAACGATTGAGCTCGAGCGCCTCGACAACGTTCTTTTTGTCGGCCGTCCGGCCTTTGCGCAGGACGGTGCGACGGTCGGCGTTTTCAAACTCACCGGGAACGGCGAAGCCGCGCGCACACCAGTGCATTTCGGCCGCAGCTCGGTCAACACCATCGAAATCCTGGGCGGCCTGAACGCCGGCGACCAGGTCATCCTCTCCGACACCAGCGCCTACGATTCTCACGACCGCATCAGGTTGAATTGATGAATGCTGATTTCTGATTGCTGATTGCTGATTGAAAGAATGAACGCCGAAGAACTTAAGGAACGGACGAAGCAGTTTGCCCTGCGGGTGATGCATCTTGTGGACGCCCTGCCCAAGTCGACGAAGGCACGGGCGATCGCCAATCAAATCATCCGCAGCGGAACCAGTGTGGCCGCCAATTATCGTGCCACGTGCCGCGCCAGGTCGCGCGCCGAATTCATCTCCAAAGTCGGCGTAGTCGAGGAAGAAGCTGATGAGACTGCACTCTGGCTGGAACTCATCGTCGCCGACAAGATTCTGCCTAACAAAAAAGTCCAGCCTCTCTTAACCGAAGCGAACGAACTGGTCGCCATCATGGCCTCTTCCTTCATTTCCGCCCGCGCCAACCAAGGCAAGGAGCGAAAAACCTCACCAAAATCAGCAATCAGCAATCAAAAATCAGCAATATGAATAACCACACCCTGATTCACCTCGACGGCGTCACGAAAGTTTTCCTGACCGATGAAGTCGAAACCCACGCGCTCTCGGGCATTCACCTCGACATTCGCACCGGCGAATATGTCTCCATTGCCGGCCCGTCTGGTTGCGGGAAGTCGACGCTCCTTTCCATTCTCGGCCTGCTCGATACTCCGTCCGATGGCAGCTACTCGCTCAAGGGCGGCGAGGTCGCGAACCTCTCCTTTCCGGAGCGGGCTCGGATTCGGAATCGCGAGATCGGTTTCATCTTCCAGAGCTTCAATCTCATCGGCGACCTGACCGTTTACGAGAACGTTGAGCTGCCTCTCACCTATCGCGGAATGGGAGCAAGCGAACGCAAGGCGTTCGTCAACGAAGCACTCGAACGCGTCGGCATGGCGCATCGCGCCAAACATTTGCCGAGCCAGCTCTCCGGCGGCCAGCAGCAGCGCGTCGCGGTTGCACGCGCACTCGCCGGCAAACCGGCCATCCTCCTGGCCGACGAGCCGACCGGTAACCTCGATTCGCGGAGTGGCGAAGCGGTCATGGATCTGCTCAAGGAATTGCACGCCGGTGGCGCGACCATCTGCATGGTGACGCACGACCAGCGCTTCGCGCAGCACGCGGATCGTACGATTCATTTGTTCGACGGCCGAGTCGTCGAGGACAAAATCGCAGCCTAACGAGGAACGGACGGTGCGCTTGAACGATCGCCACGACGGATCGATTAAGACGCTTCTCATTCTCGTCCTGCTGGTGGCGAACATCGCCGTCGCGCTCGCTCACCACCGCGCGCTGCTGCAGCCGCCGGGGAGCGCACGCGACCCGCGTGCTGGTTTTGGCGACTCGCCAAAACAGGCTTTCGGACTCAGCGCGTTTGAAGAAAAAGTTCGCGATGGCGGGTCGCCATCGCCGGCACGCGGGTCGCGTGCGCTCCCCGGACCGCTGCGCCACCAACCCTAAATCATCATGCTCCAGGAAATCCGCCACGCCTTCCGCCTGCTGATCAAAAATCCGCTCTTCACCCTCGTCGGCGTGTTCACCCTCGCCCTCGGCATCGGCGCCACGACGGCAGTTTTTACACTCGTCAACGCCCTCCTCATCAAACCGATGCCCTACGAGGACCCATCCCGCATCGTCCTCCTCTTCGAACATTTCCGAGACCAGCACCTCGACACCATCCCCGTTTCGCCGCCGGAGTTTCTCGAATACAAAACGCTCAAAAGTTTCAACAAGCTTGCCGCCTTCGACACCACGACCTTCAATCTTTCTGAAGGCGAACTCCCGGAACGGATCTTCGGAGCGACGGTTTCGGCCGATCTTTTTCAATTGTTAGGCGTGCAGCCCATCCGCGGCCGCACTTTCCGCCCGGAAGAATGCGTCGTCGGCCGGGACGACGTCATCGTGATCAGCGAGCGGCTTTGGCGGCGGAAGTTCGATCGCGATCCGCGCGTCCTCGGAAGTAAAATCATGGCCGATGGCCGCGCCTTCACGGTGGTCGGCATCATGCCTTCGAGCTTCGAGTTTCCGCTCCCGCTGTTTAACGTCACTGGCGCCCAGTTCGGCGAGCGGGCCGACATCTGGCAGCCGCTCGGTTTCAAAGATGCCGAATTGAAACGGCGCGGCTCGCGCAGTTACGGCGTCATCGGTCGTCTCGCGTCCGGCGTTTCGGCGCAACAGGCGCAAGCCGAACTCGACACGGTCGTTCGGGGAATGCGTGCCCGGTTCAAGGACAATTATCCGCAGAGTGACAGCTTTGGCGCGACCCTTTACCCGCTCAAGGAACAGGTCGTCGGCGGGATGAAGCCACTCCTTCTCATCCTCTCCGGTGCCGTTGCGCTCGTGCTCCTTATCGCTTGTGCCAATCTTGCCACGATGCTCCTGGCCCGCGCCACGGCGCGCGAGCGGGAAATGGCAATTCGGGTGGCCCTCGGCGCGAGCCGCGCCCGTCTCTTGCGCCAGGCCCTAACGGAAAGCGTCGGTCTCGCTATTCTCGGCGGAGCGGTCGGCATCCTCCTCGCCATCTGGGCGATCGATCTCGTGAAATCGATGGGCACCCAGACCATCCCACGGCTCAGCGAAGTTCACATCGATCTTACCGTTCTACTCGTCACGCTCGCGATTGCGATCGGCACCGGCCTGCTCTTCGGGCTCGTTCCTGGTCTTGCCAGCGGGCGGCCCGACCTGACCGAAGCGCTCAAGGAAGGCGGCCGCGGTTCCACCTCCGGCCGGCGCCACAACCGGTTGCGCAACGCGCTTGTCATCGCCGAGGTCGCTCTCGCCCTCGTCCTTCTCACGGGAGTCGGGTTGCTTCTCAAGAGTTTCGTTAGGCTGCAGAGTGTGAATCCGGGCTTCAACGCCCAGCAGGTCCTCACCGCCGAGATTTCGCTCCCTGCACTGCGCTATCCCGACAAAACAGCGCAGGCCAACTTCTTCGCCGAGCTCGATCGCCGCGTCGCCACTCTGCCCGGTGTCACACACGCTGGCCTAACGATCATTCTCCCAATGAGCGGAGTGAACAGCGACTCTTCCTTCATGATCGATGGCCGCCCGGTCGATGACGCGCATCCTGGGCCGGATGAGGAGATCCGGCTCATTTCGCCGGATTTTTTCCGTACCCTGGAAATTCCCCTCGTCAAAGGCCGCTTCTTCACCGCGGCGGACAAACTCGACGCTCCGCCCGTCGTGATCATCAACCGCGCCCTCGCCCAGCGCTATTGGCCTAACGAAGAGGCGCTCGGCAAACGGATGCAGTTGCCGACGCGGGAGGGCCCGGTCTGGGCAATGATCGTCGGGATTGTCGGCGACATGCATCATCGCGGGCTGGATCAGCCGGTGAAACCGGAGTTTTACGTCCCGCTGGCGCAAGCTCCCTATCCCTCGGTCATTCTCGCCCTCAGGAGCTCCCAGGACGCGAATACCCTAACGAGCGCGCTTCGCAGCACGGTGCAGGCGATCGATCCCAGCCTGCCGATCGCCCATGTCCGCACGCTCGAGCAGGTGATCGCCGATTCGGTCGCTCCGCGCCGCCTCTCCGTTGTTTTACTGGCGATTTTCGCGGGCGTCGCGCTCGTCCTCGCCTCGGTCGGAATTTACGGCGTGATGTCATTCCTCGTCGTGCAACGGACGCACGAGATCGGAGTACGGATGGCCCTCGGCGCGCAGCGCTCCGATGTCCTTCGCCTCGTTATTTCCCAGGCGGGCCTCCTCATCGGCGCCGGCACAGTGATCGGTTTGGTCGTCGCCTTTCTCAGCACCTCGCTCCTGCGCGCGGCTCTTTTCCAGACCAGCGCGCTCGACCTTACGACCTTCCTCCTCGTGACTCTGACCCTCGCCCTGGTCGCTTTTCTGGCCAGCTACATCCCCGCCCGCCGCGCCACTCGCGCCGACCCGATGATCGCTTTGGGGAGAGGCTAACGATGAAGACCACGCTCACGCGACGAAGAGCTCCGGGGAGCGCCCCGAACGCTTTCGGGGCTGGTTTTGGCGACTCGCCAAAACAGGCTTTCGGGCCGAGCGCGATGAAGAAAAAGTTCGCGATGGCGGGTCGCCATCGCCAGCACGCGAGTCGCGTGCGCTCCCCGGAACCACTTTCCCCGCGCAGCTAAATTATATGCTCTTACCCTTAATCAAACTCAATCACATCGAGCGCTCCTATCCGTTAGGCAAACAGCAGTTCTTTTTCGTCCTGCGCGACATCAGTCTCGAGGTCGAGGAAGGAGATTTCGTTTCCGTGATGGGCCCTTCCGGTGCGGGCAAATCGACTCTGCTCCATCTCATCGGCATGCACGACTTCGGCTGGACCGGAGAATATTTCCTCAATGGAGTCGCCGTCCATCAACTGAAACCGAAAGAGCGCACCACTCTGCGCAACGAGCAGATCGGTTTCGTTTTCCAAAACTACAACCTGCTCGATGACCTGACCGTCTACGAGAACCTCGACATTCCCCTCTCCTACCGGCGTTACAGCAAATCGGAGCGGAGCGCGCTCGTCGCCGACACGCTCGACCGTTTTTCGATCGTCGGGAAAAAGGATCTTTATCCGCGGCAACTCTCCGGCGGCCAGCAGCAACTGGTCAGCATCGCCCGCGCGATCATCGCCAAACCGAAGCTCATTCTGGCCGACGAACCGACCGGCAACCTCCATTCCAGCCAGGCCGACGAGATCATGCAACTCTTCAAAAAGCTGAACAGCGAAGGCACCACCATCATCCAGGTCACCCACTCCGAAACCAATGCCGCCTACGGCAATCGTACCATCCAGCTGCGCGACGGCTGGATCGTCAAATGAAACCGCAGCTTCATGCCGGCAGTCTGGGGAGCGCACGCGCCCCGCGTGCTGATGACGGCGCCCTCGCCGTGATGAACTTTTCGCCAGAAGCCCAATCGAAAGATCGTTTTGGCGAGGGCGCCAAAACCAGCACGCGAGGTCGCGTGCGCTCCCCAGAACTCAGCTCGCCACGCTTTTACTCGAATCCCTGATCAAAACCTCTTAATGAAAACACTACTCACCACACTCACACTCGTTAGTCTCATCGCCCTCAGTGCCGCCGCCACGACCGAGGATAACGTTCACGAAACCCGCGCGGCCAAACCGGGCGGTAAGCTGGTCGTCGACGTCGACTTCGGCTCGATCAACGTTGCCCCCGGCGACAACGACAAAGTGGTGATCGACGCCCACCGCAAGATCTCCGCCTCCTCCAAGGAGAAGGAGCAGGAATATTTCAAGGCGGTCCCGGTCACGATCACAACCGAGGGCGACAAGGTCATCGTCCGGGCGATTCACAAAAATGAATCGTTCGGCTCACAACTCTGGCATCTGATGGGGCGCACCCGCACCGAGGGGCGCTACACACTCAAGGTTCCGGCCAGTTTCAGCGTCGATCTCGACACCGCCGGCGGTGAGATTTCCGCCAACGGCCTGACCGGTGAAATCAAGGCCGACACCAGCGGCGGTGATCTGAATTTCTCGCAAATCCACGGCGACATTCATGGGGATACGAGCGGCGGCGACATCACGGCGCGGGATTGCGACGGAGTCATCACCGTCGACACCAGTGGCGGCAAAATCGAAATCGCAGGCGGTCGCGGCAAATTGAGCGCCGAGACTTCCGGCGGCAACGTCACCGTGCTCAATCGCGTCGGCGATACGCGAGTCGAAAGCAGCGGCGGCAAATTGCGCCTCGGCAACATCAGCGGAAAACTGCACGCTGAGACCTCCGGCGGCTCGGTCTCTGCCATTCTCCCCTCCCCGGTAGTCGGCGACGTGCGCTTGGAAACCTCCGGCGGCAGCATCACCGTGGTCACGCCTGCGAACGCCGCCCTAACGATCGACGCCGAGACCAGTGCGGGCAGCGTGCAAAGCGATCTGCCGATCGCCAACATGCGCCGGGACGACGAGTCCCTCAAAGGCACGATCAACGGTGGCGGGACCAAACTCGTTCTGCGCAGCAGCGCCGGCTCGATCGAGATCGTCTCCGCCGAGAAGGAAACTGCGCAGCAGTGAACGTTCCGCCTAACGAGCCAATTTCGTGAACGACCTCCGCTTCGCCATCCGGCAGCTCACCAAGTCTCCGGGCTTCACCTTCGTCGCGGTCCTCACCCTCGCGCTCGGGATCGGCGCGAACACCGCGATCTTCAGCGTGATTAATGCGCTCCTGCTCGAACCCCTACCTTACCCGCAGGCCGATCGGATCATGACGCTGGCGGAAGAGACCGGCGGCTCCAAATCGTCCGTCGCCTTCCCCGATTATCTCGATTGGCGGCGCGCCAATAGTGTCTTCGAACATCTCGCCGTTTCCCGCAGCGAATCCCGCAACCTGAGCGGCGTTCACGGTCGCGAACCGGAGCGCGTCGGCGCCGCTTTCGTGACGGCGAATTTTTTCAAGGTCATCGGACTCGCTCCGCAGGTGGGCCGGGTGTTTACCGAAGCCGAGGACAAGGTCGGCGGCCCGGCCCTGGCCGTGATTAGCGACCGGCTCTGGGCGCGCGCCTTTCAGCGCAATCCGGAAGTGATCGGCAGTTCTCTTATCTTTCACAACCAGGTTTACACCCTCATCGGCGTGATGCCGCCGGCCATGACTTCGCCGCAGGAAGCCGACGTTTGGTTCCCGATCATGCGCCGGAGCAACAACCCCGGGTGGCAGAATCGCGCCAATCATCCGATGATGTTCGTCTGGGGACGCCTCAAGCCGGGCATCCCGGTCGCGCAGGCGCAGGCCGAGATGAAAGCGATCTCGGCGCGGCTCGAGAAACAATATCCCGAGACGAACGACAAGGTGAGCGCGGTCGTCACGCCGCTCCTGGAAAACCTGGTCGGCGAATATCGCCAGAACCTTGCTCTCTTGCTCGGCGCGGTTGGTCTCGTGCTTCTCATTGCCTGCGCCAACCTCGCCAATCTTTTCGCCGCTCGCGGGGCGGGGCGTGCGCGGGAGTTCGCCATCCGCGCCGCCGTGGGCGCGACGCGCGGACAATTGATTCGCCAGCTTCTAATCGAGAGCCTCGTCGTCGCGGTCCTGGGCGGTGCGGCCGGTTTCGTGATTGCGCTCTGGGGGCGTGACGCGCTCGTTGCACTCGGGCCAGCCGGCGTGGAACGATTTCAGAACCTGCACTTCGACGCCCGAGTCCTCGGCTTCACTTTCCTGCTTGCTGGCCTAACGAGCGTCGGCTTCGGTCTCTGGCCGGCTTGGCAGACTTCGCGCGCCGACGTGCAGCTGGCGCTCAAATCCGGCGGCTACGCCACTTCCGATTCCCGCTCCGCGCGCCGGCTGCGCGATGGCCTCATCATCGGCGAGATCGCACTCACCCTCATCCTCCTCAGCTCGGCCGGGTTGGTTTTGAAAAGCTTCGCCCGCGTTCAGTCGCTCTCGTTAGGCTTCGAACCGCGCGGGCTGCTCACGGCCCGGATCGAGCTGCCTTTCTCGGCTTACCCCGAGGCGGCGAAAGTCAGAGCTTTTTCCCAGGCGCTCCTCGAAAAGGTCCGGGCCCTGCCCGGGGTGGAACAGGTCGCGCTCGGCGCGAATCCGCCGCTGGTTGGTGGCTGGCAGATTCCCTTTACGCGCGAGGGCCAGCTTTTCCCGCCCGCGCAACGACCTAACGCCGAGTGCGAAGTGGTAACGCCGGATTATTTCTCCACCCTCGGCGTCACGCTCCGGCGTGGGCGCGGCTTCACGGCGCGGGACACGAAAAGCTCGCCGCTCGTGGTGGTGATCGACCAGACCCTGGCGGAGCAGATTTTTCCAGGCCAGGACCCGATCGGGAATCGCCTGCAGATGGAGCCCTTCGACGAAGGGGACGAGAGCGGTTTGTTCCAAATCGTGGGCGTGGTCGCACGGATGAAATTCCAGGGATTCAACGATCCATCGACGCTGCCGGTCGCTTACTTTTCGTTAGGCCAGGTCAAGCGCAATAGCCTGGTCGTTTTCCTTCGGGCGGGCGCGCAGGCGAAGGCGTTGGAGAAATCGATCCAAACCGCCGTCGGTCTCATCGACCCGGCCCAGCCGGTTTTCGATGTGCGCCTGATGCAGGACCGGGTCGAAGAAACATGGGTCACGCAACGGCTCCTCACCTTCCTCCTCGGGGTCTTCGCCTTGCTCGCGCTCGTCCTGGCGACGATCGGTTTGTATGGAGTGATCGCTTACACCTCGCTTCGGCGCTTGCGCGAGATCGGTCTCCGCCTCGCGCTCGGCGCGCAACGGTTCCAGATCCAGGGGATGGTCCTTTCCCATGGGATGAAGTTGCTCGGCGTGGGCATGCTTCTCGGGATCGGCGGCGCGCTCGCGCTCTCCCGCGTCCTGCGCAGCGTTCTTTTCCAGGTCGAGACGGGCGACCTGGAAATTTATTTCGCCGTCGGCGTCGTCCTTCTCTTCGCGACTCTGGCCGCTTCCTGGCTCCCGGCTCGGCGCGCTTCCCGGATCGATCCCATCGTCACCCTGAGAGCGGAATGAGAACGAAATGCAACGCCGCCAAAGGTAGCGCGAGCTTCCAGCTTGCGGCCAACACCTCCCGCAAGCTGGAAGCTTGCGCTGCCTTCGTATGACCGATCTCCGCTTCGCCCTTCGCCAGCTGCGCAAATCGCCGGGCTTCACTTTCGTCGCCGTCCTCACGCTCGCGCTCGGGATCGGTGCCAACACCGCCATCTTCAGCGTCATCTACGCGGTCCTGCTGCGACCGTTGCCTTACCCCAATCCCGACCAGCTCGCGATCGTCACCGAGTCCGACGCGAGTCAGCCGCAAATTTCGGTTTCATTTCCAGATTACCTCGATTGGAAGCGGGAGAACACGACCTTCGAAGAGATCGCGCTCTCCCGCCGCGAGTCGTTTAACCTGAGCGGCCTCGAAGGACGCGACCCGGAACAAATCAGCGGCGCGATCGTGACCTCGAATTTTTTTAAAGTCATCGGGCTGCGGCCGCAACTCGGCCGGGTCTTTACCACCGAGGAAGACCGGGTTGGCGGTCCGCTCCTCGCCGTCCTCAGCGATAAATTGTGGCAAAGGATTTTTGCGCGCGACCCGAACGTTCTCGGACGCACAGTGAACTTCGGCAACCAGCCCTACACCGTCATCGGGGTCATGCCGCCGGAGATGTTCTCGCCGCGCACGGTCGAGGTTTGGTTTCCGCTCATGCGGCGGACGGACGACGTCACCTGGCAAACTCGCGACAACCATCCGGGGTTATACGGCTGGGCGCGTCTCAAGGAGGGCGTCACCCTGGAAACGGCGCTGGCCGAATTGAAGCGAACCGCGGCGCGCCTCGCACAACAATACCCGGCTTCCAATTCGTCGGTCGGGGTCGGCGCAACTTCGCTCCTGGAAAATCAAGTGGGCGATTACCGGGCCAGCCTCTCCTTATTGTTAGGCGCAGTCGGGCTCGTGCTCCTGATCGCCTGCGCCAATCTCGCCAACCTGCTCGCGGCGCGCGGCGCGGCGCGGGCCCGCGAGTTTGCCATTCGCGCGGCGGTGGGAGCTTCGCGAGGGCAAATCATTCGCCAGCTCCTGATTGAAAGCGCGGTGCTCGCGATGGTCGGCGGCGCGCTCGGACTTTGCTTTGCGGCCTGGGGCCGAGACCTGCTCGTCGCGCTCGCGCCACCGGGAGTGACGCGCTTCGAAGGGATCGCCCTGAATAGCTGGGTTCTTCTTTTCACCCTCGCGCTCTCTTTCGGCAGCAGCCTGCTCTTTGGTCTCTGGCCCGCCTGGCACACTTCGCGCGCGGATATCCAACTCGCTTTGAAATCGGGCGGATATGCCAGCTCGGAGGCCCCGGACGCGCGGCGCTCGCGCGATCTGCTCGTGATCGCGGAAGTGGCGCTCACTCTCATGCTTTTGAGTGCGGCCGGTCTGGTTCTGAAAAGTTTTGCTAACGCCCGCGGGCTCGGCCTCGGTTTCGATCCGCAACTTTTGCTCTCCGCGCGAGTTGACCTGCCGGAACCGACCTATGCAGATGCGACCAAGCTGCTGAATTTTTCCGCCGCGCTGCAGGAGAAACTGGCCGCCCTGCCCGGCGTGCAGAACGCCGCGCTCGCCTCCAACCCGCCGCTCATGACCGGCTGGCAGACTTCCTTCCTGCCGGAAGGCGCGCCGGAACCGAAGCCCGGCCAATTGCCCTCGGCGGAGATGGCGGTCGTGACGTCGAATTATTTTCAGACGTTGAAAACGCCGCTTCTGCGCGGCCGCACTTTCGAGCCGCACGACACGAAGGGCGCGACGCCCGTCCTGATCGTCGATCAACTTCTCGCGGATCGTTATTTCCCCGGAGAATCAGCTGTCGGGAAACGCATCCGGATGTCCACCGGCAAAGATGGCGCGCACCAATATCGGACGATCGTCGGCGTCGTGCCGCACCTGAAAGTCTACGGCTTCGAAGAAGTCACGATCTTGCCGCAGGCCTATCTGCCCATGACCCAGCAACCGCAGACCGGCCTGGTCGTTCTGCTGCGCACCGCGCTCCCGCCGAAGTCGTTTGAGAAACCGGTACGCGAAATCGTCGCTTCCCTCGATCGCGCGCAGCCCGCCTTCGATTTTAAGACGATGCAGGAACGCGTCGCGGAAACGTGGGCCGCGCCGCGCCTGATGAGCTTCCTGCTCACATGTTTTGCCATCCTGGCATTGACGCTCGCGGTCGTCGGCCTTTACGGAGTGATGGCCTTCCATGGCTTGCATCGCATGCGCGAAATCGGGGTGCGCCTCGCGCTCGGAGCAATGCCTTCGCAGATCCGCGCCATGATGCTGGGCCAGGGAATGCGTTTGCTCGCCGGCGGTCTGCTCCTCGGTTTCGTCGGCGTCTTCGCCGTCTCGCGTCTCCTGCGCAGCCTGCTTTTCGGCGTGAGCGCGAACGATCCGCTGATTTATAGCACGGTCGCGCTTCTCCTCACTGCCGCTGCGCTCCTCGCCTGCTGGATCCCGGCCCGCCGCGCCGCGCGCGTCAACCCCATGATCACCTTGCGGGCGGAATAATTGCCTAACGAATAGCCAAAACCATGCTGACTGATCTTCGTTACGCCATCCGCATGCTGATCAAGTCGCCGGCCTTCAGCGTCATCGCGATTGTCGCGCTCGCGCTCGGCATCGGGGCGAACACCGCCATCTTTAGCGTGGTCAATGCCGTCCTCCTCCGGCCGCTCCCCTATCCGGAGCCGGACAACCTCATCCTCCTCCGCGAGCGGATGCCGATCTTCGAATCCGGCTCCGTCAGTTATCCGAACTATCTCGACTGGCGTGCGATGCAGCGCAGCTTCACCGATCTCGCGCTCTATCGGCGCGACTCAATGAATCTCTCCAGCCGCGGCGAGGAAACACCACCGGAAAGAATCAGCGGCGGCGTCATGACCTGGAACATGATGCGGATCGTCGGGCTGAAGCCAATCATCGGGCGCGATTTCATGGAAAAGGAAGACGTCCCCGGCGGCCCCAAGATCGCGCTGATCAGCGAACGGCTTTGGAAAAAGCGCTTCGCTAAATCGCCCAAGGTCCTCGGGCAGCAACTCGTCGTCGACACGGTCCCGCGCGAGATCGTGGGCCTGCTTCCAGACACGATGCAGGTCATGCGCACGAGCGACGTTTACATTCCCTTTGGCGATCAGCGCGCGGATAAGAGCGTCCTGCAACGCGATAATCATCCCGGGTTTTCCGCCCTCGGACGTCTCAAGCCGGACATGACTCTGGAACAGGCGCGGGCGGACATGGCGAATATCGCGCGTCAACTAACTCAAAAGTATCCAGCTTCGAACACCGGCCGCTCGGTCAATGCGCGCACTCTGCTCGATTCCGGCGTCGGCGATTATCGCCAGAATTTGAATCTGCTTCTCGCCGCGGTCGGCTGTGTTTTGCTCATCGCCTGCGCCAACGTTGCGAATCTGCAGCTGGCTCGCGCCCTTTCCCGCGGCAAGGAGCTCGCGGTCCGGACCGCGATGGGTGCGAGCCGGTGGCGCTTGATGCGGCTGGTGCTGGTCGAAAGCGCGTTGCTCAGCCTGATCGGCGGCGCGGTCGGCTTGCTCATCGCGATCTGGAGTCTCGATGCCATTCACGCGCTCAGCCCGCCGAACTCCCTCCGTTTTCAGGAGACGAGAATCGACACGCTCACCCTCTTTTTTACGACCGCGACGGCTTTGATCTGTGGAATCCTCGTCGGCGTCTGGCCGGCGTGGCGCGTCTCACGACTCGCGTCACTTAGCGGCGTGCTGCACGAAACCGGCACCCGCGGCGGGAGCGACAGCGCGGGCCGGCAACGCGCGCGCGGCGTCTTGGTCGTCGTGCAAGTCGCGCTCGCCCTCGTCCTCCTGGCCGGCGCCGGCCTCACGTTGAAGAGTTTTTCGCGCTCGCAGAACGCTCCGCTCGGCTTCGATCCCGGCAGCATCCTCACCATGACGCTCTCGCTCCCGGAAGCGCGCTACGATTCCAACGAAAAGGTCGTCAGCTTCTACCAACAACTCATCCAGCGAGTCGAAGCGTTGCCCGGCGTGGAGGCGGCGGCGATCGGGGAGAACGTCCCCTTCGACAACACGGAGTGGGACAGCTCCTTCCACATCACCGGCACGCCGCCCGCTCGACCTGGCGAGGAACCCTCGGCGGAGGTGAACGTGGTCTCGCCGGATTACTTCAAGGTGCTCAAGATGCCGATCCTGCGCGGGCGCAATTTCGGCCCGGAAGAGCGGCCCAATCAGCCGCGATCGGTCATCATCGATGAGAGCCTGGCGCAGCGTTATTTCACGAATCAGAATCCGGTTGGGCAACATTTCGACGACAACCAGACGAACGACGAGAAAGCGCCGCCGCTCACGATCGTGGGAGTGGTCCCACGGGTCCGCACCGACGCGCCGGGCGAGGAATTCGACCGCCAGAAATTGCCCCAGATGTACTTCTGCGCGGCGCAATTCGCCCGTTATGAAAACTCGCTTCTCGTTAGGGTAAAAAGCGGCGACCCGGCCAGCCTCGCACCCGCCATCCTGCGCGAGGTGCAGGCGATCGATCCCGACCAGCCGATCGCGAATGTCTCGACGATGGAAAAAAACATCGGGGAAAGCCTCGCGACCCGCCGCCTAACGATGACACTGCTGGGCGCCTTCGCCGCTCTCGCTCTCGTCCTCGCCAGCGTCGGACTCTACGGGGTAATGGCCTTGAGCGTGACTCAGCGGACGCGCGAATTCGGCATCCGCCTCGCGCTCGGCTCGCCGAGGCGGGATATCTTCCGGCTCGCGCTCGGGCGCGGCCTGTTCCTCGTCGGAATCGGCCTCGCCCTCGGTTTGCTAGGAGCGCTCGGCGCCGGCCGGGCTCTGGCCAGCTTGCTCTACGACGTCGGCAGTCTCGATCTCGGCGCACTCCTGACCGCCATTATCGCACTGGCAGGCGTGGCCCTTCTTGCCTGCTGGTTCCCAGCCCGCCGCGCCACCCGGGTCGATCCCATCGTTGCCCTTCGTTATGAATGATCCCATTGCATCGCGAGCAACTCTGGGTAGCGCACACGTCTCGTGTGCTGGCGATGGTGTTCCACCATCGCGAACTTTTCCAAGAAACCTCGCTACGAGAAAAGCCTCTTGCGGTGAGACACCGCAACCAGCACGCGGGACGCGTGCGCTACCCGGCGCAAAGCCCGCCTAACAATATGATAAACGATCTCCGCTATGCCTTCCGTCAACTGATCAAATCGCCCGGTTTCACGATCGTCGCCGTGCTCACGCTTGCGCTTGGGATCGGCGCCAACAGCGCGATCTTTAGCGTCATCGATACGGTCCTGCTCCGCTCGCTGCCTTTTCCGCGGTCCGATCGCGTAGCGATGATCTGGGCGAAAGCGCCGCAGCATCCCGGAGAAGATCGTCAGGTGCATTCCTATCCTGATTATCTCGATCTCCGGGCGCAGAATCACACCTTCAGCGCGATGGCGGCTTACACCGGTGCTTCCGCGATCTGGGGGAGCGGTGAAAATTCCGAGGACGTTCCCGGGCTGGCGGCCACTTCGGATATTTTCGAGGTGCTCGGGACTCGTCCGCTGCTCGGACGCGGTTTTTCGCGCGATGACGAAAAGGAAAATGCCGCACGTGTGGTCGTGATCGGCTACTCGTTCTGGCAACGCCGCTTCGCCGGCGATCCGAAAATCATCGGCCAACAAGTCACCCTCGCGGGCAAAGTGCACACCATCACCGGTGTGATGCCACGCGGCTGGAAGTTTCCCATTCAACGCGACAACGTTGACTACGTCGCGCCCCTTCTGCCCCTGTTCTCGGGCTCGAATCCGAACTACATCCTGCGGCGCGGCGCGCATTTTCTCGCAATCGTTGGCCGAATGAAGCCGGGCGTCGATGGGCGAACGGCCACCGCCGATCTGCAAACCATCTCCGCTCAGCTCGCGAAGCAATACCCAGACACGGACGCGGGCCGGGCGGAACGCGTCGTCGATCTGCAATCGGACGTGGTTGGTGACGTAAGGCCGGCCCTTCTTGTCTTGATCGCCGCGGTCGCACTCGTCCTGCTCATCGCGTGCGCGAACGTAGGCAATCTTTTCCTCGCGCGGGCGGCGTCGCGGGAGCGGGAGATCGCCATCCGGACGGCCTTGGGAGCGAATCGTTTTCAAATCGTTCGTCAGCTTTTGATCGAGACTTCTTTGCTCGCGCTTCTCGGGGGCGCGGCCGGTTTGTTGCTGGCATGGTGGAGTACCGACGCGCTCAAAGCGATGGGCCCGGCCGATCTTCCGCGCCTGGATGAGATTCGCGTCAACGGCGTGGTAGTCGCATTCACCTTTGGGATTGCGCTCCTGACCAGCCTGATTTTCGGATTGATTCCGGCACTGCAGGCTTCGCGCCCGCAGGAGCAATCGCTCAAGGATGCGTCGCGCGGTTCGACCGGCGGGGTGCGAAGTCATCGTTTGCGCTTCGCGTTTGTCGTCTCGCAGTTTGCGCTTTCCCTCATACTTCTGGTCGGGGCCGGATTGCTCATTCGCAGCCTCGCGGAGCTGCGTGCCGTCCAGCCCGGGTTCGAGGCCAACGGCGTGGTTACGTTCTGGCAGGCGCTGCCCAAGGAGCGCTACGGCGAAGTGGATAAGCAGACGCAACTTTTCGACAAGCTGATGGCAAAGCTCAAGTCGCTCCCGGGAATTCAGGACGCAGGAATCGTCTCTCCGTCGCCCTTTAGTGGAAACGATCAGGGCCGTACCTTTACAATCGTCGGTCAACCTGTGCCAGCCGAAGGGATGGAACCTTCCGCCTCGCTTCTCACGACCGACGGGGCCTTACTTCCGCACCGTGCGCATTCCCCTCAAGAAGGGCCGTCTCTTCGAACCACGCGACCAGAAAAATTCGAATCCAGTCGTGCTGATTAACGACACCTTTGCTCGGAAATATTTCCCCTAACGAAAACCCGCTCGGTCAGCATGTGCAGATCGGCCAGCGCGAAGATGGACCAGCCCGCGAGATCATCGGCGTGGTTGGGACGGCGAAGCACGGCAGTCTCGCGGAAAACGATGAAGCGGAGTTTTATCTCCCCTTCAGCCAGGCGCCCGATCGCTACAGCGATATTTTCGTCCGCACGAGTTTGCCGGGGCCAACCGGATTGGAAAGAATAATTGGCCGGGCGGTGCACGAGATTGACGCGCAGCAATTCGTGCCTGAGATCAAGCCGCTCGCAGGCCTGATCAAGTCAGACGCTGTCACAATGCTGGGAGCGTTCGCCGCGATCGCGATCCTCTCGCCGCCGTCGGGATTTTTGGCGTTATCGCCTATAACGTCGCGCAACGGACGCGCGAGATCGGGATTCGGATGGCACTCGGCGCGCAACGGCGCCAGATGCTGACCATGATCCTGCGCCAAAGCCTAACGATGGCCGCGATCGGGATCGGGGTGGGATTGCTGGGGGCGTTCGCCGCGACGCGTTTACTCGCGGCGCTGCTCTTTGGAGTCGGCCCGATTGACCTGCTCACCTACGGCGCGGTTATTCTCCTCCTCGCACTCGCTGCGCTCCTCGCCGGTTTCCTGCCGGCGCGGCGGGCGATGCGCGTCGTTCCGATGATCGCGCTGCGTTACGAGTAATTCCGGGATTTCGCTCCCCAGTTTCGATCCGCCCGCTAGAGTAAGCTCCCTGATGAAAAGAATCGCGGTCGTTCTCCTGACATTTTTTCTCGCGGCTCGGAGTGACGGGCAAACGCCGCCCGCGCAAAGCGACGGTGAACTGCAAAAGCTCGCGCAGGATTTTTGGAGTTGGCGCGCGCAATTCGCGCCTTTCAGCGGGGACGATGTGAATCGCCTCGAGCGGCCCGGTGGGACGCGTGACTGGTCGGCAGCGGCGATTGAAAAACGACGCGCCGACCTGGGTGAGTTCGAGCAGCGCAGGAAAGAAATCGACCCGAGCAAGTGGCCGATCGCGCAGCAAGTCGATCATCGACTGATCGCCGCGGCTTTCGCCCGGCTGCATTGGGAATTGGACGTCAATCCCCGCTGGCGGCGGGACCCTAATTTTTATCTCGAGCAAACCCTCACCCCGGTGGCCGAGGCATTGACCGCCCCCGCCCCCTACGATGAAGCGAGAAGCCGCGAGATTCTTATTCGGCTGCAAAACATTCCCGCCATCCTGGAGAGCGGGCAAGCCAACCTAACAAACCCGCCCGCCCCTTTCGCCACGGTTGCCATCCAGTCACTCGATAACATCCGGACGCACTTGCAGAAGATGGCGCAAGCCCTGCAACCGGCGACCACGCTGAAGGAGGAGGAATTGAACACTGCGACTGCGCGTGCCGCGGACGCTCTGGAGAAATTTCGCGACCATTTGCAGGAAAGGCTGCCTGCGCTGCCGGCCGAAACCGCGCTCGGACGCGACGCTTACCTTTTCTTTCTCAAGAATGTCGCCCTCATGCCCTACACGCCGGAGGAACTGCTCGCGATGGGCCGGCAGGAATGGGATCGCGCGGTCGCCTTTGAAGCCTTCGAGAAGAACCGGAACAAGGATCTGCCGCCGCTCCAACTGGCAAAAAACATCGACGCATGGATGGCGGACACCGCCGCGAAGGAGTTAGAAGTTCGCAAATTTCTCGTGGAGAAAGAAATTCTGACCGTGCCCGACTGGTTACAGCACTACACCCTGCGGCCGATTCCCGCATATCTGCGCGGGCTTGGCTTTACGGAGGAGGACGATTTCACGTCACCCTCCCGCTTGGACGAGAACTGCATTCGTTATGTCGATTCTCCCTCGCCGAAACTCGGCTACTTCATGCGCGCTACCGCGCAGGATCCGCGGCCTCTGATCGTGCACGAAGGAATCCCGGGACATTATTTCCAGCTTTGTCTTTCCTGGAGACATGAGGACCCGATCCGGCGGCATTATTACGACTCGGGCGCGAACGAAGGCATCGGGTTCTACGCGGAGGAAATGGTGCTGCAGGCCGGGCTCTTCGATGACAGCCCGCACACCCGCGAAATCATTTACAATTTTATGTGGCTGCGCGCGCTACGGGTAGAGGTGGATGTAAAGCTCGCGCTTGGGCAATTCACGCTGGAGCAGACGGCGAAATATCTCCAGGAAAAGGTGCCGATGGATAAGGACACGGCGCGGCAGGAGGCGATCGCGTTCTCGACCGCGCCCGGGCAGGCGATCACGTATCAGATCGGGAAACTACAAATCACCAGGATGCTGGCCGAGGCGCGCGTGGCGCGGGGAGAGAAATTCAACCTCCGCGCGTTTCATGATTTCGTCTGGAAGAATGGCAACGTCCCGATCTCATTGCAGCGCTGGGAATACCTCGGCGCGGCCGACGCGGTGCCAAAGTAGCCGACGCGGTAGTTCACGGCGCTTCGCGCGTAATTCTGGGTAGCGCACGCGCCTCGCGTGCTGGTTGCGGCGCCTCGCCGCGACAGGCTTTTTTCTGCGTGTCGAGCTCTAAGAAAAGTTCGCGATGGCGGGGGCGCCATCGCCAGCACGCGAGGCGCGTGCGCTCCCCAGATTACGCGCGAAGCGCTGGCTGTGTTAGGCCACGTTCTTCTCCACGAAGCGCGCCAGGAGCCAGCAGAGATCAGAGAGACGATTAAGGTAACGAAGAATTTCGCCCTGGGCGTGCTCACTCACTTCGAGCGCAGCGACCCGTCGTTCGGCGCGGCGACAGACGGTGCGCGCGAGATCGAGCGCGGCGCCGATCGGAGTATCGCCGGGCATGGCCCAGCCTTTGCCGTAGAGACTCTTGTCCTTTTCCAGATCGTCGATCGAAGCGGTCAGGCGATCGACCATCGCAGCGGTGGTTAGGCTGAATCCATCCTTCTGGTAGCGCGGCAAATCCTGCGGCGCGGTTGCCAGTTCGCCCATCACGGTGACGAGTTCTTTCTGGATGGAGAGGATCTGCTCCGCCAGCGGCGCGGAGCCGGCCGTGGCGCGGACGAGACCAAGGGCGGAATTCAGTTCGTCGACGCAGCCGTAGGCGTCGACGCGCGGGTCGGTTTTCGGAACCCGCCGTCCATACATAAGGGACGTCTCGCCAGCGTCCCCGGTTTTGGTTGCGATCGACATGGGCGGAAGTGGAGTAATGGAATAATGGAGTGTTGGAGTGATGCCCCCCAACATTACTCCACTACTCCATCACTCCATTCTCCTTCAGCCAAGAGCGGGCTGCGCTTCTGGCTCTTCCATGAGCGGAGCGCCAACCTGTTCCCCGAGCTCGACGAGTTTGATCTCGCGCACCGCCGGGAAGCCAGTGCCAGCCGGGATGAGGTGACCCATGATGACGTTTTCCTTGAAGCCGCGCAGACGATCGACCTTGCCTAACGTTGCCGCCTCGGTCAGCACTCGGGTCGTGTCCTGGAACGAAGCCGCCGAGATGAAGCTGTCAGTTTCGAGCGAAGCCTTGGTGATACCGAGCAGGACCGGAGTCGCCTCGGCGGGCTTGCCGCCCTGCTTCACCACCGTGGCATTTTCCTTTTCGAAATCGAGCTTGTCGATCTGGTCGCCCCAGAGGAGCGAGGTGTCGCCCGGGTCGGTGATCTTCACCTTGCGGAGCATCTGCCTAACGATGATCTCGATGTGTTTGTCGTTAATCTCCACCCCCTGGAGGCGATAAACTTCCTGCACTTCGTTAACGAGGTGCTCCTGGAGATCCTGCGGTCCGCAGACCTCGAGGATTTCGTGCGGCACGACCGGACCTTCGGTCAGCTGCGAGCCCTTCTTCACGAAGTCGCCCTTAAAGACGATCATGTGCTTGTTCATCGGAATGAGATGCTCTTCCTCGGCACCGGTTTCGGTGTCCTTCAGAATGAGCTTCCGCTTGCCGCGCACGGTGCCGCCGATTTCGACAATGCCGTCGATCTTGGCGATCTCGGCCGCGTCCTTCGGTCGACGTGCTTCGAACAACTCAGCCACGCGCGGCAGACCGCCGGTGATGTCCTTGGTCTTGGCCACCTTCCGCGGCGTTTTGGCGAGCAGGGCACCGGCGCGAATCTTGTGATTCGCCTCCACGATGACGTGCGCTCCGGCCGGGATCGAGTAGCTCGCGACGACTTCGCCGTCGTCGCCCACGATCACGATCTGCGGATGCAGATCTTCCTTGTGCTCGATGATGACCGTGCCCATGAGTCCGGTCGCTTCGTCGACTTCGCGCTTCATCGTTACGCCGGCGATCATGTCACGGAACTCGATTTTGCCGCTCTTGTCGGTCAAGATCGGGACGTTGTACGGATCCCATTGGACGAAGGTTTCGCCCTTCTTCACGGTGCCGCCGTCGGCCACCGAGATGACCGAACCAATAACGATATTGTAGCGCTCAATTTCGCGGCCTTCTTCGTTATGCAGAGTAACTGAGCCATTTTTATTCAGCGCGATCCAATTGCCGTCGAGCGATTGCACGGTGCGCAGTTCGTTGAAGCGCACGACGCCATCGTTCTTCGCCTTGATGATCGGCTGTTTGAAGGTCTGGCTCGCAGTGCCGCCGATGTGGAACGTCCGCATGGTCAACTGCGTGCCAGGTTCGCCGATCGACTGCGCGGCGATGATGCCGACGGCTTCGCCGAGTTTCACGAACTGTCCGGTCGCGAGGTTACGGCCGTAGCAAAGCGCGCAAACGCCGCGTCCGGTTTCACAGGTGAGAACGGAACGAATCTTGAGGCTTTCGACGCCGATCTTCTCGATCGCGGCCGCCGTCGGCTCGTCGATCATCTGGTTCGCCTTGATGATTTTCTTCTTCGTCACCGGGTCGACGATCGTCTCGCAACTGACGCGGCCCACGATGCGGGTCGAGAGATCGACCACTTCCTCGTCGCCTTCGTAGATCGACTTCACCGTGATGCCATTGACCGTGCCGCAATCCATCTCGTTGATGATCACATCCTGCGACGCGTCGACCAGTTTTCTCGTTAGGTAACCGGAGTCCGCGGTTTTGAGTGCGGTGTCGGCCAGACCCTTACGGGCGCCGTGAGTGGAGATGAAATACTCGAGCACGGTCAGACCTTCGCGGAAGTTTGAGGTGATCGGGCGTTCGATGATTTCGCCCGAAGGCTTGGCCATCAATCCTCGCATACCGGCGAGCTGTTTGACCTGCTGTCGATTACCGCGCGCGCCGGAATCAACCATGAGGAAGACCGGGTTCAGTTCCTTGCGCCCCTCGTTATGCTCGAGAGTGCGGAACATGACGTTGGAGATTTCGTCACCAGCGTGGGTCCAAATATCGATGATCTTGTTGTAACGCTCGCCATCGGTGATGATTCCCTTGCGATACTGCTGCTCGACCGTCTTGATCTGCTTGTAGGCATTCGCAAGCTGGAGCTCTTTCTCCTTCGGAATGATCATGTCGGAGATACCGATCGAGACGCCGGCCTTGGTCGCTTCGCGGAACCCGAGTTCCTTCAGCTTGTCGAGCGTTTCCACGGTGCCGTCCTGACCGGCGACCTGGTAGCAACGCCAGATGATGTCGCTGAGCTGTTTCTTGCCCGCGGCCTTGTTAAAGAAGCCGAGGCCATCAGGCCAGATTTCGTTGAAGATGACGCGGCCCGCGGTCGTTTCGATGACATGGGTTTCCTTGTCGCCGTAAATGGTTTCCTTCCCGAGGTCCGGATTGCGGTAACGGATCCGGTCGTGTGTTTTCACCGCGCCATCGGCCATCGCGAATTCCACCTCGGTTGGATTATCGAAAAGCGGGAGGCGCGATTCCACCGCCACACCCGCGGCGCGCCGCGGATTCTGCGTGAGATAATAGCAGCCGAGCGTGATGTCCTGTGAAGGCGTCGTGATCGGTTTGCCGCTCGAGGGCGAGAAGATGTTGTTCGGCGCGAGCATGAGCATGCGCGCTTCCATCTGCGCTTCAACCGAGAGCGGGACGTGGACGGCCATCTGGTCGCCGTCGAAATCCGCGTTGTAAGCGGTGCAAACGAGCGGATGAATCCGGATCGCTTCGCCTTCAATCAGCAGAGGCTCGAAAGCCTGGATCGAAAGACGGTGCAAAGTTGGAGCGCGGTTCAGGAGAACCGGGTGGCCTTTGGTCACTTCTTCAAGAATGTCCCAAACTTCCGGCGTCTGGCGCTCGATCATTTTCTTGGCGCTGCGCACGGTGTGGACGTAGCCGAGATCTTTGAGCCGCCGAATGATGAACGGCTCGAAAAGGACGAGCGCCATTTTCTTGGGCAGACCGCACTGATTAAGTTTCAGTTCCGGTCCGATGACGATGACGGAGCGGCCTGAATAATCGACGCGTTTGCCTAACAAGTTCTGGCGGAAACGTCCGCCTTTGCCCTTGAGCATGTCGCTGAGCGATTTGAGCGGACGGTTGCCCGCGCCGGTGACGGCGCGGCCGTGGCGGCCGTTGTCGAAGAGTGCGTCGACCGCTTCCTGCAACATGCGCTTTTCGTTGCGAATGATGACGTCCGGCGTTTTGAGCTGGAGGAGATTTTTGAGCCGGTTGTTGCGGTTGATGACACGACGATAGAGGTCGTTCAAATCCGAAGTCGCGAAGCGGCCGCCTTCGAGCGGAACGAGCGGGCGCAGATCGGGCGGAATAACCGGGAGCACGTCGAGCACCATCCATTCGGGGCGCGAATGCGAGGAGGCAAAGCCCTGCACAAGTTTCAAACGCTTCGCCAATTTCTTGCGAATCTGTTTGCTCTTCGTGTTCCCCATCGCTTCCTCGAGCTCTTTGTTCAGCTTCGAGAGCTCGATTTCGCTGAGCAGCACTTTGACCGCGTCGGCGCCCATGCCGGCTTTGAATTCTTCGCCGTACTGCTCCTGCGCCTCGCGATATTCCACTTCGGTGAGGAGCTGCGTTTTCGTGAGGGGCGTGTTGCCCGGATCGATCACGATGTAGTCCTCGTAATAGATGACGCGCTCAAGCTGGCGCGCGCTCATGTCGAGCATGAGACCGAGTCGCGAAGGCATGCACTTGTAAAACCAGATGTGGGAGACCGGAACAGCGAGCTCGATGTGACCCATCCGCTCACGACGCACGCGCGCGAGCGTCACCTCGACGCCGCAACGATCGCAGATCACGCCCTTGTGCTTGATCCGCTTGTATTTTCCGCAGGAACATTCCCAGTCCCGGGTCGGACCAAAAATGCGTTCGCAGAACAAGCCGCCCTTTTCCGGCTTGAAAGTGCGGTAATTGATCGTCTCCGGATTTTTAACTTCACCCTTGCTCCAGGAGCGCATGGTGTCGCTCGAAGCGACGCCAATCGCGACCTGATCGAAACCCACGGGGCGTTCTTCGCCCACCAATTCCCGCCAGGAATGTTCGTTCATAATGAGAGCTGTTTTTCTAAGATTGGTAGATTGTTAGGCAACGTTCTCGAGAAAGCTCGGCGCCTGGCCGCCGACTTTAACGTCCAGGCCTAACGACTGCATTTCCTTGATTAACACGTTGAAAGATTCCGGGGTGCCGGCTTCGAGCGAGTTGTCGCCCTTCACGATCGACTCGTAGATGCGGGTGCGGCCCTGCACGTCGTCCGACTTCACGGTGAGGAGTTCCTGCAAGGTGTAAGCCGCGCCGTAGGCCTCGAGCGCCCAGACCTCCATCTCGCCGAAACGCTGACCGCCGTACTGCGCTTTGCCGCCGAGCGGTTGCTGCGTGACGAGCGAGTAAGGGCCGACCGCGCGGGCGTGGATTTTATCCGCGACCAAGTGGCCGAGTTTCAGCATGTAGATGTAACCGACCACGACTTCCTGGTCGAACGCATCGCCCGTGCGACCGTCGAAGAGACGCGCCTTGCCGTTCTCCTGCACCCAGGTAAAGCCTTCGACTTTCTTGGCGTCGTTCAAATATTCGCGGATTTTCGCCTCGGAAATGCCGTCGAAAACCGGGGTCGCGACTTTGAAGCCAAGCGCCTTGGCCGCGACGCCGAGGTGCGTTTCGAGCACCTGACCGACATTCATGCGGCTCGGCACGCCTAACGGATTGAGGACAATCTCAACCGGCGTCCCGTCCGCGAGGAACGGCATGTCTTCTTCCGGCACGATGCGCGCGACGACGCCCTTGTTGCCGTGACGGCCGGCCATCTTGTCGCCAACGCTCAGCTTGCGCTTGCTTGCGACGAACACTTTGACCTGCTTGATGATGCCGGGATCAATGTCGTCGCCGCTTTCTACGCGATCCATGGAACGTTCCCGATCCAGCTCGAGCTCGGCGAACTTGTGTTCGTACTGCGCGATGATCTCGCGGATCTTGTTACGGATCGGACTCGGATCGATATCGATGTGATCGTAAGCCACCGCCAGTTTGCGGAGCAGCGTCTTGGTGATCTTGCGATTTGCCGGGATGATGATTTCACCGGTTTGCGCGTTCACGACGTCGAGCGGGATTTTCTCGCCGAGGAGCACGTTGGAGAGCGCATCGGTCAGTTGCTCGGTGAGCTCTTCCTTCTTCTTCCGGTTGTCTTCCGCAATCGCCTTGAGCTGGCGTTTGGTTTCGGCAGGGGTCAGTTTTTCGCGCGCGATTTCGCGGCGCGAAGAAACTTTCACGTCCATCACGATCCCGTAAGTGCCCGATGGGACGGTGAGCGACGTGTCTTTCACGTCAGCCGCTTTTTCTCCGAAGATCGCGCGGAGCAGGCGCTCTTCCGGCGCTAGTTCCGTCTCGCTCTTCGGGGTGATCTTACCAACCAAGATATCACCCGGCTTCACTTCCGCGCCGACGCGAATGACGCCGTCCGAGCCGAGGTTGCGGAGCGCTTCTTCGCTCACGTTCGGGATGTCACGCGTGATTTCTTCTGGGCCGAGCTTGGTGTCGCGCGCGCCGATTTCGAATTCATCGATGTGAATGGAAGTGTAAATGTCTTCCTTCACGACCTTCTCCGAGATCATGATCGCGTCTTCGAAGTTGTAGCCGTTCCAAGGCATGAAGGCGACGAGGACGTTGCGGCCGAGCGCGAGCTCGCCGTGTTCGGTGTTCGGACCGTCCGCGATGACCTGGCCGCGCTTCACGTGCTGGCCTTTCTTCACGATCGGTTTTTGATTCACGCAGGTGCCGGCATTCGAGCGCATGAACTTGCGCAGTTCGTAGACGTGCACGCCCGCTTCGACGTCGGTCTTCAATTTCTTACGGCCTTCCGGCATGTCGCCGTCTTTTGTCACCACGATCTGGTCGGCGGTGACGGAAGCGACGCGACCGGCTTCGGTCGCGACCACGACGGCACGCGAATCGCGCGCCACTTTGCCCTCGAGACCGGTGCCGACCAGCGGCGCTTCGGAAACGATCAGCGGCACGCCTTGGCGTTGCATGTTCGAGCCCATCAACGCGCGGTTGGCGTCGTCGTGCTCGAGGAATGGGATCAGGCCGGCTGCAACCGAGACGAGCTGTTTCGGCGAGACGTCCATGTAATGGACCTTGGCCGGCTCCACTTCCAGGAAGTCGCCGCGATAACGGACCGAAACTTTTTCCCCTGTGAAGTGACCTTTTGCGTCCATCGGCGCATTTGCTTGCGCGACGATGAAATTTTCTTCGCGATCGCCAGTCAGATAATCGACCTGGTCGCTCACTCGGCCGTTTTCTACTTTTCGGTAGGGTGTTTCGATGAAACCGAATTCGTTAATCCGGGCAAAGGTACTCATCGAGCTGAT
>JBBPZW010000139.1:0-6567 GCA_038198475.1 Chthoniobacterales bacterium | reverse complement strand
GGTTTCCTGCGCGAGCCGGTCGAGATCGGCGACGTGGTCGGGGTGAGCGTGGGTGAGCAGGATCAACTTGATTGTCAGGCCTTCTTGTTGTGCCGCCTGGAGCATTCCGGCGCAACTGGCCCCGCTGTCAAGGGCGACGGCTTCTTTGCTAACCGGATCCCAAACGAGGTAGGCGTTGACCTGCATGTCGTGATAAGGGGTGTTGAACTGGCGCAGACCTTCGAGCTCGATCTCGTTAGGCTGCCATTCTTCCCGGGCTAGGGTGGCGAGGGCTTCGCCGTTCAGGTCCAGGACCGGCGCAACCCGATCGCCCGTGGCGCGATCGAATTTTCCGTCGCGCAGTTCGCGGATCGCTTCCACGGTCGCGCCCGATGTCTCGGCGAGCTGGCTGTCGGAAAGGCCCAGGCCGCGCTGCGCCTTGCCGATGATATCAGTGAAATTGTCTTCGAGTGGGATGGACATGCTTCACTAAAAGACAAGGCGCGTTCGTGTCGAGTAGTTTGGTCATTCCGGGGAGCGCACGCGCCCTCGCGTGCCCGGTCCGGCGCCTCGCCGGAACGAACTTGGGCGATGCGAATATCTAAAAATCGGGATTGTGACGCGGCGTTGCCAAAGAGGGTTTCGGCGGGGCGCCGAAACCGGCACGCGAGGCGCGTGCGCTCCCCGGAAGTTGCGCGATGCTTTTACTGGCCAGCCGCGCTGTTTGGGCCGCAACGTTTTCCAGAGGGAGAATGACTCCGGTTTCTTTTTCGATCGAGGTCATCGTCACATGGGCGATGCCACAGGGAGTGATGGCGTCGAAGGCCGAGAGATCGCCGTTCACGTTGAGGGCGAAGCCATGCATCGTGATCCAGTGCCGCACGCCGACACCAATCGAGGCGACCTTGCGTTGCTCGACCCAGACACCGGTCAGGCCAGCGCGGGCGGTGGCGTTGATTTCATAGGAAGCGAGCAACTCAATCAGGAACGTTTCGATCCAGCGCAGATAGCGGTGCACATCCTCGCCGTAGCGACGGAGATCGAGAAGAAAGTAACCGACCAACTGCCCCGGTCCGTGATACGTCGCCTGGCCGCCGCGGTTGATCGCGACGAGCGGGTGCGGCAGATGCGCGGCGCCGCGCAGACTCGATTGATCGGGCGTGCGGCCAATCGTGTAAACCGGATCGTGCTCGAGCAACCAAAGCTCGTCGGGCGCGTCCGGGTCGGCCCGCTTCGACCGGACAAGTTCGTCCTGACGCGTGAGCGCCTCGGCAAATCCAATCCGGCCTAACCAACGCGTTTCCAGCGTCGACGTCATATCCGCGAAGATGCCGGCAAACCGACGCGAATCCCTTCCTGCGCGCGCAGATGAGTCAGCCCGATGGCAAGCGCGTCGGCGGCGTCGGGTCCGGGCGTTTCGGTTAGGCTGAGGAGCGCCCGCACCATGAACGCAACCTGCGACTTGTCGGCGGAGCCGTTCCCGACCGTGGCCTGCTTGATCCGCTTCGGCGCGTATTCGAAAATCGAAAGGCCGCGACCGGCTGCCGCGAGGATGGCGGCGCCGCGGGCCGCGCCGAGGGTGATCGCGGTCTTGTGGCTCTGCACGTAAATGACCGCCTCGAGCGCACAGCAATCGGGCTCGTGCTGATGAATCAACTCTGCCAGCCGATCGTGAATCGCGATCAGGCAGGACGACATCGTGCGCGAGCTGGGGTTGTGGATGACGCCGAAATGGAGCGCCTGAAATTTCCCGCCGGCGAAGTCGATAACCGCGACGCCGGAGTTGCGCAGAGATGCGTCGATCGCTAGGACACGCATCGTCAGGCTGAGTTGGCTCGCCGCATAGCTCTCAGCTTAGGAGCGCCCGAGGCACCTTCAAGCAATGAGATGCGAGCGCCCCGGGTAGCGCACTCGTCCCGAGTGCTGGCGACGGTGTTTCACCGTCGCGCACTTTTGCCGACGTGGGTATTCGAAAGCGATCCAGCCTAACGAATAACCTGCGAAAGTTCGTCGCGCTGGAACCGCGCGACCAGCACACGAGACGTGTGCGCTACCCGGAGTCGCCGCCATCTCTCCAGACGCTCAATATTCCGATGGTCCCGCGGGACGCATTCGACAGAACCGAGCGCTTGCGTTCCATTTCCTTTCGTGGCGGAAAACTCCAAGCCGCAGTGTCAGGTCTGTCGCCGCGCGACGTCGCCCAATGCCGGAACGCCCGCTGATTTGCTCCGGCCTTCGCTCCTTGAGTTCATCCAAAAGAAAATTTCCGGGTTCGATCCGAAGGGTTTCGTTTGCTTCGACGACCTCGGACATTTCCGGCGCGATTACGTCAAGGAAGTCCTCGAGGACGAGATCGGAGAACTGAGCGTGCTCGACCAGGAAGTCATCGACAGCCTGCAGGAGCATGAAATTCTTTCGGAAAACATCGGGAAGGAGTTCGATAAGGATCTGACCTCCGGCGAGCGGCTCTCGGATAAGATCGCGTCCTTCGGCGGGAGCTGGACATTCATCATCGTCTTTTTCACCGTGCTCATGATCTGGATTGTGATCAACGGCGTCATCCTCGCGATGCGGGCCTTCGATCCCTACCCCTTCATTTTGATGAACCTAATCCTGTCGTGTTTGGCGGCGATCCAGGCGCCGATTATCATGATGAGCCAGAATCGGGCGGAAGCGCGCGACCGGGCGCGGGCGGAGAATGATTACAAGGTGAACCTGAAAGCTGAGCTCGAGATTCGGCATCTGCACGAAAAAATCGATCACCTCTTGCGCAAGCAGTACAACCGGCTTTTCGAGATCCAGCAGATCCAGATCGAGCTGCTCGAGGATCTCGGGCAAAAGCGGCGCGGCGGGAAACCATCTGGCTCCAGTCAACCAACATGAACTTCCACATCGAAGAAGCCCTCAACCCGGAAAGCGTGGCGCGTTGTTTTCCCGTTATGCGTCAGTTACGGACCAGGTTCGAAGACGAGAAAGTTTTCATCGCGCAGGTCGAACGACAGCGCGCGGACGGCTTCAAGCTCGCTTTCTTGGAAGACAAGGGCGAAGTGCGCGCCGTCGCGGGCTATCGAATGTCGGAATCGCTTTTCGCCGGCCGCTATTGCTATGTCGACGACCTTGTGACGGACGAGTCGGTCCGGTCGTTCGGCTACGGCGGCGCCCTTTTCGATTGGCTGGTGGCGGAGTCGCGCGCAGCCGGTTGCCTCAATTTTCAGCTCGATTCCGGGGTGCAGCGATTTGCCGCTCATCGTTTTTACCTGGCGAAACGAATGATCATCGCCTCGCACCATTTCACCATGGAGTTGTAGCTCGGGGGCGGTGGTTTTTATGGTAGCGCGATCTTCTAGCTTGCGCATTTTGGTCCTGCAAGCTGGAAGCTTGCGCTACCTTCCGGAGGATGATCGCCTCGCATTATTTCACGCTTGAGTTGTAGACGCTTCGCTCTGCGAAGCGCGAGGGGCAGTCAGTTCGAAAAGAAGATGCAGGCCCGCGCCTCCCAGAGGGAGGGGTCTACATCACGGCAGGGAAAAATAGTCCGCGCTTTGGTAATTCCCATCGACCGTTTTCACGATCTGCATCATGACGTCGTTGACCAGGGTGCTGGCGCCGAAACGGAAAAGATCGGGCGTAAGCCAGTCGTCGCCTAACGTTTCCTTCACCATCACGAGATAAGCCAGCGCCTGCTTAGCGTTGCGGATGCCGCCGGCCGGTTTCATCCCGATGCGCACGCCGGTCTCATAGAAATAATCCCGGATCGCTTCGAGCATGACGAGCGTGACCGGGATGGTCGCAGCCGGCGCGATCTTTCCAGTCGATGTCTTGATGAAATCGCCGCCGGCCCGCATCCCGATTTCGCTCGCGAGGCGGACGTTGTCGTAGGTCTGGAGCTCGCCCGTTTCGAGAATGACCTTCAGGTGGGCGCTGCCGCAGGCATCCTTGACCGCCGCGATCTCGTCGAAAACGCGGTTGTAATCGCCGGCCAAAAAGACGCCGCGATCGATCACCATGTCGATCTCCTCCGCGCCGTCGCCGGAAGCGCGGCGGACCTCCTCGAGTTTCAGATCGAGCGGCACGAGCCCCGTCGGAAACGCAGTTGCGACCGATGCGACTTTCACCCCGGAAGTGCCAAGAAAACGTTTCGCTACCCTAACGAGATTCGGGTAAACGCAGACCGCGGCGCAGGAGGGCACGTCGTAGCGTGGATCGATCGGCTGCATCGCCTTGCGGCAGAGGAAGGCGACTTTGCCGGGCGTGTCTTTTCCTTCCAGCGTCGTCAGGTCCATCATCGAGACCGCGAGCTTGAGGCCGGCCAGCTTGGCCGAGGTTTTGATGCTGCGTTTGATGAAAGCGGCGGCGCGCTCCTCGATCATGACGTGATCGACGGTCGGGATTTCCCAGCGATCGCGGAGCGCGTTATGGCGGTTGCGGGACTCGGGCAAAGTTTTCAAGCGGGTGGGAGGTTAACGAAATGCGAGCCTCGTGTCGACAGTCCACTCGCAGAGGGACTGGGCAGGGTAGCGCAAGCTTCCAGCTTGCAGGAACAGCGAAGAGCAAGCTGGAAGCTTGCGCTACCTTCAGCCGGCGGTGCCGACGATGCTGAGCGCGATTTCGCGCTGATGCGAGGCGCGGCGATGTTCGAAGAGGAAAATTCCCTGCCAGGTGCCGAGCTGCATTTGGCCGTTCGCGATCGGGATCACTTCGCTCGTGCGGGTGAGGACGGAGCGAATGTGCGAGGTGCTGTCGTCTGCGCCTTCCGCGGTGTGCTCGAACCACGGCGTGTCCTCCGGCACGAGCTTCTCAAAGAATTTCTCGAGGTCGTGCCGCGCACTCGGGTCGGCGTTTTCCATAATGACGAGGCTGCAACTGGTGTGCCTAACGAACACCGTGACGGTGCCGGCCTTGACCCCGCTCTCCGCGACAATCGACGTCACGCGGTCCGTGATTTCGTAGGTGCCTTTCCCTTTCGTGGCAACGGTGAGACTGGCAGTGTGAATGGGCATGGTGGCGACCCTCGCTCATATCAGGCGATCTGGGGCAGGACGATTCAAAATCCGGCGCAACTAAAACCGGAAGCCGCTTCGGCGGCACCGCGCCCCTTACGACCCGCGCGGGGCCCGCTATCGGCCTAACGACTGCCTTTGCCCAACGAAATCTGCAATCCGAAATCGAGGCGCGAAGGCGAGTTTGCTTCCGCCGGGGCGCGGGAGCTCGAGCAACTGGCACGGGACGAAAGCTAATGGCCCAACGGAGGGAAATGATCGGGCAAGGCGCGAACGGGTCGTCATGGTCAGGTCGAGCCGGTTTGATCCCGAATTCGGAGACCGCGCTGGACAATGCCTTCCAGGAGGAGGTTGTGCCCGATTCTCTTTCCAGTGTCGCGGCCCGAGCCCAGACGAATTCGACGACACGGTCAAGACGCTGTCCGCCGCCGGGGGTGACGGTTCACGTCTACGCCGGCACGCCTGCCCCCGCGAAACCGGATGCCGTTTTGCCTAACAACTGGTTCTCGACTCACCACGACGAGCGGATCGCGCTCTACCCCATGTATAGCCCTCGCCGCCGCGCCGAACGCCGCCCCGACCGCATCGCCAGCCTGCGCGAGCGCTACGGCGTGACGGGTGCGCAAATCGTGGCCGCTGCTCTCTCCACTTAGCCTGAATCGCAGGGTCGAGTGTGGCTATGTCTGGATAATAAGGCTCGAACCGTGAATCGCGTCGTTCCAATGCTGCTTCGCACGCGTCCTGCACTCGCTGTTCGCCGTAGGGCGGTATCGGCCCACCATCCGCGCATACTCCGAGCTTGTAGGAGTCGGAGCGGGCAAGATTCCAAATCATTTGATCGCCCTTCGGTTTCGTTCGGATCTGCGGCACTCCAGTAGTCCTGTTGGCAGATGGCATACATCGAAGCGACCATATAGCCACCAAGCGGCTTGGCATCGAGATACTGTTTTACGACCGACTCCGCGGTTGCGCCCCACGGGTTGTCATCCGAAAACGGCACTTGTCCGGTGAGAATGACCGGCGTCTTCTGGAAGGCCATCAGTCCACTTGTCCATGATGTCTTCAATAGCCTGTAGGTATGCCCTAATGCTTGCCGGTCGCGTCGGGCCGAATATGCGAAATCCAGAACCGCAAACGGAATCCGTCCAAGTAATCTGTCAATCAGCGGATCGCCTGGCGGATCGGTCGGATCAATGGTTAGCGCACCGCCGTCCGTCAGTGCGTAGTAACCTACGGGCCACTTCTCTACATCTAGGGTAATTTTGGTGGAGGAGTTCCACCTGGCGCAGGAAGAAGCACGGTGGAAATATAGTCAAGATCAGCGAAGAAAAGCGGATTGGTAATATCATCACCGAACACTTGTAGATATTGTGCCCCAAGACTAACACCATTATCCATTGCTGCCCGAAGACAGGGAGGTGGAGTACCGCTCCCGCCGCAAAGATTGCCGCCGCCGCCTGTGGTGGCATTGCCCGTCATCTGAAAGCCCACGGGATTGGTCAGACGGTGATTGTAAATAATCGAATTAGGCAGAAAGGTTTGATCGGTGCTCGCATTTAGGCCCCAGTTCTCGAAGCCAAGTTGTGAG
>JBBPZW010000138.1:0-10960 GCA_038198475.1 Chthoniobacterales bacterium | reverse complement strand
TTGGCCGAGGCGTTGACGATGCCGAAGATGACGCCCTGGTCTTCCGTCGGCGCGAGTTCCTTGGAAGCAAGCTTCGGCAGAAGGAAGAACATGATTGCGGCGATGATCGTTAGGCCGATCCAGGCGGTGTAAACCGCTGGGCGCATCCGGAGAGTGGCGTCCAGTCGATCGCCATACCAATCGCGCAGACGATCGAAGAGATGGTTAACGCGCGCGGAAAAGCCGCGCTCGGCGTCGCCCGCGCGGAGAAAAGTCGCAGTCATGACGGGCGAAAGAGTGAGTGCGACGACGCCTGAAATCGCGACCGCGCCGGCCAGGGTGAAGGCAAACTCGCGGAAAAGCGTACCGGTCAACCCACCTTGAATGCCGACCGGAATATAGACCGCCGCCAGCGTGATCGTCATCGCGATGATCGGGCCGATTAATTCGCGCGCGCCAAGGAGGGCGGCATTCACCGGGGTCAGGCCTTCACGCAAATGTCGCTCGACATTTTCCACCACCACGATGGCGTCATCTACGACCAGACCAACGGACAGCACGACCGCCAGCAATGTGAGCAGGTTGATCGTGAACCCAAAAACCTGCATGAGAAAAACCGCGCCGATGAGCGAGATCGGGATGGCGACGATCGGGATGATGGTCGAGCGCCACGAGCCGAGGAAAAGAAAGATGACGACGCAGACGATGAGGAGCGTTTCACTGAGCGTGCGGTAGACGTCCTTGATCGCGGTGTTGATGTATGCCGTTCCGTCATAGGCGATGCGGCCCTGCATCCCCGTCGGCAGATCCTTCACGATCGACTCCATCTCGGTCCGGACTCGCTTGATGACGTCGATCGAGTTTGCGTTTGGGAGAACGAAAATGCCCATGAAGACGGCGCGCTGACCAGAAAAGCGAACCTCGGAATTGTAATCCTCGGCCCCGAGCACGACGTCCGCGATATCGCCCAGCCTAACGAGTGTGCCATTCTCCTCGCGCACGACCAGTTTCTTGAAGTCCTCCGCCGTATGCAGGTCGGTATTAGCCGTCAGGTCGACCTGAACGAGTGCGCCCTTGGTCTGGCCGAGGGCGGCAAGATAATTATTATTCGCCAACGCCTTGCGTACCTGCGCGGGGCTAACGTTGAGCGCGGCCATCCGATCGGGCTTGAGCCAGATGCGCATGGCAAAGGTACGGCCGCCAAGAATCTCAGCCCGCTGCACGCCCTTGATCGCGGTCAGGCGCGGCTGGACGATGCGGCTCAGGTAATCGGTGATCTCGTTCGCCTGCAGGATGTCGGAGGTGAAGCTGAGATAAGCGGAGGCAAACTGCGAGTCGGCCGGGACGATGTTGATCACCGGGATCTCGGCTTCGGGCGGGAGATCGCCGCGCACCTGGTTGACCTTCGAGCTGATTTCGGAGAGCGCTTTGTTCGAATCGTAATTCAGCCGCAGTCGCGCCGTGATCGTCGAGACACCCTGCGCGCTGGTGGATTGCAGATAATCTATCCCGTCCGCGGCGGCGATGGAACGCTCGAGCGGTGTGGTGATGAAGCCGCGGACGAGCTCCGCGCTCGCCCCGACGTAAACCGTTGTGACGGTGACCGACGCGATGTCGCTCTTCGGATATTGCCGCACATTGAGCGAAGAAATCGCCTGCACACCGGCGATGACGATGACCAGGCTGACGACCAGTGCGAGGACCGGACGGCGGATAAACAGGTCGGTGAAATTGTTCATCTCAGATGTGCGCGAAGAAACAACGCGCTCAGGTATTTGGCGGCGCAGGGTTCAGCTGATCCTTTGGGGCGAGCGTATTGTCCACCGCCACATGCATGCCGTTGCGCATTTTAAAAACACCCGTACTCACGACCTCTTCGCCTTCTTTTAGACCTCCGGTCACGGCTACGAAATCGCCGCGCGTTTCGCCGGTGCGAATGAATTGCTGTCGCGCCACGAGAACATCTTTGCCCGTCTTCTCGTCCTTTTTCGATTCGATCACGTAGGCTGAATTGCCGTAAGGCGCGTACGCGACAGCGGTCGTGGGAACAAAAAGCGTGGGCTTGATCTCCGGAAGCTCCACTTCGACTCGCGCAAACATTCCCGCGCGCAACGCGTGGTCGCCGTTATCGATCGTGGCCTGCAGCGAGACCGAGCGCGTGGCGGGATCAATCGCGGAATTGATTGCGCTCAGCGTACCGGTGAATTCGCGGCCTTGGATTGCGTCGGTCGTCATCTTAACCGGCAGGCCCACCTTCACTTTTCCGAGGTCCTGTTGCGGGAGCGAGAAATCAACGAAGACCTTGTCCAGGGCCTGAAGGGTCACGAGCTTTTGTCCGGCCGGGACCATTTGCCCGGGATTCACTTCGCGGATGCCGGCAATGCCGTCGAAAGGCGCGCGAATCTCCTTCTTGTCGATGATCGACTGCATGTTCTCGACCGCGGCTTTCGCTTGGGAGTACTTCGAGGCAGCGGCGTCAAATTCGGCTTTGGAAATGACATTGCGCTTCGCCAGATTCTGCGCTCGCTCATGTTCCGACTTCATTAATTCGAAGTCGGCCTGTGCGGAACGGAGCTGCGCCTGTTCGGCCGACGAGTCGAGTTTTACCAGCAGATCGCCTTTCTTCACTGGACGTCCTGATTCGAAGCCGATCTCGGCCACCATGCCCGGCAGCTCCGCGCTGATCGTCGCGCCCTGCACCGGCGTGATCGATCCGATCGCGGACAAAGTCGGCGCCCAGTCGGCTTTCTTTACTTTTGCGCTCGTGACCGTTGTCGGCGGCTGGACCATCGATTTGCCGGCCGAAATCATGGCCACGATCTGCAACACCTTTGTTCCAAAAATCAGGGCAAAGATAACGACGAGACCGATGACAACGAGGAAAATCGGCCCTTTCGCTTTACGCTTTTTCGGCGCAGACGAGGCTGAGGATGGCCCGATCGTTTGGCGGGCGGGTGATTTAGTTGTGGCCGTTTGCATGGGAATTCTGACTGAAAAGAAGCCGCCAGAGTGTGCGGGCGACATCTATTTGACGTTCTCGTTGTCGCCTGGCGGACGTACTTGAGGCACGAAAAACGGTTCGCATCATGGTGCCGTCGTTCACCGCAAAGATCATCTCGGCGATTTGATGGGCATCAAGCCAAGGCGCCAGTCTGCGGCCTTCGGGCGAGCGCGCGATCAAATCCGCCACCCCGTCGGCCTTGCTCTTGACTACGTTACGCAGGATTTTTGCGACTCGCGGATTGCGGCTCGCCTCGGCAAAAAGATCGACCACAAACGCGGAAATGATCTGCGGCGATCGTTCGCCACAGTGGGAGGTGAAGAGAATTTCCATCGCCTCGAGCAGCGTTGGTGCCTGGTTCGCCCGAACCAGCAGATCGGCAATATGTTTTTTATGCTCGGACGCGATCGCGGCGATCACTTCCTCTTTGTTTTTGAAGTAGCGATAAATCAACCCGACGCTGATCCCGGCCTCGGCGCTGATGTCATGCATGCTGGTTTGGTGAAAGCCGCGCTTGGCGAAGCAAAGCATGGCCGCTTCCAGGATCTGTTCGCGGCGATCGAGCACGACGGCGTTGCTTTTTGTGGCCATGAAGCGGCAACAATGAATGAACGTTCATTCATTGTCAAATGTTGGCGTTTCGTGACTCACGAAGGGACCCGAGGGGGAGAGTGCCAGAGGGGAGAGTTGAACTCCCGACCAAGGGCTTATGAGTCCCCTGCTCTACCACTGAGCTACCCTGGCGGCGCGAGCCGCTATAGTTAAATGGTCCGTCGTTTGTGTCAACGGACGGGTGCGTCGCGCACGCTTGCGCCAGCGAGGAGGACTGCGCGTCGCGCGCCGGACAGGCTCGACGGAGTCTCGCCCTACCGCATGCGGTCACCCAAATACGTGCGCAGTTCTTCTTCGGTCCCGCGCATCGCGATCATGAAACAAACTCCATCCCGTTCCATCACCGCTCCGGCCCATTGCTCGGCCTCGACATAACCCCAGCTCGGACGGGTGCCGGGTTTGGTAATGGAACGGCTGGCCCTTTTCTCGGCCGGGTAAAGAAAAAACTGCACTCCTTTTTCGGCCAGCACCACTTGGGCGACGCGCTGATCATCTTCATCATCAAAGACCCGGGCCCCGCGCGCGCGAAAATCGGCGAATTGTATCGGCACGTCGTAGTGCTCGAGCTGCGATTTCATGAAAAAGTAATCGCCCAGGTTGATCGCGTCGGTATTCAAGGGTTCAAAGGAATAGCGCGGCGTCGCGCCGGCAAAAGCGAGGAGACGCTTGGCCGTCTGCGAGCCGGGAAACGCGTGCTGGTGCTCGACAAAAAAGAAAACTCCGATCCCGGTCATGACCAGCACCGCCAGCGCCGTTGCCAGGATCGCCGGATGCCGCGCCGTCTTTTTCCAGCTCCGCTTTTCACCGCGGATGAGATTGGCGTTCACAAACCACTCCGCTGCTTTCGCCGGGATCTGGATCCGACGGACCAGGCCGGCCAGCGCCTGGTCGAATTGCTGCTGGGCCGTGAGGCTGGCCGCAGCTTCGGGAATGGTGCGCGCGCTTTCGAGGGCGGAGCGCATCGCGCGGTCGCTCGGCGGCGCATCGCTGATCGGGGCGCATTCGATCAGCGCTCGTTTGCGGCGCGAAAGCCAGCGCTTCACTGGGCCTCCGTCACGTTATTGAGCCAGGCTTGGAACTGCGAGCGCCCATGCGAGATGAGGCTGGCCAGTTCCTGCATTTTCACGTCGAGCAGGTTTTGGATTTCGCGGTGCGAAAATTCGTTCAGGTAAAAGAAGGCGAGCGCACTGCGCTGTGGCTCCGGCACGGCCGAGATCCAGGCCGCCAGTTGCGCCGGCTCGAGCTGCGCCACCCGCGTCGCGGCATCGGTCGAGATCGGCTCTTCCGGCATAGTCGTGCTCTCCGTTTGCACCTTACCTTTCGCCAGATCGAGGCATTGGTGCCGCGCCTCATGGAACGACCAGAGCCGATCGGGCGGCAATTGCCCGCGCGACGCGAGCCGGGCCGCTTCCCGGACCGTGTTCTGGAAAGCCTCGAGCGTCCACGCCGGGTCGCCGGTCATGAGAAAACAAAACCGGTAGAGCTGCGGCAGGCTCTCGGAAAACTTTTGCGCTCCTTTTTTTTCCAAGCCGGTAAGTTGATCGCCGCTCCTGCCTCACGCAAGGCATTCGCGCCATTCTCCCTCTTGCTTCGAGCGAGAAAGAAAGGAAAACGCTTCAGGAAAACTGGGCGGCTTCAATGCGCCGGGCGACCTCTTCCGCGTTCTCCCGGCTGTTGAAAGCGGAGATGCGGAAATAGCCTTCGCCTTCTGAACCGAAACCGCTGCCCGGAGTGATGGCTACATTCAACTCCTCCAGCATGCGGTCGAACATTTGCCAACTCGTTAGGCCGGGAGGCGTCCCGACCCAGATGTAGGGTGCGTTCTTGCCGCCGTGGACCTTGAGCTCGGCGCGCCCCGCCGCCTCGCCCAGGATGCGCGCGTTGCCCATGTAATGCTCGACCAGCGCGCGCACCTGGGCGAGCCCCTCGTCGCTATAGAGTGCTTCCGCTCCGCGCTGCACGGGATAGCTCACGCCATTTGCCTTCGTGCTCCAACGGCGGTTCCAGAGTTTGTGCAGCGGCAGCTCGCGGCCGTCGCTGGTCGAGGCCAGAAGGCGTTTCGACATTACGGTAAAGCCGCAGCGAACCCCGGTGAAACCGCCCGTCTTGGAAAAGCTGCGGAACTCCACCGCCCGTTCCAGCGCGCCCGGGATCTCGAAGATCGAGCGTGGAATTTCCGGATCGCTGATGTAGCCCTCGTAGGCCGCATCGTAGAGCAGGATGGCCTTGTGTTCCTGGGCGTAAGCGACCCAGTTTTCGAGCTGTGCGCGCGTCGCGACCGCGCCGGTTGGGTTGTTTGGGAAGCAAAGGTAAACGATATCCGCATGCTCGTTAGGCGGCTCGGCGACGAAGTTGTTTTCCGCGCGGCACGGCAGGTAGATGATTCCTTCGAATTTCCCCGAGGCGTCCGCCGGACCGGTGTGCCCGGCCATGACGTTTGTATCGACGTAAACCGGGTAAACGGGATTGGTGATCGCGATTTTATTCTGGTTGCCGAGCACGTCGAGGATGAAGCCGCAGTCGCTCTTCGAGCCGTCGGAGAGAAAGATTTCGTCCTCCGCGACATCGATTCCGCGCTCCCGGTAATCGATCTGGGCGATCTTGCTACGCAGAAATTCATAGCCCTGCTCGGGTGGATATCCGCGAAAAGTTTCGCGCACCGAGAGTTCATCGACCGCACTCTTCATTGCGGTCACGACCGCGGGCGGGAGCGGTTCGGTGACGTCGCCTATTCCGCAGCGAATGAGTCGCTTGCCCGCCTCGGGATTCGCCGCGCAGAATTCTTTGATCCGGCGTCCGATCTCTGGAAAAAGGTAACCAGCCTGGAGCTTGAGATAATTTTCGTTGAGGTAAGCCATGAGTCGTTTGCGCGGTGCAGCGCAGCGTCGTTATGCAACAAAGGGGGCTGCCAGTGTCAACGAAATCCTCGGCCGAATCGGCCCCTAGTTCCGCCCTTACGGGTGCGCTTCTTGAGAGGCTAGTGGGGAATGTGGGGAATGCCGAGGATCAAAATTCTCTTTCGACCAACGCTTCGCTTCGGAACGCGAACGCGAAATGTGGGTGTTCCACCCGAGGCTTCGCACAAGACTGCGGCAAATGAATTGGAGCTATTGAATCTGCACCGCCCGTTCCAACAGTGGAAATACTGCGGCCAAAGACGTTTCCGTCCGTGCGTGGACGAGCATCAGCGGCTCGTTTCTCTCGACCCGATCTCCGATTTTCTTGATCTGAGAAAAACCGACCGCAAAATCAATCGTGTCCACGACCTGCGCGCGACCTGCCCCCAAAAAGAGGGCGGCCCGGCCAATCGTTTCCGCGTCCAAGCGCTCAATCACTCCGCTCTGCTGGGCGGGCAGGGGATGAACGATGGGCGCGCGATGTATCACGGTGATCTTTTCGAGCGCGCCGGCATCCCCGCCCTGCGCTTCCACCAAGGCGACGAACTTCCGCCAAGCCGTGCCATCCTCCAGCCATTGAGCGAGGCGGGCGCGCGGAGCATTCGCAATTTTTGCCGCGAGATCGAGCGTCAGTCCCACCAAATCGGCCGGACCGCGGCCAAGCAGCGTCTCCACTGCTTCCGCCACTTCGAGCGCGTTCCCCACAGCTCGGCCTAACGGCGCGTCCATCGGGCTCAGCAGGTGCGAAATGGCCACCCCCATCTGCTCGCCAACCTTCGTCATCGCCGCTGCAAGCTGCCCGGCTTCCGCGCGCGTTTTCATGAAGGCGCCGCTGCCAAACTTCACGTCGAGCACAAGGCGATCGAGATTTTCTGCCAGCTTTTTACTCATGATGCTGGCCACGATCAACGGATGCGAGGGCACCGTGCCGGTGACGTCGCGGAGCGCGTAAAGCTTTTTGTCCGCTGGGCAGATGTCGGCGGTCTGGCCGACCATGAAAACGCCGATCTTCTCCAGCTGCCGAAGCGCGCGGACTTCCTCGAGGTTCACGTTGAACCCGGGGATGCTCTCGAGTTTATCCAACGTCCCGCCGGTGATCCCGAGCCCGCGGCCGGAAATCATCGGCACCCAGACTTCGTCGCAGGCGAGCAATGGCGCGAGGACGAGCGAGACTTTGTCGCCGATGCCGCCGGTGGAATGCTTGTCCACTTTCGGAGGCGAGACCGCTGGATATTCGAGGACGCGGCCGCTTTGCATCATCGCAGAGGTGAGATGTCCCGTTTCGTTAGGCGTCATCCCGCGAAAGAAAACCGCCATCGCAAACGCGCTCATCTGGTAGTCGGGGATTTCACCCCGGGTGAAGCCGTTGATGAGCGCGATAATCTCGTCGGGCGAAAGCTCGTGCCCGTCGCGTTTGCGTTCGATCAAGCTCGGGATGTGCATGGCAAGCTATTCAGCAGTGCGCCACGAGCGTCGGGGGAGCCCACGCGCCTCGCGTGCCGGCGACGGCGCCTCGCCGTCGCGAACTTTTTTGCCCGCGGCAATCGCGTTTCGGCGAGGCGCCGAAACGAGCACGCGAGGCGCGTGCGCTCCCCAGAGGTGGCTCGTCATCTTGCGAGAAATGATGCGCCGACTGGCCATGCGGTGGGAAGAGAGAAAAACTCCGCCAATGTCGCGGCCACATCTGCGAACGTTCTGCGAGTGCCGAGGTCGCGACTTGTTTGGCCGTCGAGGACCAGCAACGGAACTTCCTCCCGGGTATGATCCGTGCCCGTAAAAGTCGGGTCATTGCCGTGATCGGCAGTGATGATGACCAGGTCGTTAGGCTGGACGAAACCGGCCCAGCCATTCGTCAAACTCCTGCAGGGCGTCGGCGTAGCCCGCGACATCGCGCCGGTGTCCGAAAAGCATGTCGAAGTCGACCAGGTTGGCAAAAATGAGACTCTCCTTTCGTTCCCGCCACAGCTTCTCGATCCGCTGCATTCCATCGCGGTTGGAAGTGGTCGGAAACGATTCGGCGACACCGCGACCAGCGAAAATATCGCTGATTTCCCCCACGCCCAGGACCGCGACCTGCCTTTCGCCTAACGACTCCAGCACCGTCCGGGGCGGCGCCAGCGAGAAATCATGCCGGTTCGATGTTCGGCGAAAATTTCCCGGTTCGCCCAGAAACGGCCGGGCAATTACGCGGCCGATCCGGTAAGATCCGCGATCGCGCGGGCGGCCCGGCAAATCTCATACAAGCGTTCCACCGCCATCGCCTTTTCGTGCGCCGCGATTTGCAGCACGGAATCGGCCGAGTGTAAAGAAATCGGTCGGCCGGTGCGGAGATGTTCTTCGCCGAGTTCGTGCAGAATCTCCGTCCCGCTGCGAGCATAGTTGCCGAGAAAAGAGACACCGCTGCCGCGCTCAATTTCCCTGACGAGCGGGGCGGGGAAATGATCGAAGGTTTTATCATAACCATCCTGATCGGCATCGCTGGCGCTTTTCTGGCCGGCTTCCTCGGTCGCGCCATGCATTGGTATACGGAGGGACAACCGGCCGGATTCATCGCGTCGATTATCGGAGCGATTATTCTACTCGTGATCTATCGCCTGGTGCGAGGCCGCACCGCCTGAAGCTAGGCGCGGCGCACAAACTATACTTCTTACCCGATGCACCTCGCCACCTTGTCGTCAATTTCCTTGCTCGGCGGCAGCCTGTTCGTCGCTGGTTGCGACGCTCCTGTCTCACCGCCGCCCGCCACGCCTTCCGAGCAAGTCACGCGCGACTTGTCGCGCTCGCAGCCGCTCGCCGGGCGCCAGCGCCAGATCGAATTCCTGAACCGGATTCGCCGGGCGGACCCGAAAGGGTCTACCATCGAGCGGGCCCTGCTCAACGAACAGAACGAGCTTGGACTGCTCCTCAATCGCAGTGTCCCGATGGCGAAGATTCCAGAGAGTTAAAGCGCTCGATCCTGACCAGATGGCACGGGAATTCCCAGGCCAGGATTTGACCGTCATTGCTTATAGCCTTCCAATCCGCCGCACAAGATCGGCACCGCTCAGCTCAACGCGCAAACCGCGGAAATGACCTACACGCCAGTGCGATAATCCGCTTTCGCAGTGAACCAACAAACAGACTAACAATCATATGGCTGACACAATAGACGACTTCATGAAGCGTTTCGGCGGCGGTGGAACTGTCGATGATCGAGACGCCCAGCAGTATCACGACCGTTTCATTTCCGATCGGCCGGAAGACGGCGAATTCAACAATCACGCCTACCGCGAGGCCGCCACCCAATATCTGGGAAAATTGCCCGACGACCAGTTTCATCAGGCGGCGAACCAGGCGATTTCCCAAGCGCCTCCGCAGGAAAAGCAGGGTCTTCTGGGCAGCTTGCTCGGTGCGCTGGGCGGCGGACAAAGCGGAGCTGGCGGGGCCAGCGTCGGCGGGCTGGGCGGCGGTCTCGCGGGCCTCGCGGGCATGCTTGGACTCGGCTCGACCGACCCTCAGAAAATGAGCGACCAGGACGCAACCCGCGTGGTCGATTACGCGCGCAAGAACAATCCCGATGCGCTGCGACAGACGGTCGCCGAAAAACCCTGGTTTGTGAAAGCGATGGGCAATCCGGTCGTGATGGGCGCGCTCACCCTGGCCGCAGCCAAGTTGCTCTCGAACCAGCGTCGGCGAACTTAGAGAGCCGTGGGTCGTTGCGACGCTGACCACGCGGCGCCCAGCCTGTTTCGGACGAAGCGGTGGGCCGGGATTAAACCCCGGTCCATTCATGGACCGGCATTTCGTTAAGCTCCTGGAACATCCCCCAGTTCGAGGTAGCCGACACTTGCCCTCAGATGTTGTTGGTCGGGTGAATCAAGCGGCACCGGCTCGTAATGATACTAGAAGTGGTTTCAAAAGTGTCTGAGGGTAAGGATGAGACAAGCTGAATGAAAGAAGCCTTGGTAAAGATCGAGGCGGCATATTCGCGAACTTCGACCGACGGGTTCCGTAGATATAATTAACCAACCAGAATACGAAGCGTGTCAACGCCCTTAACGAACAAAAACAGCCGATAAAAAGCAACCAACTGCATCTCAGCCTGGCGCGTTTGCGCGCTTGTTATGAGGCACAGGGCGGCGCCTTCAACATCCAAAGAAAATCAAGGGTCTTGCCCAGATTAGAGGTTGCTCTGTCGTGTATAATGTTGGGCGGCAATGGGAAACAGATATATTTTTGATGCAAGGATTCGGAGCGAAAATTTAAGGAATTGTTAAAGATGTTTTGCACGGATGTTTCGGCTCTGAGCGCGAGTAAGCTGGCGGTGGTCAATCGGCGTGCGCGGCCGGCACGGACGCGGCGCGAGCGGCAAAACGCCCGTGATCGGCTTGCACAAACGCGGCGGCAAAGTCTTTACGGGGGTGGTGAAAAACTGCTCTCGCGCAGAGCTGGAGCCGATCATCAAAGGACAAGTGCTTTCCAAGAGCACGGT
>JBBPZW010000137.1:0-18607 GCA_038198475.1 Chthoniobacterales bacterium | reverse complement strand
GCGTTGCGGAAGATGAGCGGAGCTGGCGAAGAACACCTTGGCTTGCGCCAAGTCTCGGCGCGCCTTGCGACCGAGGTGGAGAACGATGGCGAGCGGCCCCATTACCTGCGCGGCCAGTTGAAGAGCGGCGTCTTTACGGTCAGCGGTCTGCAGGAATCGCACGCTCTCTTTGGCTTGAGCCGTGCAAACGCGCTCCTGCGCGTAGCGAGTGGCGAGAAATTCGCGGCCGGCGCGATGGTACCGATCGAGTTATGGGATTAGACGCGTTTCGAGGGAATGCAGCGGCTGGTTAGCTATCCCACTTTTCGCGCGTCTTCAACGCATTGGGCTGCGCGAATTCGTTGATCAAGTCGCTACCCGAATAGACGCGATGCTGACGACGCTGAGCGGGAACAGAATTTTCATTCTTCCGGTGTAAGGAATTTTGCCGGGCTGCATCAACTTTTTGACCAGGAATCGTCCGCTGGTCGCCATTTCGCCGCGCCCACCCGACGGGCCGCCGCGTTCACGTCCGGAAATTTCTGAGCCCTGAATAGGGAAGCGGCGATACGCGCGGGCGTGCGGCCCAGTCCGTTTCAAGTTTGCACGGCAATGTCAGAGAAAATATTTGCCGGTCGGGTGAGTCGTTAGGCGCACCCGGAGAAACCCAAACAAAAAGGATAAAAATTAATGAAATTGGACTCACTTCGTACCCTCTGGATTGAAGAAATGCGCGATCTTTACAACGCCGAGAATCAACTGCTCAAGGCGCTGCCGAAGATGGCGAAAAGGGCGAGCACGCCGGAATTGAAAGAAGCCTTCGAGAATCATCTCGGGGAAACCCGGACCCACGTCGAGCGGCTCGAGGAGATCTTCGTCAAGCTTGGAAAAAAGCCGAGCGGCAAGACCTGCAAGGCGATGAAGGGCCTGGTCGAGGAAGGCTCCGAGATGATGAAGGAAGACGGCCCTGACTCGGTCATCGATGCCGGCATTATTGCCGCCGCGCAGCGGGTCGAACATTACGAGATGGCCGGCTACGGTGTCGTTCGCACCTTCGCGGGGATCCTCGGTGAGGATGAAGCAGAGGATCTCCTTCAGGAAACGCTCGACGAGGAAGGCGCCGCCGATGAGAAGCTAACCGAAATCGCCGAGAGCATCGTGAATGACGAAGCTGAAGAAGCGGCAGCCGAGCCGGTGACCGCCAGCCGTTCCCGTTCGCGTCGTTAGGCGGGAATTTCCGGACCGCGAAAATTATCGCCACCGTGATCCCGCGCGATCGCGGTGGCGTTTTCGCTTTTTGGTGGGAGCCTGAATAAGCGATGGGTCTGACTGAGTACCAGCGGAAACGAAATTTCTCCGTCACGGCCGAACCAAGCGGCAAAAAAAAGCCGCGGCCGAAGCGGGTCGCGGGTGCCTCGCGTTTCGTCATTCAAAAACATGATGCCAGCCGGTTACACTACGATTTCCGGCTGGAAATGGACGGCGTCCTGAAATCCTGGGCCGTGCCCAAGGGCATTCCGTGGCACCGCGGGGAAAAACATCTCGCGGTCGAGGTCGAGGATCACCCGATTGATTACGAAAATTTCGAGGGAGTGATCCCCGAGGGCAGCTATGGCGGCGGCACCGTCATGGTTTGGGATCAGGGGAACTATTATGTGCACGGGGAGAAGCCGCTTGAGGCGCTAAAGGAGGGCCGCCTTCACCTCGTGCTGGAAGGCGAAAAGTTGAAGGGCGACTGGGCATTGATCCGGACCCGGAGCGAAGGTGGCAAGAACCAGTGGCTACTTCTGAAAAGCGACGCCGACGTCAAACCGATCTCGAAAAAGCGCGAGGATCAATCGGTCAAGACCGGCCGCACGATGAAGCAGATCGCGAAAGATCGCGACGCCGAATGGCAAACCAACCGGGACCAGCCTAACGACAGCCAGAAAAGTCTCCGGGCACGGGTCCGAAAGGCCGTCGCGGACAAGGAAAAGGGAGTTAAAAAAAAAGCTCCGCGCGCCCCAAAGGTAGAAGAAAGCGCGCTCGCGCTACCTGATTCGCTGCCGGCGGGCAGGCCGCGTTTCATCGACCCGATGAAACCGAAACTGGTCGAGTCGCCGCCGGTGGGCGGAGGCTGGATCTATGAATTGAAATTCGACGGGTTCCGCGTCTTGACGGTGAAAAGCGGCGGGAAAGTGAAGTTGATCTCGCGCAAGGAAAACGACCTGACAAAACAATTTCCGGAGATCGCTGAGGCAATTAAAACTTTGCCCTGCAACGAATGCGTGATCGATGGAGAAGTGGTCGCGCTCGACGACGAGGGGCGTTCTTCCTTTCAACTTTTGCAGGCGCGCGAAATAGAAGGGCGCGCCGCGCCGCTTTCCTATTACGTCTTCGATCTCCTCCAGCTCGAAGGCAAAAACCTGACCGGTTTTCCCCTAACGACCCGGAAGGAAATGCTGCGACAGCTTTGCGCTGGCGTCGGCGAACCGATCCGTTATTCCGGGGAGCTGGGGGACGATCCCGAAGCGCTCCTCGCCGAGGTGGAGCGGCGCGGTCTGGAGGGGATCATCGGGAAGCGAGCCGATTCTATTTATGAAGCGGGCCGGAGAAGCGGCGCCTGGATCAAGCTCAAATGCCAGAACGAACAGGAGTTCGTCATCGGCGGTTACACTCCTCCGGCCGGTGCGCGCCAACATTTTGGCGCCTTGCTCGTTGGCTATCACGAGAAAAAGAAGCTGCTCTTTGCCGGCAAAGTCGGGACGGGATTCGACTCCAAAATGCTCGCGCTCCTCCACGACAAGCTGAAGCGGGAAGCGCGCGATGATTGTCCTTTTGACGACCTGCCTTCGAAGCCGGGCGGGCAGTGGACCCAGGGCATCACTCCGGGCATGATGCGCAAAATCAACTGGGTCGAGCCGGTTTTCGTCTGCCAGGTGAAATTTGCGGAGTGGACCCGGGACGCAAAACTGCGTGCGCCGGTTTTCCTCGGCCTGCGGGAAGACAAAGCTCCTGCGGAAGTGAAACGCGAGAAGCCTGCCTAACGAATCAAACCGGCTCAGTCACGCGGCCCACGATCGTCCCGGGGGCATGGAGGGCGGCGGCGCAAACGGTTCCCTCGGTGCGCCCATGCGGACATTTCGTTGGCCAGGATCGTAAGGGACGAGCAAAAGGCGAATATCCATATGTTCAAAGTCAATGGCCTATCGCGGATGGCGGCGGTGGAGCGCGCCTCTATTTATAACGATGGCCGTGCTTCATGACAAGGTCGACTCGCTGCAGAAGATTGATTCCGCGCAGGACATCGCCCTTCACCGCGATGATGTCGGCAAACTTCCCTTCGCTGAGCGAGCCGTAGTCCTTGTCGACCTTCATCATCACTGCCGGCCAATAGGTCGCCGCCCGGATGGTCGTCATCGGATCGACCCCGAGCTTGTTCACCCAGGCATCCATCTCGTGCCAGGTGGAGCTGCTGTGAAATTTCATCGGGATGCCGCTGTCAGTTCCGATCAGGAGGACGACGCCGGTGTCCTGAAGCTGGTGGAACTTCTTCGTCACGGTGGCCGCGCGGGCCGGAGTGATTTGATAATAACTAAGCTGGCCGGGATGTTTAATCGAGGCTTTGATGTCCTGTACGATGTCGTTAGGCACATCCAGTTGCCAGGCCGGATCGTCGAGCGGCTCCGGATTTTCGACCAACGATTGGTAATTGAGAAAACCTTCGATTGTCGGACACCAGAAGAGCGGCCCGATATTCATCTTCGCCGTGCGCTCCGCGATCGCGGTCAAAATGTCCTGCGGATAACCGGGCGCCGTGGCGAGTCCGGTATGCTCAAAATCGTCCACCCCGATGGCCAGCCCGCGCCGGATTTCATCCGGGCGATGCGCATGGGCCACGACTGGTAATTTGCGCGCGTGCGCTTCGTCGACCACCGCCTTGGCTTCCTCCAAAGTCATCTGATCCTGGTCGATCAGCTTGATGATATTGACGCCGGCATCGGCGAGGGTTTTCACCTTGGCGCGCGCATCGGCCGCGCCCTTCACGCCCCAGCGGTAAAGCTCTTCCCCAAGGTAAGGTGCGTGTTGGATGAAAGGACCCGCCACATAAAGGGTTGGCCCCGGAATTTCGCCGCGATTGATCCGGTCGCGCACGCTGATGCTGTCGGCGAGCGGACCACCGAGATCGCGCGCGCTCGTCACGCCGGCCATCAAAAGCTGATGCGCGGCCGCCGGCATGATCTCGCTCCCAAAGCGTTTCTCGTAGGTCTTGTCCCAATGCCCGTAATCGCTATGGCCGAGAATCATGGTGTGGACGTGGCAATCCCAGAGGCCGGGAAGCACATCCATTCCTTCCGTCGAAATGACCTCGGCATCTTTCGGCACCTCCAAGGTGCCGACCTGCCCAATCGCGGTGATGCGCTCGTTCTCAACGAGGATGACGCTGTTCGCGAGGGGCGGTCCGCCAAAGCCATCGATCAATCGTCCGCCGACCAGCGCCGTGAGGCCGGCGGAGGCGGAGTAGGCGAAAGCGCAGAGGAGGGCGACGAGAGAAAGAAGAGAGCGCGGGCGAGTCATGATCGCGAGCATAGCCGCGGCCGGCGCGCGCTGCCAGCCTGCCGACGAAGACGCTTTGCGCGGATTCGGATCCGGTTGATCGCTTCTTCAGCCAAAGGGGAGGCTCCAGCCGGCGCTTCGTTAGGCGCGGTCGGGTATTCTGGGTAGCGCACTCGTCTCGAGTGCTGGTTGCCGCGTCTCGCGGCGACGAACTTTCCACGAGCACACGGCGGCGGGACGAGCTGACATCAGCAGGAAAGTCCGCGAAGGCGAGACGCCTTCGCCAGCACTCGGGACGAGTGCGCTACCCGGAGATGACCAGCAGCCGATCGAAGAGCGGGCGCAACGCGGGCGGCGAGGCAGCGGCGAACGCGGCGGTGGCCAGGATGCGGCGGATTTCGTTGCGCGGGACTTTGATCTTTTCGCCGGTTGGTCCGGCCTCGCGCAAGAGCGCAACGGTCCGGGCGCCGATCAAGGCTGGAACCGCGGTGGCGAAGCGGACGCGCCAATTCGTTAGGGCTGAGCAGTACTCGATGCCAGCCTCGATTTGGTGCTGGGCGTGTTCCAGCCAGCGGGCAAAAACTTCCTCGAGCGAGGCCGCCCCCAGCTCATCCGCCGGCAGGTAGCCACGGCCATTTTTAAGGTCCGCGCCTCGATCGCGCAGGACATTGATCAGTTGCAGACCTTTGCCGTATTCGATCCCGAGCTTGATCATCTCGTTAGGCGAACGGGCGGCAAACGGCGGGAGACGGCGGAAGCCCAGCTTCGTCCAGAATTCGCCCACGCAGCCGGCCACGAGCCAGGTGTATTTATCCAGTTCCGCGGCGTTGCGCAATGCCGTCACTCTGGTCGGATCGCCGAACCGCTCCAGGTCGAGCTCTTGCCCCCTGACGATTGTTTTCAGCACGTTCTGAATCTCTTCGCGATCGGCCGGGTCCAGCTTCGCCAGCCAATCGAGGCAGCTGCGCAGATTTTCAATCAGCGTTCTCTCGTGTGGGTCGCTCTGTTGCACCGAAAAAGTTTTCAGATCGTCCGCGACCGCATTGAAATCGAGCTCACCGGCGATGACGCGGGCGAAACTTCGCAGAGTCGTTAGGCGGGCGCCCGCGGGAATGCTGGCCGTATCCGCGATCGTATCGGTCGCGCGCGCCAATAGATAGGCGAGGCTGACCGGTCCGCGCAAGGCGCGCGGGAGAAATCTGATCGTCAGGTAAAACGATCGCGAAACCGATTTGAGGATCGCTTTCACGGCCCAACGTCGCGAATGACGATCCGCGAAAGGTCGGCATTTCCGAGGCCGAATTCTCCCGCTACCTGGACATGGGCACCGAGTCGTTTGATCGGCGGCACTTTGCGCTTTTTGCGCCATTCCTCGAGTTGGCGGAGCACGATGGCGTCGATCGCGACCGGGTCCTTGCTCGCGTAAAGTGTGGCAAAGGGAAAAGAATAGCCGGGCTGCGACTCGGGGCCGCCGGCGTATTGCGCGAGGAGTCCATCCATCAGGTTGAGCACGACCTTTTGCCCGATGTGCGGATCGTTATAGATCTCCGGGATGCTCGAGGCGCCGAAATCGGGCGGGACGCCGAAACGCCGCCAGTTATCGATGTTTGGAATGGTGACGTTGTAGAGGCAGCCGGCGATGCCGTTCCGCACGCTGTCGCTCAAGACCGGCAGGTTGATGATCTTGGTCACCTCGTTGGCGACGATTTTCGAAAGATGACTGACGCTGCTGGTGTTCTCTGTCTCGCTCAGGAGCGGCACCTGGACACCGCGTCCGCCGGCGTACTCGAAATCGCCCCAGATGAGGTTCCCGAGGAACGGCTCCGAGATGACGGCCTTCGGATCATAGCCTTCGTGCGGCGGGATCGATTTTAACTGGTAGCCTTCGTTCCCGGTGTAGCCGGCTTCACTGATTCCGCCGAGCGATTTGTCCCAGACGATGATGTCGCGGCGGGAATGCCCGGCGGCGACAAGGCCGTCGACAATCGTGTTTACGATCTCGCGGTGGGTGGTGAAAAGTTCGCCGCCCGCGGCCGAGATCTTGATCCCGATGCGATCGTTAGGCTTGACCAGCGAACGCCAGGCGCTCGCGATGTCGGGCTGGTGGGTGACGGACAGAATGAGCGCGTTGGTCATTCGCCTAACGAGCTGAGGGTCGGCCTGGTAGTTGTGGATCGCGTCCGGATTATGGGCGCGGTAGACAATCGAAGGAGTTGGCGTCGGGGGCGGTGACTGCGGCGGCGGGAGGCCCTGCGCGGCTGCGCAACCGACGCCGGCGACCAGAAAAGCAATTGAGCGAAAGAGGCGAGCGACGATGGTGGACTCTATGGGCGAGGGGACGAATGACAACTCCGCGGCGGCCGCCGGCGCAGTGCGGCACATCTATGTGCACATTCCTTTTTGCGCCCGGATTTGTCCCTATTGCGCCTTTTACAAAGAACGGGCCGACCCGGCGCAGGCGAGGCTCTTTTGCGAGGCACTGGTGGCGGAACTTGGGGCGTCGCTCAGCGCCATTTCCCCCCATGTAGACGCTTCCCTCTGGGAAGCGCGAGAGCGAGCGTGGCCTCTCCCCCGCGCTTCCCAGAGGGAAGCGTCTACAGCGTTCCAAAGTTCGCGCTTGCGGCCGGAGACGATCTTCTTCGGCGGCGGCACGCCGACTGCCCTAACGACCGGTCAGCTCGACTTCCTGCTCGACGATTTTCACGCGCAATTGGATTTGTCCGAACTCAAGGAGTGGACCTTCGAAGCCAACCCGGGCAGCGTTTCAGAACGCAAAGCGCAACTTCTCCACGCGCGTGGGGTGAACCGAATCAGCCTTGGCGTGCAATCTTTCGACGATGGTTTGCTCCAGTTGCTCGGTCGTGAACATTCCGCGGTGCAGGCGGAAGCTTCTTTCGCGTTGCTGCGTCGCGCCGGGTTTGAGAATCTCAATGTCGATCTGATGTTTGGCCTTCCCGGCCAGACGCTCGCGCAATGGGAGGCGACCTTGCAGCGCGCGCTGGCGCTCAAACCCGATCATATTTCCACCTATTGCCTGACCTACGAGGAGGACACCGAATTTTTCCTCCGCCACGCCCGGGGCGAATTCCGGACGGATGCAGATGCGGACGCAGATTTCTATACGCTGACCGACGAATTGTTAGGCGCGGCGGGCTTTGAGCATTACGAAGTCTCGAATTATGCGCGGCCCGGTTTCGAGTCGGTGCATAATCGCGCCTATTGGAGTGGAAGCGACTATCTTGGGCTCGGTCCAAGCGCGGTTTCGACTATCGGATTGCGCCGCTGGCAGAACGTTTCCGATTATCGCATCTATGCTGATCGTTTGTTGAGCGGCAAGTCGGCGTCGACTGGGGACGAAATGCTGACTCCGCAGATGAAACGCTCGGAATCGATCGCCCTGTCCCTCCGGACCAACTCAGGTATTCCGGCCGAGTGGGTCAATGATCGGCCTAACGAAGTGGAAGAGTTTGTCCGGCTGGGATTGATGTTGCCTCAGGCCGAGCGCTACGTGCTGACGCGAAAGGGTCGCTTCCTGGCTGATTCGGTTGCGGAAGCCTTTATCTAATCAGACGCCACCGTAGCGGCGCTGGCGGCGGCTGAATTCATGGACCGCCTCGAAGAGATCTTCTTTCCCGAAGTCGGGCCAGAGTTTCGGTGTGACGTACATCTCGGTGTAGGAGAGTTGCCAGAGGAGAAAATTAGAAATGCGCATCTCGCCCGAGGTGCGGATGAGCAAATCGGGATCGGGATAGTAGCGGGTGTAAAGATGCTTGCTGAACATCGCGACGTCGATCATCGCGGGATCGATGTGCCCGAGCTCGATCTCGTGGAAGAGGCTCTTGATGCCGTCGATGATTTCCAGCCGGCCGCCGTAGCTGAGCGCGAGGATCAGCGTGAGTCCGTGATTGTTCGACGTTTGCTCGATCGATTTGTGAAGCTGCTTCTGGCAGGCCTCCGGCAAATCGGTCAGGCGACCGATCGCCTGGAGCCGGACATTTTTTTCTACGAGCTCCGGCGTTTTCTGTTTTAGGAAGCGCTCGAGCAGGTTCATGAGGGCGAGGACTTCCGTTTTCGGGCGCTGCCAGTTCTCGGCTGAAAACGCGTACAGGGTGAGATACTCGATCCGCAGATCGCCGCAGCCTTCGACGCAGGCCCGCACGGCGTCGGCGCCTTTTTCGTGACCTTTGATCCGCGGCAGGCCGCGCTCCTTGGCCCAGCGACCGTTGCCATCCATGATGATCGCGACGTGGCGAGGAGTCGCCTTGGAGGAAGCGACCATGGTCAGAGAATCAACGTCTGGCCGCGGGCCGGTCCGACGCTGATCATCGTTAGGCGAGCGCCTGTCAGTTCGGCGATCTTGTGTGCGTAATCGCGCGCTTCCTTCGGCAAATCGGCGAGCTTTGTTGCCTTCTCGGTCGATTTCTTCCAGCCGGGAAACTCAAGGTAAACCGGCTGGCAGCGGGTCAGTTGCGCGGCGTCGCTGGGCGGCACCTCGAGTTTTTTCCCATCGAGCTTGTAGGCGACGCAAACTTTGATCGGGTCGACCGTGTCGAGCCCATCGAGGTTGGTGATGGCCAGTTCGTCGATGCCATTGATCATCGTGGCATAACGAGTCGCGACCGCGTCGAACCAGCCGCAACGACGCGCGCGCCCGGTGGTCGCGCCAAATTCCCGCCCCATCTCGTGCAGCATTCCGGCGATCAGCGGGTCTTCGGTCGGGAGCGAGCCTTCGCCGACGCGCGTCGTGTAAGCCTTCATCACGCCCAGGACTCGATCCATCCGATGCGGCGGCACCCCGGTGCCGGTGCAGGCCCCGCCCGCGGTGGTGTTTGAGGAAGTGACGTAGGGATAAGTTCCATGGTCGATGTCGAGGAAAGTCCCCTGCGCGCCCTCGAACAAAATCTCTTTCCCCTGCTGCAACGCGCGATGCAGATAGACGACCGTGTTGGCGACGAAGGGACGCAATTTCTCGGCCGCGGCGAGGAAATCGCGATTCACCTTGGCGAAGGAAATCGGGCGTGCGCCGAGCGCTTTCAGGATGCTGTTATTTTCCCTCATCTTCGCCTCGAGTTTTTTGGTGAAAAGCTCGGGCTGCATCAGGTCGGCGATGCGAAGCCCGGTCCGCGCCGCCTTGTCGCCGTAGGCTGGACCGATCCCGCGCTTGGTCGTGCCAATTTTCGCGTGGCCTTGGCGCTGCTCGCGTTGTTCATCGAGCGCGCGGTGATAGGGCAAAACGAGATGCGCGCAATCGCTGATGAGCAGGTTCTTCCCGATCTTCACCCCGACTTTGCGCAGGCCGTCAATTTCGTCCACCAGTGCGACCGGGTCGATCACGACGCCGTTGCCGATAACGCACATTTTTCCGCGACGCAGAATGCCGGAAGGAATGAGATGGAGGACGTATTTCTTGCCGCTTTGGATGACGGTATGGCCGGCGTTATTTCCGCCCTGGCTGCGAACGACGATGTCGGCGTTACCGGTCAGGACATCGATGACCTTGCCCTTGCCTTCATCGCCCCATTGCGCACCGACCAGTATCGTGTTTGCCATCGCGTTTCGCGGTTGAGAAGAGGTCGCCGGAAGCTTCACCGGAAGTCCGCGGCCACCGCGCCCGAAGATAGGATGGCGACCCGAGGGCGCAAGCTGGTTTTGTTTTGCGAACAGGGCCCTGCAGCCGCCTCACTGCGTTGAGGCGCCGGCACGGCTACATAGAGCCGTGGCTACAAAACCCGCGGCCGGCGCGTTCCCGGCCTGGCCGTACAGCAGTGCCTGGGGTTATTACCCGGCGGGCGGGATTGGCCTGGTCCTGCTCATCCTCATCATTCTCGCGGTCGTCCGGCGAATATAGCGTTCGGGCTTTGTAGCGTCCGCTGTCCTCAGCGGATTACTCGCAAACCATCGCGGCAAAATGCGCTGAGGACAGCGCACGCTACAACCGCGTCTCGTCCGTCGGAATTTCTTCAGGCCGTCTTGACCTGGATGACGGGCAGCGGAAAACGAAGCTTCAATTCATCCCCGAGATAGATCTCGACATGATGCAGGCCGAACTGCTGGAACTGCACCCCGCCAAAATAATGGACGTTAGTCGCGTGGCCTTCCATTTCCTTGAGATCGAAATCGACCTCCGCCTGCGCGATCGTCTGGTTATCGTCGGGTCCGACGATTTTTGAGCGTTGATGGAACCGGCCGGCGCCGCTGCACCAGCGGGTCCAGATACAGAGCCGCATGTAATTCACCGGCAGCTTCGGGGTCGGCACGATGTTGAGCACACCGACGAGAGTCTGCATGCCGTTAAATTCGCAACGCACATCCTCGCACAGCACGCAGCTTTGGAGATCGGGTAACATGGTCTGTGTCTGCACGCTCGGAGCTTAGCTCGTTTCGCTTCAGCGGCCAAGCAATCCGCGCCCAAGAGCAAAGAGAAGCGCGAGTCCGAGCACGATCCGGTAAATCGCAAACGGGGTGAAACCGTGGCGCCGCACCCAGTGTAGAAACCACGCCACGACCGCGAAGGCGACGATAAACGCGGTCACGAATCCGATCGCGAGAACGAGCCAAGAATGCGGTGTCATCGCGAGCGGAGCGATCGCTTCGGTCGCGGCGTGCGGCTTGATCGTCTTGAGCAAATCATAGCCGGTCGCGACCAACATCGTCGGGATGGAAAGAAAGAACGAGAACTCGAGCGCGGCCTCGCGCGACATGCCCGCCACCTGCCCGGCGGCGATCGTGCACATGGAACGCGAGGTTCCGGGAAAAACCGCCGAGAGCACCTGCACGGCACCGATCCAAATCGCGGTCGGAAGATTTGCATCCTCAATTCGCTGGATTCGCGGCCTAACGAAAAGCGTGTCGACCACCCACATTACGATGCCGCCGATGAGAAGCGCCCAGGCCATGACATGGAGATTCTCGAGGTTCTTCCCGATCAGTTTGGTCAGGAGAAAGGCCGGGATTGCCGTGACCAGAAAGGCGATCGCGATGAGGCTGAGGGGGTGATTAAAAACGGTCCGGTCGCCCCTCTCGCCGCGGGGAAAGGTGCGGATTAATTTCAGAATCCGCCGCCAGAAAAACGCGGTCAGGGCGAGGATGGCGCCGAGCTGGATGACGATACTGTACATTTTCCAAAAGCCGTCTTTCAGGTCGATCTGCAGGAGCGCTTCCGCGATCCGGAGATGTGCGGTCGAGCTCACGGGCAGGAACTCGGTTAGGCCTTCGATCGTACCGAGCAAGAGGGAGAGCAGGTAATCGTTCATACAGCCTGAGAATCGGGGGTGGTTCGGTTCTTAGACGGCGTCGGCGTCGCGTTCGTCGGTGCGAATGCGGATCGCCTGCTCGACCGGGCTGACGAAGACTTTGCCGTCGCCGATTTTGCCCGTCCGGGCCGCTCGGGAGATGACTTCCACCGCGCGCTGGGCGCGATCGTCGGTCAGGACGATTTCGAATTTCACCTTGGGCAGGAAGTCGACCGTATACTCGCTGCCGCGATAAATTTCGGTGTGCCCTTTCTGGCGTCCGAAACCTTTTACTTCGCTCACGGTCATGCCTTCGGCTCCAATCTCGGCCAGCGCGTCCTTCACGTCCTCCATCTTGAAGGGCTTCACGATCGCCTCGATTTTTTTCACGCGGTGATACTAGGACCGGCGAACTAAAGCGCAAGCCACGCTCAGTCGCTCCCGCCCGGGATGGCGGCCAGCTCCGCTTCCACCATTTCGCGGACGAGCGCGTCGAAGGCCCGCTGCGGTTTCCAGCCGAGGACACGGCGGATTTTTTCGGGTGATCCGACCAATTTCGAAGGCTCCATCGGCCGCTCGAACGAGACGTCGTGCTTGACGTATTTTTCCGGGGGAAGATCTACCACCGCGAAAGCTGCGTCGACGAAGTCCTGCACCGAATGCGTTTCTCCCGTGGCCACGACATAATCATCCGGCTCGGAGTGCTGGAGCATGCGCCACATCGCCTCGACGTAATCCTGCGCATGGCCCCAATCGCGCCGAGCGGAAGTGTTGCCGAGGACCAGCTCCTGCTCGAGCCCGCGGCTGATCCGCGCCACCGCCCGCGCGATTTTGCGCGTGACGAAATTTTCTCCGCGGCGCGGCGACTCGTGATTGTAAAGAATGCCGTTGCAGACAAAAAGCCCGTAGGCCTGCCGGTAAACGCGGGCGAGCTGCGTCGCGAAAGCCTTGGCGCAGCCGTAGGGACTGGCCGGGCGAAAAGGCGTCTCCTCGGTCTGCGGCGAATCGGCCGCGGCCCCGAAAATTTCTGAGCTCGAGGCGTGATAGAAGCGCAACGGCTGCGCCTGGTCGCGCGAAATCTCGAGCAGCCGCAAGGTCGCCATCGCGACCTCTTCGGAAGTTGACTCCGGAATCTCGAAGCTGAGCCCGACGTGGCTTTGGCCGGCGAGATGATAGACCTCGGCCGGCTGCACCTTGGCAAAAATGCGGCGCAGCGTCGTCCCGTCGGTCAGATCGCCGTAATGCAAAAAGAGCCGCTGGCCGTAGAGCGACTCATCAGCGCGCAGATGTTCGATCCGGGAGCGGAGCAGGTTGCTCGTTCGCCTAACGACACCATGGACATTGTAGCCCTTGGCCAACAGCAGCTCGGTCAGATAAGAACCGTCCTGCCCGGTGATGCCGGTGATGAGTGCACACTTCGCCGCGGCCATGGCGGATGAATGGACGAAGGGCGCCGCGCAGACAAGGGGAAACATGCGAGCAGTGACGGGGCGCGAAACTCGACGATGGCCGCAGCCCGCGGCAGATTGTGTCTGCCGCCATGAATCGACAGATCGTTCTCGCGCAATTCGAGAGGCTCATTCCCCTCGCGGCGCGTTGGGAGGAGGCGCTGGAAGCGCGCATCCTGCGCGAAGGCGTGCCTCTTTCGCCCGAGGAAACGGAGGACGCCCGCGCGCTCGGCGTACGCCAGCCCGAACGCGTGCGGCTGCTCTGCCTTGCCCGGGTACCAATGCCGGATGACACGATTCTACGGGCGGCAGCCGCGGCGGTGGAATTTCTCACGCCCGCCACCCGCGGCCTCGCTCTGCGCTACGGAATTTTCCTGCGGGCGGATTGCTGGCGAGAGCGCGGACTGATCGCGCACGAGTTGGCCCACACTGAGCAGTACGAGCGATTGGGCGGGATCGAGCCGTTTCTGCGGCAATACCTGGGCGAGTGTCTCACCATCGGCTATCCCGCGGCGCCGATGGAGCAGGCCGCGATCGCGGCCGCCGGAGAGCTTGAGCGCGGCAGGCTCGCCTAACGAATAGGGCCGGCGCGATTGCGCTTTTGATTGCGGCAGGGGCCTGACTTGTTAGCATGCTCGAATCGTGCGTGTCTTCGTCCCCAAAGAAATCGAGAGCGGAGAGACCCGTGTGGCTCTCGTTCCCGACGCCGTCAAAAAGCTGGTCGAGCTCGGGGTTGACGTTTCCGTTGAAGCGGGACTCGGCGAATCTGTGTCCATCCCCGACCAGGCTTACCAGGAGGCGGGCGGCCAGATCATCGATGATCGGCAAAATGCGTTTGGCTCTTCCGATGTTGTCCTGCGGGTGCGCCAGCCGTCGGAAAACGAAGTCGGCAACCTGAAGCCCGGCTGTATCCACATCAGCCTGCTCGACGCCTTTAACGAACGCGAACTGGTGCGCGCGCTGGCGGCGGCCGGCGTGACCGCGATCGCGCTGGAGCTGCTGCCACGAATTACAATTGCGCAAAAAATGGACGTGCTCAGTTCGCAGGCCAGCCTGGCCGGTTACGCCGCGGTCATCGCCGCCGCCGGCGCGATCGACCGCATTTTTCCGATGATGATGACCCCGGCCGGAACGATTAAGCCGCTTCGGGTTTTTGTCATTGGTGTGGGCGTGGCCGGCCTGCAGGCTATCGCCACCGCAAGGCGGCTCGGCGCGCGGGTCGAAGCCTTTGATACTCGTCCAGCGGTGGAGGAACAGGTTCACTCGTTAGGCGCGAAGTTCGTCAAGGTCGACCTCGGCGAGACCGGACAGACGGCGCAGGGTTACGCGCGCGAACTCACGCCCGAGCAGCTGGATAAACAGCGCGAAGTGATGGCCCAGCATTGCGCCAAAGCCGACATCGTGATCACGACCGCGCAGGTTTTCGGCCGAAAAGCGCCGTTGATCGTGACCAACGCGATGGTCGACCAGATGCAGCCCGGGAGCGTGATCGTGGACATGGCCGTCGAGAGCGGTGGCAACGTCGAATGCTCCCAACCGAATGAGACGGTGGAACGCAACGGCGTCCGCGTCCTGGGTCTGCGCAACCTCCCGGGCCGCGTCGCCCGGAATGCGAGCGACATGTATTCGAACAACCTGGCCGCCTTGCTCGAACATTTCTGGGACAAGGAAAGCAAAACCTTCCGGATCGACCTCGCAGACGAAATCCTAAAACACTGTGTCCTGACCCACGAAGGGAAGATTGTGAACGAGACGATCGCGAAACTCTATTCCGCCTAACGAATATGCTTCTGCTCATTTTTATTTTCATTCTTTGCGCCTTTCTCGGCTTCGAGCTTATCGCCAAGGTGCCGTCGCAACTGCACACCCCGCTCATGTCGGGTTCGAACGCGATTTCCGGGATCACGATCGTCGGCGCCCTGATCGCGGCCGGCACGGAAGGCGGTTTCATTGCCACTACGCTCGGCGTGCTGGCGGTCATTTTCGCGACCGTCAACGTGGTCGGCGGCTATCTCGTGACCGATCGCATGCTCGCGATGTTTAAGTCGAAGAAGAAGACGAAGTAACCATGCCTGTGCTGATCGATTGGGCCTACATCGCCGCGGCGATTCTTTTCATTCTCGGGCTCAAGTTGCTCGGGAAACAGGCCACCGCCCGTCGCGGCAACCTCATCTCCGCCATCGGCATGTTAATCGCGATTGTGGCCACACTTCTTGTTAGCGGGCTCCATTATCAATGGATCATCGTCGGCCTCGTCATCGGGTCGGCGATCGGCGCCGTTGCAGCGCAACGCGTGCAGATGACCGCGATGCCGGAGATGGTCGCGCTCTTCAACGGCGCCGGCGGTCTGTCGAGCTTGCTCGTCGGCTGGGTGGAATATCACAATCATCCGGCGGTCCCGGTTTCCACTACGGTGCCGATTTTCCTCGCCGCGCTGATTGGCGGAGTAACTCTCACCGGCAGCCTGTTGGCTTACGCCAAGCTGGCGGAAAAAATTCAGAGCCGGCCGATCCTTTTCTCTTACCAGAAGGCGATCAACGCCGGACTGCTCCTGCTGGTCGTTCTTTTTGGCGTCATTTTCTGCACGCATCCGGCGACCAGTTACTTCCTCTTCCTCCTCATTATCGTTCTCTCGCTTGTGCTCGGCGTGCTGGCGGTCATTCCGATTGGTGGCGCGGACATGCCGGTGGTGATCGCGTTGCTCAACAGTTACTCCGGCCTTGCGGCGGCGGCGGCGGGATTCATTATCCAAAACACTGTCCTGATCGTGGCCGGCTGCCTCGTCGGCGCGAGCGGAATCATTCTAACTCAGATCATGTGCAAGGCGATGAACCGTTCGATCGCCAATGTTTTCCTCGCCGGTTTCGGTTCGGCGAAGTCGACCGCGGGCGAAGCGGTCAGCGGCGAAGCCAAAGCGATCACGCCGGAGTCGGCCTACTTCGTCCTCGAGGCAGCGTCGCAAGTCGTGCTCGTGCCAGGTTACGGCATGGCGGTCGCCCAGGCCCAACATGTCCTGCGTGAGCTAGCTGACCTGCTCGAGGCGAACGGCGCGGAAGTGCGTTACGCCATTCATCCCGTCGCCGGCCGCATGCCCGGACACATGAATGTCCTGCTCGCGGAAGCCGACGTGCCTTATGAGCAGTTAGTCGAAATGGACGCGATCAATCCCACCATCTCCACCATGGACGTCGCGATTGTGATTGGCGCGAATGACGTCGTGAACCCCGCGGCGCGCGAAGATCCATCGAGCCCGATCTACGGCATGCCGATCATCAATGTCGACGAAGCACGTAGCGTCTTTGTCCTCAAGCGCTCGATGGCCTCCGGCTTTGCCGGGATTGAAAACCCGCTCTTCTTTAAACCGAATACGCGCATGCTCTTCGGCGACGCCAAAGCCAGCCTGCAGGCCCTGGTCACGGAATTTAAGTCGACCTGACGGCAGCGAGCCTCGTGGTGCTGATTTCGGCGAGATCGCTGCGACAGAGGACGATGGATCGCACTCTTCCGCCGCCCGCTATCGTGTAAAAGTTCACTTGCGTTAGAACAGAGTCTCGTTACTGGACTCCTGGAATGCAGCCAGCAATCTAAATCCGTTGTGAATAGCTGTGAAGCGGAACCTGAAACTCAGCCTTTGCCTGAAAAATGTATGGCTCAGCGAGAGCGGACGATCGCGGCTTCGTTATGTCGTCGAGGATGTGCTGAGAGACGCTTTTCCAATCGACCGTCACTAGATCCACCGTGGCATTCACCGCTTTCGTGGAAGGCAGGGCAACCGGCCCCTCCAATAATCCTACGCGTGTCCGTCTGGTTAGCAGCTCCAGCGCTTCCGGCTCATCGATGGCTAACATGGCGGCGACCGAGTTCAAGGCAATAATTCCCATCTTGAGCCCTCCAGTGAGGTGATTGATAAATCTCTTAACCGTTTGCGAGCCGACAGTGACAAATCTCACCGCCATCCCGAGGCCGTCGAAGGTTCGTCCGATCATCTCCTCATCGGCCCCAGATTGATTTGCCGCGACAGCTATCTGGACGGACACAATCGCATCTCCTTTCCACTCGTCCGCGATCTGCGCCAGCGCGAGATCACGGCGCACCTCATAGCGACAGGGAATGCCAGGAAAGCCACCGCCACCGACGCCGACGATCTTTATTCCTCTATCGTGCAGCCGGAGGGCCACCTCTCGAGACATTCTCTCGGGCGAATACCAGAAGACCATGTCCGGGTGCGACTGCGCGAGCCGCTCGGCGAGATCGTCTGCCGTTTCGCCCACTTCGAAAAAAGTAGATGCCGACGAGTAATCCCTTCTTCGCAATTCCCGCTCCAGCGCCAGCGAAAACATGCGGTAGTCCTGACGAGTCAGGAATTGGGAAAGCGAAGCGGCGATCGCGACGACCCCGCGGACCGATCCTCTGCGGGTAGTATTCAATCCCTCCAGGATTGTGCCCGAGCCCCGAATCGGCCGCAAAAGACCTTCCCGCTCCAGGGCCTGGTAGGCGTGGGCAGCGAGGGAAAGGGGCACGCGAAACCTCCGCGCGACCTCTCGCAGCGGATAAAAATGCTGCGGTTCGGCAACCTGATTGGAAAGCGCCGCCTCGCGCAGCCAGCTTCTGAGCAATTCCGTCTTGTTATCTTGCGCTTGAAAGACAGGCCTTCGCGGGAGCGGCGGGATACGAAGAGTGATTCTTTTTCGAGACATATCTGCCTCATGAGGAATGATTCTGTTCCGATTTTGTTCTTATCTGTTCTGATTCTGTTTGTCTAGCGGAAAGATATCGCTGCAGCGAGAAGCAGGGCCATGAGATATACCGCAGCTCTCGCCCGGGTGGCCGCGGCGGCCGCTTTGTTTGGAATGTCCTCGCCCGCGCGCGCACAGGAGGGCGATCCGCCGCCCGAGGCGATTGTCTCGCGCGCCCTTGCCGCGACCGTCGATTACGGCAACGACGCCGTTTTTCAGCCGGCCAAGCACGATACTACCCTCGATCGGCTCGGGCTCGACCCGCAACAAACCGTTAATGTCACGGTTCAGTTTCCGGTCGAAATGGCCGGTCAATCCATTCTGGCCGAAGCGCTCGATGGTGGCGTGGTCACTCTCCCAGATGGCGGACTCATCGTAGCTGACGATGGCACGGTCTCTTTTCAATTTCAGGCGAGTGACGCGAGCGGTTGTTGCCGGCTGGCGGTCCACCAGCCCGATGATTCCAATTTCCTCCTCTTTTGGGTGATTGATCCGGACCATCTGGAAAACACCCCGCCCGACCTGCCGGGCGCTTACTAGCAGGCTGTTGAACAATGGTTTGATTTTTTCGTTTCCGTCCGCGTACGATTGAAGATTCGATTTTAGCTGCCGACTTGCCGCCTACGAACCTTGGGACAACGAGTTGTAGTCGCTCATTCTTGGTCTGGGCCCGTTT
>JBBPZW010000136.1:0-8415 GCA_038198475.1 Chthoniobacterales bacterium | reverse complement strand
GACGTTCAGGAGCGCCTTGATCGCGGTGCCGCGGATGATTTTTGCGCCGCGCTCTTCGGCTTCCTTCAACATCATGGCGTCGAACTCGCTCCGGCGTACTTGCCAGGTGGTGGAATCGGTAAGATTCCAGTTCTGGTCGCGCGAAGAAACTTTCACATACCAGCTATTGGTCGCGTTCGTGCCGTAAACTCGGACCCCGTGCTTCACCGGGTTGTCCATCGCGTTCATTTTCTCTTCCAACCCGAGCCGGCGCAGGACCTGCGCCGCCTCGCCGGTGAGCGACTCGCCGATGTGGAACCGCGGGAATTCTTCCTGCTCGAGAATAACTGGAGTGATGCCTTCGCGGAGAAGAAACATGGCCGCGGCGGAACCGCCCGGGCCGCCACCGATGATGAGAACGTCGATTTTTTTCATGGTCTCAAAGAAGTCAACGATTGGAACGCGAGAAACCTCGAACGAAGGCCAGGGGTTAATCCGGCCGAGAAATGTCTCGTTATGCCCACTGAGTATTTGGATCTTAGGAACGAACATCAAGGCCGAGTGAGCCGGGAAACAGAATGGTAACGGCACTGAAAGGTTTTCGTAAGGCGCTTACGCGCTTGCTGCCTCACCATTTCCATGTTGCTTGAATGAGAAGGAGTACCTCAATCATGTGCCGCAGCATCCAGACTCTCCACAACTTCGCCCCGCCTGCCGCCGCTGAAGAGATCCACGCGTCATCGCTCCAAACGTGCGCAAGCTGATCGGCTTCACTCATCCTTCGAAGGCGAACGAAGCCGCCTTCGAACGCGCCGTCGCAGTGGTCATGCGTGCTTCGCGTACCCTGCTCGACTCGCTCGTCACGAATGCGCCGCCGCGCGATCGCGCTCACGAGCAGGCGAAAGCACGTGCGCGTTTTGCCGCCCGTTCTGCCGCATGAAAAAGACCAACTCCAGGCAGGTCGAAGAAATCCCGTGGAGCTCGCCCAAGGATAAATTAGCCGGCGCCGGCAAAGAGCTCTCCGAAGCTCTCGGCTGGGATCCGCAGGCGGCCGATCCCAAGCAGCGACCTCCCTTCGCGGTCGAGATCCTGCGCATCGCGCCCGGCCAGATTCCTTATCCATACCACTCTCACGCCGCGCAATGGGAGTTCTACCATGTCATCTCCGCGTGCGATGACTCGGGCCGCACGCCGATTGTCGAGGGCGATGCTTTTATCTATCCGCCCGGCGAAGTGAAATGGAAAACGTAATCGATCTCGTCCGGAACGAAGAGATACTGGGTCACATCCTGTTTGATGAAGCGGTAATTCTCGTTCCCGGCGAGGTGCTCGATATTCGTCAGGTGACCGGTGATCAGGTTGTCGATCGCGATCACGCGATGACCTTCCGCGAGGAGACGATCGGTCAGATGCGAGCCGAGGAAGCCGGCGCCGCCGGTGACGACAGTGACGGGCTGTTGTTTGGAACGCGCGGCCATGGCGCGTTATCTAAATCCACCTTTCCCGCTTGGCGAGCAGAAACGAAACCTTGTTCGCGCGCTGTCGCCGCCAGCCGCAAGGAGGGGGGTTGAAAAGCGGGCTTACCCCTCGACCGAGGCGGGCTCGCCGCCGCGCTTGATCCACTCTTCAGTTCCCTGGACCGGCGAGTCCGGTTCCCAGAGCGGCGCCCGTTCCGGATGGTAACGCGAGCCGATCGGGACGGAGTAGTCATCCGCGTCGTAACTGCGGGTGCGCTTGAGAAGCTTGCGGAAGGCCATGATGCCGGGCGATGGCTGGTGCTCGTGCTCGTAGATGCGGCCGGCGAAGGCGTCGGTGATCAGGTCGGTGTAACGCGCATGCACGAAGGTGGAAAAGGCGAATGGTTGTTCCCAGAAGAGATCGATCATGTCTTCGAGGTTATCGATTCCCTTCTCACACATCATCTGAAACTCGGCGAAAGGGTTGTCCTTGTCGGCCAGCTTGCCCTCCAGATATTGGCGCACGACCGGCGCGGCAAACTCCGCTTCGCGCATCGTGGCACTCAGCCCGAAGGAAAAGATCGGGTCGATGAAACGGTGGGCGTCGCCGATACAGATAAAGCCTTTCCCGCAGAAGCCGCGCACCTGATAGGAGTAGTTAGGGATCACTCGCACCTTTTCCACCATCTCGAGCTCGGGGAGGCGGCGCTCCAGCTCGGGGTTAATCCGGCGAATCTCGTTTCGGAAAAATTCGTCGGGGGCCTGACCACTGGCGACAAACTCTGCCCGGGGCGTGACGAGGCCGAGACTAACGATCTCCGAATCGACCGGGATAAACCAGGCCCAGTGAAATTTCTTCTTATATAGAATGAGAGTGTTCCCCGCTGCCTCCTCGCCCGAGGTGCCGCTGTCGCGAATGGCGCCGCGCACGTGAGTGTAGAAAGCGATCTGTTTGTCGTAACTGCCCATGTATTTCGGGCCGGTCACTTTTTGGTTGGCGAGAAAGGTCGCCTGGCCGGAACAATCGAGCACGACCCGGGTTTCGATCTCCTCCTCCGTGCCATCGGCCCGGCGCATCCTGATTCCACGGAGCGACCCGTCCTCGTTTTTCAGCGCCTGCACGGCGGTGCCGCGGATGATCCGGGCGCCACGCGCTTCAGCTTCCTCCAGCATCATGGCGTCGAAGTCACTTCGCCGGACCTGCCAGGTAGTGCCGCTTTGCAGTTCCCAGTTCTCATCCCGCGCCGCCACCCGTACGAACCAGCTGTTGGTCGCGTTTGGGCCGTAGACGCGCACCCCGTGTTTGATCGGGTTGTCCATGGCGTCCATTTTTTCGCTCAAGCCAAGGCGCTTCAACACCTGGGCGGCCTCGCCGGTCATCGATTCGCCGATGTGGAACCGTGGAAACTCCTCCTGTTCGAGAATGACCGGGGTAATTCCTTCGCGGAGCAGGAACATAGCGGCAGTCGCGCCGCCGGGGCCGCCGCCAATGACGAGGACTTCTGTTTTCATAGAGTGATTCAACGCTCGGGCACCGGGGAGGAACGGAGTTCACGTATGGGTTATACGAAACATATTATATTTTGAGTGCCTCCAAGCCAAGGGGCCCCGACCTGGTAGGCGGAGATGTAACATTTTTGTAAGGTCGGCAACAGCGAGCCTGCTGGGCCTTACTCCTCGACTTTTCGCGCGATTAGCCTTTCGTGTTCCTGCCACCGAACCATCAAAAGGAGGACTGCCCATGTGTCGAAATATCAGGATGCTGCACAACTTCGAACCACCCGCGACGGCGGAAGAAATCCATGCCTCGACGTTGCAATACGTCCGCAAAATCAGCGGATCGGTCACGCCCTCGAAGGCCAACGAAGTCGCTTTCGCGCGCGCCGTCGACCAAGTCACACTCGCTGTGCAGGAGCTGCTCGCTTCCCTGGTAACGCACGCGCCCCCGCGCGATCGCGAAACTGAACGCGCCAAGGCGGTGACCAAATTTCGCTCCCGTTACGCGGCCGCTCTCCCACGCGACTGACCCCGCGGTGCTCGAGTTCCCTTATGAGAAAGATTAACAGCGACGAGATCGAAGACTTCCCGTGGACTTCGCCTAAAGGAAAATTTGTCGGCTCCGGCAAAGACGTCTCGGAAGCGCTCGGCTGGGACCCAAAGTCGGGCCACGCGCGCGCCCGCCATCCCTTTGCCGTCGAGATCCTGCGCATCGCCCCGGGCCAAACCCCCTACCCATTTCATTCCCACGCCGCGCAATGGGAATTCTATCATGTCATCTCGGGTCGCGGCGTCGCCCGCGACGGGACCGGCCGGACCCCGATCGCGGAAGGCGACGCCTTCATTTTCGGACCAGGTGAAGCGCACCAACTGATCAACGACAGCGAGCGGGATCTCGTCATTTACGTCGTGGCCGACAATCCCATCGGCGAGTCGTGCTATTACCCGGACAGCAAGAAGTGGCTCCTTCGCTCGCCTGAGCGCCGGCTTTTGCGCGGCGAAGCACTCGATTATTTCGATGGCGAAGAATAACCGCGTCGCAGCGCGCCCCCGCGCATGAGCTGGATAAAAACCGTTCCATTCGCGCAGGCCGAAGGCCGCCTCCGCGCGCTCTACGAGCGGGTCAAGGGTCAGGACGATTCGGTCGACCAGATTCTGCAGGCGCACGGTTTGCGCCCGCACACGCTCGAAGGTCATATGGCGCTCTACAAGAGCGTGCTTCATCATTCCGGAAACCGGCTGCCGAAATGGCTCCTCGAAACCGTCGGCGTGCGGGTCAGCCTGCTCAATGATTGCAGCTATTGCGTCGAGCATCACTTTGCCGGGCTGCGTCGTCTGCTGCGCGATGACCGGCGCGCCGATGCGATGCGCACCGCGCTCGAGACCGGCAACCTCGAAGGCACCTTCGAGCCGCGCGAAGTCGCCACTCTTGTCTACGCCGAAAAATTGACCCGTGCGCCGGAGACGATCACCGCCGCTGAGATCGAGCGATTGCGCGCCTCAGGCCTGGATGACGGCGAAATCCTGGAGGTGAACCAGGTAACAAGTTACTTCGCCTACGCCAACCGGACGGTGCTTGGCCTTGGGGTCACGACCGAAGGGGACACTCTCGGTCTTTCACCGGGCGACTCGGAAGATCCGCGTAATTGGCAGCATGCGTGAGCGCACTTTCGCGGGCAGGTGCGAAGAACTCATAAGCCGATGAGCGAAGCCGCCGCCCCAAATATTCTTGCCGAGCAGTTCGACGACATCGAACAGCAGCATGAAGCGGCCAAGCTCGGGATGTGGATTTTCCTCGCGACCGAGGTGCTTTTTTTCGGCGGCCTCTTCCTCTCCTACACCGTCTATCGATATCTCTACCCGGAAGTGTTCGCAGCGGCCAGCCGGCACACGGAAGTGATGCTGGGCGGCGCCAACACCGCCATCCTTCTCTTCAGCAGCACTCTCATGGCGCTCGCTGTCCGCGCGTCCCAACTCGGCCGGCGTAGCCACCTCATCTGGCTCCTCCTCGGGACCGCGCTTTTGGGAATTGTCTTCATGGGAATCAAGGGGTTTGAGTATCACAAGGACTTCGTCGATCACCTCGTGCCGGGTGCTGGTTTCCAATGGCACGAAGCCAATTCAGGCGCGGCTGAGATTTTCTTCTGGCTCTACTTCGCCATGACCGGACTGCATGCGATTCACGTCACCGTAGGCATCGTCGTTATGCTGGTGCTCGCAGTGCTCGCCTGGCGGCGTCGATTTGAGGGCGGAAACTACATGCCGGTCGAGGTCGCCGGTCTCTACTGGCACTTCGTCGACATCGTCTGGGTCTTTCTCTTCCCGCTCCTGTATCTGGCGGGACACCGCTGATGGAAAAGATTCACCCGCCAAAGATTTACTGGACGAATTGCCTTTGTTTGATGGGGCTTCTCGCGCTCACATGGGGGCTCGGTTACGTCAATTTCGGCGTCTTTAATCTTCCGATTGCGCTCTTTATCTCCTTCACAAAGACGATTCTGATCGTGCTATTTTTCATGCACATCAAAGGAAGCAGCCGGCTTCTGCATCTCGCCGCCTTTACCGGTTTGATCTGGCTCTTTCTCATGCTGCTCCTGACCCTGGGCGATTACACCAGCCGCGGGTTGGTTAGCATGCCGAAGTAGCGACGGCGCGGAAAGCGGGGTAAAGAAGCGTTAGGCGCACGACAATGGCTTACGCTTCTTTTTCCCAATTTCTCACGGCCCTCGAGAAGACCGGCGAATTGCAGCGAATCAGCGCGCCGGTCGAGACGGATCTCGTGCTCGCGGAGTGGGCCGATCGCGAAATGAAATCGCCTGATGGAGGCAAGGCGCTCCTCTTCGAGCAGCCGCTGATCGACGGCAAGGTTTCGAAGTTTCCGGTGGCCATCAATACGATGGGCTCGGAGAAGCGGATGGCGCTCGCGCTGCAGGTCGAGAGCGTGGGCGATTTGGCGCAGGAGATTTCGCTCATTCTGAAGGCCAAGCCGCCAACAGATCTGCGCGAAGGATGGACCCTTTTGAAGCAGGGCTTGAACCTGCTTCACGCGCGCCCGAAGCACGTAAAATCCGCCGCCTGCCAGGAAATCGCGCACCGGTTTGAGGGCGGTGTTGGCGATTTGTCGTTAGGCGATCTCCCCATCCTGAAATGCTGGCCGAAGGACGGCGGGCGTTTTATCACTTTGCCGAATGTTCACACCCGCGATCCGGAAACCGGCGCGCGCAACCTCGGGATGTACCGTATGCAGGTCTACGACGGCCTCACGGCCGGCATGCATTGGCAGGTGCACAAGGTCGGCGCGCGCCACGGCAAACTTTATTACGAGCGCAACGAACGCATGCCGGTCGCCGTCACAATTGGGGGCGATCCCGCCTACACTTTTGCCGCCACCGCACCGCTGCCCGACGGGCTCGATGAGATTCTTTTCGCCGGTTTTATTCGCAAAAAATCCGTCGAGCTGGTCAAGTGCCTAACGAATGACCTGGAAGTGCCGGCGGACGTTGATTTTGTCCTTGAGGGTTATGTGCAGCCGGGCGAATTGCGGGCGGAAGGGCCGTTCGGCGATCACACCGGTTTCTACACCGCGGTCGAGGATTATCCGGTCTTTCATCTCACCGGCATCACGCACCGGCGCGAAGCGGTTTACCCGGCAACGATCGTCGGCATTCCGCCGATGGAAGATTTCTATCTCGGCTCGGCCAGCGTGAGGATCTTCCTGCCTGTTTTCAAAATGAACTTCCCGGAAATTGTCGACATGGCGCTGCCGGCCGAAGGCGTTTTTCACAACCTCGTCTTCGTCAGCATCCGGAAGCAATATGCCTACCAGGCCTTCAAGGTGATGCACGGGCTCTGGGGCATGGGACAGATGATGTTCAGCAAATACATCGTGGTAGTGGATGAGGACTGCGACGTCCACAACACGAGCCAAGTCCTCTTCCGGATGTGCGCGAATACCGATCCGAAACGCGACAGCACGATCATCACGAACCCGAGCGACTCGCTCGACCACGCGCCCAGCGTTCAGAATGTCGGCTCGCACATGGGGCTCGACGCGACCCGAAAATTATCCGGTGAAGGCTACACCCGTGGCTGGCCGGAGCTGGTGCGGATGGATGAGGCGACGCAGAAACTGGTCGACGGGCTGCGAGAAAAGCTGTAGCCGGGGTCGCTGACCCGGCCGAGAGCAACGTCCCTGGGCACGGCTCCCCCAACGGAAAAGAAAACGGGTTGATCCCGCAGGCGCGGGACCAACCCGTGGTGAAGTTTAGTCGTTAGGGCCGGCGAAAGACTCCACCAGTCGAAGGATCGCGCACCAGCGCACCGGCCGGCACGCCGCGCACATCGATGATGTTGTGCGGACCGTAAGGGCTGTAAACATAGCCCGGGGTGCCCGTCCGGCGTCCAAACGGATAACCGCCGGGAGGCGCATGGTAGTAGCGCGCTTGATCTTCTTCGACCGCCGCGCCGATAAGCGCTCCGGCCAACGCACCCGCGCCCGCGCCGATCGCGGCCCCGCGCACCCGGCCGGTCGCCGCACCGCCGATGATCGCGCCCGTGGCGGCGCCGAATCCGGCCCCCTGACCGACCGGCGTGTCACAAGACGTGAGCGCCATCGGCAACAAAATCGCGGCTGAGACCGCTGGGATAAAATACTTTTTCATTTATGCTTTAGAATCGAACTGTGCAGTTAAGACGGATGTTGTCTAAAGCTATTCAATGAAGCTTCAACAGCTCCCGGGCGACCTGCAAGAATTTTACCGGTTTGCTCAAACGATAGTGCCGGTTGAAGACGCGAAAACAATCGCGCTCCATCTGGCGCAGAAGCGCGTGATAGATCGACGACATGATTCGGGCGCCGATCATCGAGCGCCGGTCTTCGCGCGGGAGGAGCGCGCCGGCTTTTCGGAAAAACTCGTGGGCGCGCTGCGCCTCGAACTCCATTAGCCTGACGAATCGGTCATCGGAGCGGTGCGCGGCCAGGTCGTCCTCGCCGTAGCCGAAGCGCGCCATGTCTTCCTGGGGCAGATAAATTCGGCCGTTGGCGTGATCCTTCGCCACGTCCCGCATGATATTTGTGACCTGCAACGCAAGGCCGAGCTCGATCGCGTATTCGCGGCAGGCCGGGTTTTGATAACCAAAAATCTCGATGCTTACGAGGCCGACCGCGCTCGCCACGCGGTAACAATATTCGCGCACGTCGGGGAAAGTTGCGTAACGGGAAATTGTTAAATCCATCTCAACGCCGTCCTGGATTTCTTCCAGCATCGCCGGGGTGATCGCGTAGCGCTCAGTCAAGCCGCGCACCTCGGGGGCGAGCGGCGACTCGCGCGCGACCGGCCCGTGGAGTGCGTCACGCCAGACCTTTAACTGGCGCGCTTTTTCCTCCGGCGGCAGCTCGGTCGAGTCGGCGATGTCGTCGATCAGCCGGCAGTAAGCGTAGAAGATCGTGATGTCGCGCCGGCGCTCCTTGCCTAACGAGATG